>VGHR01000027.1 GCA_016868205.1 Betaproteobacteria bacterium
GCCACATTCTCTGCAGTCTCAGGCATCGAATCAACGCCGTACTTTTCCTTCATGAGCTTGTTGACAAAGCGCCAGCCGATGGTGGTGTCGTACACCGCATTGGCGCGCGAGAACGCGCTCTCAGCCTTGGGCATAACAAAGGGCGCTCGGCTCATGCTCTCCACCCCGCCGGCGATCATCAGGCCAGCCTCGCCGGACTTGATGGCGCGCGCGACCGTCCCCACTGCATCCAGACCCGATCCGCACAGACGGTTGAGCGTCGCTCCGGGCACCTCCAGGGGTAAGCCGGCCAGCAAACTGGCCATGTGGGCCACATTGCGGTTGTCCTCGCCGGCCTGGTTGGCGCAGCCGTAGATCACATCGGTGACTGCCTGCCAATCGACCCCAGGGTTGCGTGCCATCAGCGCAGCGATGGGAATGGCGGCCAGATCGTCGGTGCGCACGCCGGACAAAACCCCTGCGTAACGGCCGAAGGGGGTGCGAATAGCGTCACAAATAAAAGCGGGTCTCATCTCAAGCTCATGGGTTCAAGGGTTAAGAAAATCGACGCCCTGGATCGGACTGGCGTGTCAAAGCTCAGGCCGCGATGGGCAGCCCCACCCGGCTTTGCAGTTCGGCATGGCTGAGCCCATCGACAAGATCGATCAGGCGCAGCCCAGCCGGCGAGCATTCCAGCGTGGCCAGGTCGGTGTAAATGCGCTTGACGCAGCCGATACCGGTCAAGGGATAGGTGCATTGGGCAACCACTTTGGACTGTCCGGTCTTGGTCAGCAGATCCATCATGACCCAGGTCTGCTTGGCGCCAATGGCCAAATCCATCGCGCCGCCCACAGCCGGTATCGCCCCCGGTTCACCGGTGCTCCAGTTGGCCAGATCGCCGGTCGCGCTGACCTGAAACGCTCCGAGTACGCAGATATCGAGATGACCGCCGCGCATCATGCCGAAGCTGTCGGCGTGGTGGAAAAAAGCGCCGCCGGCCAGCAGAGTGACCGGTTGCTTTCCGGCGTTGATCAGGTCGTAGTCCTCCTGGCCTTCAGCCGGGGCCGGACCCATGCCCAGGATGCCGTTTTCGCTGTGCAGGATCACCTCGATACCGGCCGGCAGGTGGTTGGCCACGAGGGTAGGCTGGCCAATGCCGAGATTCACATAAGCGCCCTCATGAATATCGCGCGCCACCCTCTGGGCCAGTTGATCCTTGCTGCGTGGTGTGTAGCTCATGATCAAGCCGCCTTCTTGAGGCCGCCGGCCTGGGTGGCCACGCGGGGAATCTGAACAAGATGGCTGACGAAGATGCCGGGCGTGACGATGTGCTCCGGATCCATCTGACCGAGTTCCACCACCTCGTGGACAGTGGCTACCGTCTTTTTCGCAGCGGTGGCCAGTGGCTACCGTCTTTTTCGCAGCGGTGGCCATGACCGGCCCGAAATTGCGCGCGGCCTTGCGATACATCAGATTGCCCCATCGGTCGCCGCGCTCAGCCCTGATGAGGGCCAGGTCGCCGTGGATGGGCGTCTCCAGCACATACATACGCCCATTGATCTCGCGGGTTTCCTTGCCGCGCGCCAGTTCGGTGCCGTATCCCGTCGGCGAGAAGAATGCGCCAATGCCTGCCCCGGCAGCGCGAATGCGTTCAGCCAGATTGCCCTGTGGGGTGAGTTCCAACTCGATCCGGCCGCTGCGATACAGGCCGTCAAAAACATGGCTGTCGGTCTGACGCGGGAAGCTGCAAATCACCTTGCGCACCCGTCCGGCCTTGAGCAAAGCGGCCAAGCCCGAATCGCCATTGCCGGCATTGTTGTTGACCACAACCAGATCGCGCGCACCCTGCACGATCAGACCCTCGATCAACTCGTTGGGAATACCGGCGGTGCCAAAGCCGCCGATCAAGACCGTGGCTCCGTCCTGCAAGCCCGCCAGAGCCGCTTCGATGCTGGGCGCAATTTTGTTGATCATGGTTGCTGTCTGAGCCGAGAGAACACTTTAAGCCGCCAGAGATGGACGAAACGCAAACACAGTTGTTCGACATACGAACACAAGTTCGTATAATGAATTTTAAACGACCCAAGCTCCCCATGGCAAGCCCACGCCCCCCAACTGCCAAGCGACGCGCCGAGCCCCCGTTGACGCCAAGTCCAGGGGACAGCTATGTGCAATCCTTCGCGCGTGGACTGAAGGTCATCGGCTGCTTCTGCGCCGAAGCGCCCGCACAAACCTTGACCGAGGTGGCCGTGCGCAGCGGCCTGAGCCGAGCCGGCGCCCGCCGTATCCTGCTGACTTTGCAAACCCTGGGCTATGTGCATAGCGATGGCCGCCTGTTTCGCCTGACCCCGCGGATGCTCGACCTGGGTTTTGCCTACCTGTCATCCATGCCGATCTGGAATCTGGCCGAGCCGGCGATGCAGGCGCTGGCCGCGCGGGTGGGCGAATCGTGTTCGGCCGCGGTGCTCGAAGGCAGCGACATCGTCTATGTGATGCGGGTGCCGACGCACAAGATCCTAAGCATCGGGCTGGGTGTGGGCTCGCGGCTGCCGGCCTACTGCACTTCGCTGGGCCGTATGCTGCTGGCTGACCTGGACGACGAGCACGCCCTCGAAGTGATTGCGAGCAGCCCCCGTCGCGCCCTGACCCGGCACACCCTGACCGAGCCCGAGGAGGTGCTGGCTCGGGTGAGGCTGGCGCGCCGGCAAGGCTGGTGTTTGGTCAATCAGGAGCTTGAGGAGGGCCTGGTGTCACTGGCTGCCCCCCTGCGCGATCGCAGCGGCCGGGCGGTGGCGGCGCTCAACATCAGCGGACAAGTCAACCGCACATCAGCACGGCAGATGCAAGAGAGCATGCTGCCTGAGTTGCGCCAGACGGCTGCGACCATCTCCGCCCTCCTGTCAGCCAAACAGGCCTGAAGAAGCCCGGGCCGGTTAAGCTTGCCTCATGTTCAGCCCCTCGCAAGCCGATGTGCGCAAATTTTTCTGCGATGTTTATGCCCGGCATCGCGACGGTTTACCCATGGACGCGCTGCAGACCTTGGCGTCCCAGTGGGTGGCCGAGCATCCGCAATACTTTGCCGATCTGGCCGACGAAGCTGCAGCACTGGCCTCGATGAAAGAAGCGCACGAGGCCCGTACCAACCCCTTCCTCCACCTGGCCTTGCATCTGTCGATCAGCGAGCAGTGCTCGATCGATCAACCGCGCGGAATCAGACAGGCGGTGGATCTGTTGACGGCGCGGCAATCGCTGCACGAGGCACATCATGAGGCGATGGAATGCCTGGCTCACATGATCTGGGAGAGTCAGCGCGCCGGCCGCCCGCCCGATGGCGCGGCCTACCTTGACTGCGTACAGCGCCGCGCGACCCGCGACTGAGGGATGCGAGGGACACAAAAAAGCCCGTTGGATCAACGGGCTTTTTGATGAGCGTGGCGCCATCAACGAAAGCGGCTTTGCGGCACCACTTTGAGATCGCCCTCCAGCGCGGCCAGGTAGTTGGCAATCTGCTTGAGCTCAGCATGGGTGTACTGCTTGGCGAAGCCGGACATGATGGCGTTGTTACGACCGACGATCTGATTGGCGTCTTTCTTGTAGGCCTTCAGGGCCACGAACAGGTAGTCGGCGTGCTGGCCGCCGATTTTTGGATACGACGGATCGATAGGCGCACTGAAATTGGCGCCGTGACAGGACGCGCAGTTCGCCTTGGCCAGCAAAGCGGCGACAGCCGGACTGGCGGGCTTGGAGTCCTTGGGGGCCACCGACTTGCCGCCGGGCAGTCCGTGCTCACTGTAGAAGGCCGCCAGATCAGCCATGTTCTGGTCGGTCAGGGACTCGGAGATGGCCCGCATGGTGGGATGCTTGCGGTCGCCCTTCTTGTAGGCGTTCAGGGCAGCCACGATGTACTTGGCGCTCTGCCCCGAAATCATCGGCACGCGATAGACCTCGGGAAAGCTGGCCTGGTAGCCCTTGATGCCGTGGCACCCTATGCACATGGCTGCGATGCCCTCACCAGCCTTGGCATCGCCTTTGATATCCTGGGCCCAGACTGCCGCCGTCCCAAATGAGACAAAAGCGGCACAAATCGCGGAGAACAGCTTCAACATTTTGAGCGCACAATCGGAAGTTCAGTCGGGAAAAACCGTACGATTATAGCCAGCAGCAACGGGGCAAACTGAACCCGTCCTGACAGCGATGGCCGTCCTTCGATCCAAGCTCTAAAGCGATTACACGCCATGAAATTCAAAGGTTCCGAATATTATGTGGCCACCGACGACCTGAAGCTGGCCGTCAACGCAGCCGCCACCCTCAAGAAGCCACTGCTCGTCAAGGGCGAGCCGGGCACCGGCAAAACCATGCTGGCCGAGGAAGTGGCACAAGCCCTGGGCATGCCCCTGCTCCAATGGCACATCAAATCGACTACCAAGGCGCAGCAGGGTCTCTACGAGTACGACGCGGTGTCCCGGCTGCGCGACTCCCAATTGGGCGAGGCCAAGGTCAAGGACATCCACAACTACATTGTCAAGGGCGTGCTCTGGCAGGCCTTCACTGCCGAGCAGCCTGTGGCTCTGCTGATCGACGAAATCGACAAGGCTGACATCGAGTTTCCTAACGACCTGCTGCGCGAAATCGACCGTATGGAGTTCTATGTTTACGAGACGCGCGAGCTGGTCAGGGCGCGTCATCGTCCCCTGGTGTTCATTACTTCCAACAACGAAAAGGAGCTGCCCGACGCCTTCTTGCGTCGTTGTTTCTTTCACTACATCAAATTCCCCGAGGCCGAGACGATGAAGAAAATCGTCGATGTGCACTTTCCCGGTCTCAAGCAGGAACTGCTCAGCGCCGCCATGAAGACCTTCTACGATGTGCGCGGCCTGCCCGGCCTGAAGAAAAAGCCCTCGACCTCTGAGCTGCTCGATTGGCTTAAGCTGCTGGTGGCCGAGGACATCGGGGCCGAAGCCCTGCACAGCAAGGACGACAAAGTCTCGGTGCCGCCGCTGGTGGGCGCCCTGCTCAAAAACGAGCAGGATGTGACGCTGTTTGAGAAGCTGGTTTTCATGAACCAGCGCAACCGTTGAGCCGCGTGCGTCACCGGGGATCGGGGCGGGCAATATGCCGTCGGATCGGCCTCCACGATGGACCGGCTTGGCCCAGGCGCTGGGCTTTGGACTGGGCGCTCTCGGCGGATTGGGTGTCGGCCAGTCGAGCGGCCTGGACCTGTTTGCCCCGGGCTTGAGCGTGCCATCGCTTGGCGGGGTGATTTTGATTGGCCTGGGCGCCGGACTGGGCCGCAGGCTGGCCCGGCGTTGGGCAGAACGCATTCGAGATGAAGATGACCGCTACTGACGACCTGCTCAAGCTGACCGCGCCGGTGGAACTCTCGGCCCACGGCGTGCTGCTGCGGCCCCTAGAACTTCAGGACGAGGCCGGATTGGCGCGAGCGGCTGCCGACGGACAACTCTGGGAACTGCGCGTGACCTCGGTCCCGGCCCCCGGGCAGACCCAAAGCTACATTGAAACAGCCCTGCGGCTACGCGAGCAGGGCAGCCGGCTGGCCTTTGTCGTGATTGAGCAGACCATCGGCCAGATCATTGGCTGCTCGAGCTATCACGACATCCTGCCGGAAGTCAGGCGCGTGGAAATCGGCTACACCTGGTATGCCAAGTCATGGCAACGCACCCATGTCAACACCACCTGCAAATGGTTGTTGATGCGCCATGCTTTCGAAACCCTGCAATGCCCGGTGGTCGGCTGGCGCACCGATTGCCTGAACTTCGCCTCGCAGGCCGCCATCGAGCGGCTCGGGGCGCGCAAGGACGGGGTGATCCGCCGCAACGCGATGCGGCGCGACGGCACCATCCGTGATACCGTGATGTACAGCCTGACGCGTGACGAGTGGCCGGCGGTACAACAGCGACTGCTCGAACGACTCGAGCGAGGCGCGCGGAGTGAGCAGACATGCTGATCGACTTTTTCTACACCCTTCGCTCGGCCAAATTGCCGGTCTCAGTGCACGAATTGCTCAGCCTGCTTGAGGCCTTGCGCGCCGGTGTGGTCGGCCCGGCATCGGACCCGCACATGAAAGGGGAAGGTGCGTGGAAGATCGACGACTTCTATCATCTCAGTCGGGCGGTCATGGTCAAGGACGAGAGGCACTACGACAAGTTCGATCGTGCCTTCGGAGCCTACTTCAAGGGCGTAGAAATGGTGGCTGACTTCAGCCGTGAAGTGCCGCTGGAGTGGCTGCGTAAAAATCTCGAGCTCAACCTGAGTCCTGAAGAGAAGGCGCGCATCGAGAAGATGGGCTGGGATGAACTGATGGAGACGCTCAAGAAACGCTTTGAAGAGCAGAAGGAGCGGCACGAAGGCGGCAGCAAGTGGATAGGCACCGGCGGCACATCTCCCTTCGGCAACGGCGGCTACAACCCTCAGGGCATTCGTATCGGCGGCAAGGGCGCCAACAAGAGCGCGGTCAAGGTGTGGGACCAGCGGTCCTACAGAGACTATGACGACGGCCAAGAGCTGGGGACGCGCAACATCAAGGTGGCTCTGCGCCGGCTGCGGCGCTTCGCCCGCGAGGGCAGTCCAGATGAGCTCGACCTCGACAACACCATACGCTCGACAGCAGCCAATGCGGGCTATCTGGACATCAAGATGGTGCCCGAGCGGCACAACAATGTGAAAGTGCTGCTACTCATGGATGTGGGCGGCACCATGGACGAGCACATTGGACGGGTCGAAGAATTGTTTTCGGCCGCTCGAGCCGAATTCAAACATCTGGAGTTCTACTACTTTCACAACTGCGTCTACGACTTCATGTGGAAGAACAACCGCCGCCGCTTTGCCGAGAAGTTCCCGACCTGGGACATCATTCGCAAGTACAACAAGGACTACAAACTTGTTTTCGTGGGCGACGCCACCATGAGTCCGTACGAAATACTGCAGCCCGGTGGCAGCGTCGAATACAACAATGAGGAGGCTGGAGCGCAGTGGATCGCACGCCTGACCCAGGCTTTCCCGCGCTTTACCTGGATCAACCCTGAGCCTCAGGGCGTCTGGCAGTACCGGCAAAGCATCGCCATCATGCAGCAACTGGTAAACCAGCGCATGTTTCCCCTGACCCTGCGCGGCCTCGAAGAGGCGATGCGCCTGCTGACCAAGTAGGCGCCCAGGGCCACTTGGGGCCCGGGCCGACCTGCAAAGACGGCGAAAAAAAGACAGTCCTTCGTGCAATTCACCAACTTGTCAAAAAACGAGGGCATCATGACGACTCCTTGTTTCAAGATGCGTCCAGCGCGTCCCCGCCTATGACCACTCGCCTTACCCGAAGAGTCGCCCTGGCCGGCTGCGCCAGCCTGGCCCTGCCCGCGCTGGCCCAAGGCGCATGGCCACAACGACCGGTTCGGATTGTGGTGCCCTTTGCCCCCGGGGCCGGGACGGATGCCATGGGACGCCTGCTGGCACAAAAGCTGGGCGAACTGTTGGGCGCCAGCTTCGTGGTCGACAACCGCGCCGGCGCATCCGGTGCCATCGGGACGCAGCATGTGGCCCAAAGCGCCCCGGATGGACATACCCTGCTACTCATCGCCGCACCGTTTACTACCGTGGCGGCGGTGCTGCCTCAGGCCGGCTACGACCCGGTGCGTGGCTTTGCGCCGATCAGCATGGTGGCCCAGGGGCCGCTGCTGTGGGTCTGCAACAAGGATCTGCCGGTGTCCAATCTGCGTGAGTTGGTGGAATACGCCCGCAGCCGTCCGGGCCGCCTGAACTACGGCTCAGCCGGAGCCGGTGGCATCAACCACCTGGTGCTTGAAAGCCTCAAGGCTCGCACCGGGGTTTTTATTACCCACATTCCGTACCGAGGCATCGCCCCGGCCACCGTCGACCTCGTGGCCGGCCAGCTCGATGTTTTGACCGGCACCATTCCGGCGCTGGCCCCCTTCGTCCGCGATGGCCGACTCAAAGCCCTGGCAGTGACCACCGCCAAGCGCACCCCTGCGCTACCCGATGTGCCCAGCATGGTGGACATGGGGCTGGCGGGCTTTGATGTGAGCAACTACTTTGGCTTGGTGGCCCCTCGGGGAACCCCCCAGCCGATCATCGACCGGCTCCACGAGGCCCTGCCCCGGCTGCTCGCGCTGCCCGATGTGCAAGCGCGCTTCAAGACCGATGCACTCGAACCCTCCACCCTGGGGCCCGCCGCACTGGCCGCCTTCCTGGCTCAAGACTTTGGCGACTGGCAGAAGGTGGTTGCCTCGCAGGGCATCCGGGTCGAGAGCGTTTAGGCCCGAACCCCGTGCGCCGGCTCAAGCCCCGGGGTTTGATGCCGATAAACCTAAACCTGTTGGAGGCAGGCCGGGGTTCGACCCTGACCTGCAACACGCTATGCGCACGAGATCCACTTTTCTACCTACCGCACTGATTGGGCTGCTGCTGGCAGCCGGCGCTGCGCAGGCGCAGACGCCGCCTGCGCGGCCGGCGGCCCGGCCCCAAGCGGCCCGCCCGGCCGAACCGCCGCCCAACTGCCTGATCACCGAATTCCGCGCCCTGGCGCTCAACACCCACGACCTGAAGGAGCGCGCCGCCAAGGCCAGCGAGTGGCTGCGCCGACACGGGGGCAGTTGCACCGAAGACCAGTTGCGCATTCTTTATGCCAACCGCAGCAACTGGCTGGGCAACGCCGATTCGCTGCAACTGAGCTCGCAGATTGAGGGCGCTCTGGAGAGCCGCCTGAAGAACAAGCCCGAACAACTGGCCCAGCTTTTTGGCGCACCGCCTCGGCCGGCGGCCACCAACGAGACGATACGCGCCGGCGATCTGGCACCGCGACCGGCGCCGGTGGTGGCCCCGGGCACCCCGGCCGTGGTACAGGCTGCGCCAGTGGTGGCCGTGCCGGTGGCCGTTGCGGCCAGCAGCAGCCCGCAGGCGGGCGCGGCCAAGCCGCCCGAACCGGGCAAATACTTCGACCCCGCCCTGCGCAAAGCCGTACAAGACTACTTCACCGCCAACCGGGGCAGTGCCGCCTGCCCGGCCGATCTGGTCCTCAGAAACGGCCGCTGCGAATCACCCACCGCGACCCGAGCCTGGAAGATCGGGCAGCCGCTGCCGGTCAACCTGAGCACCAAGACCCTGCCGCCGCGGCTGCTGGAGGCCCTGGGTGCTGCCCCCAAAGGACACAGCTATGTCCAGGTCGAGGGCGACCTGTTGCTCATTGCCGACGACAGCAAGACGGTGGTCGACTCGGTGCTCGACCTCGGTCAGGTCGCCCCCCGCAGCTAGGCTCGCAGTCCGGGCTTTATCACCGGCCGTATCAGGTCCAGAGCCGTAAATCAGGGGAATCCCCGAATAAGACGGCCTTGCGCGCGGGTGCATACTGAGGGTCTAACCATGACTTTCTGATGGACCTCCCATGAAACTGCGTTTGCTTACCCTTTGCGCCGCGCTCGCCTTGGGCGCTGCCGGCCTGCAGGCCAAGACCTTCAAGTGGACCAGCGCCAGCGACATCCCGACCCTGGACATTCATTCCCAGAACAATGCGCTGGGTAATGGCGTGCATGCGTCCATCTATGACGCGCTGGTGTACTACAACAGCAGAACCTTCAAGGCCGAGCCGCAACTGGCCACCGCCTGGCGCGAACTTTCGCCCCGGCAAATGCGCTTTACCTTGCGTCAGGGCGTCAAATTCAGCGATGGCTCGCTGTTGAGCGCCGACGATGTGGTGTTCTCCATCACCCGGGCCATGGCCCGTACCTCGAACTACCAGATCTACACCCAAGGCATAGACCGGGTGGTCAAGGTCGACAACAGCACCATAGACATCCTTCTGAAGGACCCCAACCCGGTGCTGATCAACCAGCTCACCGAGCTGCGCATCATGAGCAAGGCCTGGGCCGAGAAAAACCGATCCACCGAACCCAAGGACATCCGCACCAAGGATGAGACCTTCGCCCACCGCAACGCCATGGGCACCGGCCCCTTCATGGTCAAGGAGTGGCAACCCGATCAGCGTATGGTGCTGGTGCGTAACCCCAACTACTGGGGCAGCATCCCCACCAATGTCACCGAAATCGTTTACACCCCGGTCCGGGCCGAGGCCACCCGCATCGCGGCCTTGCTCTCCGGTGAGGTCGACTTTGTCCTCGACCCCAGCCCGCAAGATCTGCCACGGCTGCGCGGCAACGCCAACCTCAAGGTGCTCGACGGCGTGGAGAACCGCACCATCTTCCTCGGCATGGACCAGTTCCGCGATGAGTTACCCGGCTCTAACATCAAGGGGAAAAATCCGCTGAAGGACCTGCGCGTACGCAAGGCCCTCTATCAGGCCATCGACAGTGCCAACCTCAACAAGGTCACGATGCGCGGCCTGAGCCAGCCCACCGGCACCCTGGTGGCCCCTCAGGTTGCAGGCTGGACAGAAAAGGTGCACCAGCGTCTGCCTTTCGATCAGGATGCGGCTAAAAAGCTGCTGGCCGAGGCCGGCTATCCCAACGGCTTTGAGGTCGACTTTGCCTGTCCAAACAACCGCTACATCAACGACGAGGAAATCTGCCAGGCCATCACCGCCATGTGGGCGCGGGTGGGCGTGAGGGCCAAACTTCGCACGCTGCCGCTGGTGACCTATTTCCCGATGATCCAACGCTACGAGGCCAGCATTTACATGCTGGGCTGGGGCGTGCCGACCTTTGATGCGCTCTACAGCCTGCAGTCACTGACCCGCAGTGTCGGAACCGGTGGGGACGGCAACTACAACGTGGGCCGCTACAGCAACGCGCGCATGGACTATGTCGTCGACCGGATCAAGGTCGAGACCGACCTGCCGGTGCGCAACCGCCTGCTGACTGAGGGCTTGCAGTTGTCCAACGACACCGTCTCGCACATCCCCTTGCACAACCAAATCATTCCCTGGGCGATGAAGAAAAATGTCGATGTGGTGCACCGCGCCGACAACCGGCTAGACTGGCGCCTGATTCAGGTCAACTGATCCATCGCCAAGCCCCGCCTGGCGTTCTCTCGGGGACGACGGGTTTTTTCTGCGCTTGGGCGCAGCCATCGCCTCATGCTCGCTTTCATTGTTCAACGCCTGCTGCAGGCCATCGTGGTCATGGCCTCGGTGGCTTTCATCGCCTTCTTGCTGTTTCAGTATGTGGGCGATCCGGTGGTCTTCCTGCTTGGCCAGGACGCCACGCCAGAGCAGATCAAACAAATGCGGGCCGACCTGGGTCTGGATCAGCCCTTCTTCGTGCAGTATGTGCATTTCCTGTTGAATGCGGTTCAAGGCGAATTTGGCTTGAGTCTGCGTCAGGGCACCAAGGTGTCGACCCTTATCGTCGAGCGCTTTCCCGCCACGCTCGAACTGGCTCTGGCCGCCGCCCTTCTGGCATTGGCCATAGGCATCCCTATGGGGGTGTATGCCGCGCTGCGACGCGGCACCTTCACCAGCCAGGTCTTCATGACGATATCGCTGTTGGGTGTGTCGCTGCCCACCTTCCTGATCGGAATTTTGCTGATTCTGATCTTCGCAGTGATGCTGGGCTGGCTGCCCAGCTTTGGTCGCGGCGAGGTGGTCAAGTTTGGCACCTGGACCACCGGGCTGCTCACCGCCAAAGGCTGGCAGCACATCGTCCTGCCAGCGGTGACACTGGCCATCTTCCAATTGACCTTGATCATGCGCTTGGTGCGCGCCGAGATGCTGGAGGTGCTGCGCACCGACTACATCAAGTTCGCGCGCGCGCGCGGACTGCCCAACCGAGCCATCCATTTTGGCCACGCCCTCAAAAACACCCTTGTGCCCGTGATGACGATCACCGGCTTGCAGTTGGGGGGGCTGATTGCCTTTGCCATCATCACTGAAACGGTGTTCCAGTGGCCCGGCATGGGCCTGCTGTTCATACAGGCAGTGACCTTCGCCGATATCCCAGTCATGGCCGCCTACCTGTGCTTGATCGCTCTGATCTTCGTGGTCATCAATCTGATTGTCGACCTGCTGTATTTCGCAGTCGATCCGCGTCTTCGCGTGGACAAATCCCAGTCGCACTGAGGCCAAACATGAACCTTTTCTACGCCTATTGATAACGGCTTCACGATTGCGACCATGACTGCATTTCTGCGCCGCTGGCTCGACAGCGATGTCGGCCACAGCTTCAAATCCTCGCCGACGGCGATGGTGGCCGCCTGCATTGCGCTGGTCTGTGTCATCAGCGCGCTTTTTGCTAATTGGGTCGCCCCGCACAACCCCTTTGATCTGGCCACCCTTGAGCTCAGCGATGCCCGGCTGCCGCCGGCGTGGATCGAGGGGGGGAGCACCAAGTTTCTGCTGGGCACCGACGACCAGGGGCGCGACATTCTCTGGGGGGAGCACCAAGTTTCTGCTGGGCACCGACGACCAGGGGCGCGACATTCTCTCGGCCCTGATCTATGGCTCGCGTATCTCGCTGGTGGTGGGCCTGGCCTCGGTCATCCTGTCGGTGCTGGTCGGGGTGAGTCTGGGTTTGCTGGCCGGATTTCGGGGCGGATGGCTCGATGCCTTCCTGATGCGCCTGTGCGATGTCATGCTGTCGTTCCCGGCCATCCTGGTGGCCCTGCTGATTGCGGGCGTCGGGCGCGCGCTCTTCCCCAATGCCCATGAGTCCCTGGCGTTCGGGGTGCTCATTTTGTCCATCACACTGACTGGCTGGGTACAGTACGCGCGCACCGTGCGCGGCTCGACCTTGGTCGAACGCAACAAAGAATATGTGCAGGCAGCCCGGGTGACGGGCGTGGCGCCGATGCGCATCATGGGCCGGCATGTGCTGCCCAATGTGATGGGGCCGGTGCTGGTGCTGGCCACAATTCAGGTGGCCACCGCCATCATCACCGAGGCCACCTTGTCCTTCCTGGGCGTGGGCGTTCCGCCGACATCGCCCTCGCTGGGCACCTTGATTCGGGTCGGCAACGACTACCTGTTCTCTGGCGAATGGTGGATCACGATCTTCCCCGGCGTGATGCTCGTGCTCATTGCGCTGTCGGTCAATCTGCTGGGCGACTGGCTCCGCGATGCACTCAATCCGAGGTTGCGATGAGTCTGCTGCAAGTGAAAAATCTGGTGGTGGAGTTTGCCCACCGCCGCGGCACGCTCAGGGCCCTGGACGATATCTCCTTTGACATCGCCCCAGGTGAAATCCTGGGTGTGGTGGGCGAATCAGGCGCAGGCAAGTCGCTCACCGGCGCTTCCATCATCGGGCTGCTCGAACCCCCCGGGCGGGTGGCCAGCGGCCAGATCCTGCTTGAAGGCCAGCGTATCGACCACCTGAGCACCGATGAGATGCGCCATATCCGAGGCCGCAAGATCGGGGCTATCTTTCAGGACCCCCTGACATCGTTGAACCCCCTCTACACCGTGGGCCGGCAATTGACCGAAACCATTGAGGCCCACCTGCCTGTCAGCCGGGCCCAAGCGCGCCAGCGCGCGATCGAGTTGCTGCAGGACACGGGCATACCTGCGGCCGAACAGCGCATCGACCACTATCCGCACCAGTTCTCTGGCGGTATGCGCCAGCGGGTTGTAATCGCCCTGGCCCTGGCCGCAGAGCCGCAGCTGATCGTGGCCGATGAACCCACCACGGCGCTGGATGTCTCCATCCAGGCGCAGATCATCAGCCTGCTCAAAAAGGTGTGCAAGGACCGAGGCGCTGCGGTCATGCTGATCACCCATGACATGGGCGTGATTGCAGAAACCTGTGACCGGGTGGCGGTGATGTACGCAGGACGCATCGCCGAGATCGGTCCGGTGCGCCAAGTCATTGAGCAACCGGCCCACCCCTACACCCGCGGCCTGATGGCCTGCATCCCCGACATGGCCAGCGACCGTCACAAGCTCAATCAGATCGAAGGCGCCATGCCGCGGCTCAATGCCATCCCCGCTGGCTGCGCCTTCAACCCGCGCTGCCCTCAGGCCTTGGATCGTTGCAGCCGGCAGCGGCCCGAATTGATGCTCGCCGGTGCAACCCAGGCCGCCTGCTGGCTGCATGAGAAGGTGACCGCATGAGCGAGAACATACCCCTGGTGGTGGCCCGGGACTTGGCCATGACTTTCGATGTCTCGGCGCCCTGGCTCAACCGCGTGCTTGAGGGCAAGCCACGCCAGTTACTCAGAGCCGTCGATGGCGTCAGCTTTGAAATCGAGCGCGGTCAGACCTTGGCCTTGGTCGGCGAGTCGGGCTGTGGCAAGAGCACCGTGGCGCGACTGCTGGTCGGTCTGTACCAGCCCACGCGCGGGTCCATGCAGTTTGACGGGCAGGATGCCCACGCCGCCTACCGTTCAGCCGATGCACGGGCCATCCGCCAGCGCATCCAGATGATTTTTCAGGATCCTTACGCCAGCCTCAACCCGCGCTGGACGGTACAGGCCATCGTCGGGGAGCCGTTGCGCGAGCATGGACTGATCAGCGAGGAGGCCGAGCTCAACGACCGGGTGGCCGACCTGCTGCGATCGGTAGGCTTGTCGGGCCAGGACATGGGCAAGTACCCGCACCAGTTCTCCGGCGGGCAGCGTCAGCGCATCTCCATTGCCCGTGCCCTGGCCACCGCCCCGGAGTTCCTGGTCTGCGATGAACCCACCTCGGCCCTTGATGTGAGCGTGCAGGCTCAGGTGCTCAATATCATGAAGGATCTGCAGCGCAGCCGTGGCCTCACCTATCTGTTCATCTCGCACAACTTGGCGGTGGTGCGTCATGTCAGCGATCGTGTCGGCGTGATGTACCTGGGCCGGCTGGTGGAACTGGCCGACAAGCGCACCTTGTTTGAGCAGCCGCGGCACCCCTACACCCGCATGCTGCTGGAGGCCATCCCCAAAATGCACCAGACCGGTCAAGCCCGAACACCGGTGCAAAAGCCCGAACACCGGTGCAAGGCGAGGTGCCCAATCCGCTCAACCCACCTAGCGGCTGCACCTTCCACCCCCGCTGTCCACAGGCCGACGAGCGTTGCAAAACCGAGCGACCGGCCCTGCGCCAGTTCCAGGGCATACAGATCGCCTGCCATCAGGTCTGAGCGACCGGCTGCTGACCGAGTCGAGTGTGTGGCTTTAGCGATACTTCGCCACAGCGCCCAGGCGCCCGGGCACAGCGCCCGCCAACCTACAATCCTGCTGCCGCCGGCATAGTTCAATGGATAGAACGAGCGCCTCCTAAGCGCTAGATACAGGTTCGATTCCTGTTGCTGGTACCAGCTTCTCAAGGCTGGATCGGCCCCCTCCCCCTCTCCCGCACGCCAAAACCTAGGGTTTTCACTGATCCGTCTTTTATGTCAACTTAAATTGATTTATTTATATGTCATTTTATGATGACACAATGAACTGCCCAGTTCACCTCATTCGCGGCGCCAGCCGCGGATACCCCGTGCGGGTTCAGCACGTCTTCTTGCAAGGAGAAACACCATGTCTGACCACGACAAGGTAGGGCCAACGGGACTGACCGTGGCCGAATCGGAGGAGATTCATCGAAATCTCATCCAAGGCACGCAGATCTTCGGCATGATTGCCGCGCTCGCGCATCTGCTGGCCTTCATCTATTCACCCTGGCTCAAGTAAGGGAGGCGCCATGATCTACGGAAAAATGTGGACGGTTGTCCGGCCCCAAGTGGGCATCCCGATGTTCATCGCGGCCGTGGCCATTGCATCGTTCAGCGTGCATCTGGCCTTGACGCTGAACACCACCTGGGTGAAGAACTTCCTCAACGGGGGAGCTTCCAAGGCTGTCGCTGCGGCGCCGGCGGCGGCAGAACCTGCGGCGAAGAAGTAGTCGGCTCGTCAAGCCAGACCGATCGTCCCGCCAGGGATGATCGGTCATTTGCAACTCAATGAATCCAACCCACCGTCGATGGGTGACCAGCTGGGTCCGCCTCGGCTCGAGATTCCTGCCTTTCGCTGACGCCGCCAGCGCAGACCTGCCCTTGTCGCGCCTGCTGAGGCTGTCGCTGTTCCAGATTTCCTTCGGCATGGCAGTGGTCATGCTCGTGGGTACGCTCAACCGGGTAATGATTGTGGAGCTCAAGGTGCCAGCCGGCCTGGTAGCCCTGATGGTGGCCCTGCCACTGCTGGCCGCACCCTTTCGCGCCTTGATCGGCTTTCGCTCCGACCACCACCGCAGCGAACTGGGCTGGCGGCGCGTGCCCTACATCTGGATGGGCACCATGATCCAGTTTGGCGGCTTTGCGATCATGCCTTTTGCCCTTCTGGTGCTTGCCGGTGCCGGACAGTCGGCCCAAGCGCCGGCCTGGGTGGGACAGATCGGAGCCGCCCTGGCTTTTTTAATGGTCGGGGCCGGCATGCACACCACACAAACGGCGGGTCTGGCCCTGGCCACCGACCTGGCCCCGCCGCAGACGCAGCCCAAAGTCGTGGGCCTGATGTATGTGATGCAACTGGTCGGCATGATGTTCAGCGCACTTTTTTTTGGCGATTTGTTGTCCGACTACAGCCCAGGACGGCTGATCCAGGTCATTCAGGCCGCAGCCATCATGACCCTGGTGCTCAATGTGGCGGCCCTCTGGAAGCAAGAGTCGCGCAGCCGAGGACGGGGGCAGCTACAAGCTGGCGAGAGCTTTTCTCAGGCCTGGCAACGATTTACCCGCGATGCAGCCGCCCGCCGGCGACTGTGGGGCGTGGGCCTGGGCACCATGGCCTTTACCATGCAAGATGTGCTTCTCGAGCCCTACGGCGGTGAAGTACTGTCCCTGAGCGTGGCGCACACGACCTTCCTGACCGCCACCCTGGCCCTGGGCGGGCTGATCGGATTTGGCATTGCCTCGAGAGTGCTTGGGCGTGGCGCAGACCCTTGCCGGATGGCCATGATGGGCGCCTGGGTCGGCCTTCCTGCATTTGCTCTGGTGATAGCCGCCGCCCCAGCGCAGTCTGCGGCCTTGTTTGTAGCTGGCGCGTTTTTCATTGGCTTGGGGGGTGGGCTGTTCGCTCACGGCACCCTGACCGCCACCATGCAGAACGCCGCCAAAGAGGAAGTGGGCCTGGCCCTAGGGGCCTGGGGCTCGGTGCAAGCCACAGCAGCAGGCTTGGCGATGGCGCTGGGCGGCTTGATGCGCCAGGTGCTGAGCGAGCCTCTCGGGCTGACAGCCGCTTACACCAGCGTCTATGGGCTGGAACTGATACTCCTGGCAGCCACCGTGGCCGCTATGGCGCCCCTGGCACGAAACCGAGCCCCTGCAACGGGTATCCCGACACCGGGACAATCTCATCCTGTTCGACAAATCCCCGGCCCGTAGGCACAAGGAAAACACCATGGAAATTCACCACATCCTCTTGATCATGCTGGGCGTGTTCGGCCTGTTCTGGCTGGCCAACTGGTTCAACCGACCCAAAAAGTAACTCGGAGACCCTGCCACCGGATCAGTGCCGCGGTTCCTCGCACGCACGCAGGGTCCGGCTGATCAACAGGACGGGCAGCAAACCGACGGCCACCAAGGCCAGCGCCGGCAGTGCCGCCTCCCCCAGCCGTTCATCGCGAGCCATCTGGTAGGCCACCACGGCCAGGGTGTCGCTGTCAAAAGGACGCAGCACCAAAGTGGCGGGTAGCTCCTTCATGACATCGACAAACACCAGCAGTCCTGCGGCGGCCGTGGCGCGCCTTAGCAGCGGCGCGTGTACCCGCCAGAGCAAAGCGCGGCCAGAAACCCCCAGCATGCGCGCGCTGTCGTCCAGACTGGCCGCAATGCGCGCATAACCGCTACAGACCGATTGCAACGCCACCGCCAAAAAGCGCACCAGATACGCCCAGACCAATCCGACCGAGGTCGTGGTCAGCCAGCCGGCCAGAGGCCACTGTGGCACCAGGCTCTGCAGCCAGCCTAGCGGCAAAAGCAGTCCAACCACAATCACTGCGCCGGGAATCGCATACCCCAGGCCCACCAGTTCCGAGGCCCAGCGATGCACCCCCCGCACCTGCGTGCGGGCAGTAAAGGCCAGCAACACCGCCAATGCGGTGGCCAAAACGGCGGTCAGTCCGGCCAGCCATAGGCTGTTGAAGGACCAGGCCAAAAAAGAGTCCCAATGCCACTGCCCCCATCCCTGTACCAGAGGCCGCACCATGAAAACAACCGGGAGGAAAAAGCCCAGGGCAATCGGACCGGCGCATACAAGCCAAGCCAGCACCGCCTGCGCGCCCTGAAGCCGCACCGGCTGCGATTCAGCCGCGCCACTTCGGACCCCGCCCCGGCTGTCGGCAAAACGCAGCCGGTGCTGGGCGGTGCGCTCGATGGCCAGCAAGGCGGCCACCCAGAAGAGCAAGACCGTGGCCAGTTGCGCAGCCACCGCACGGTTATCCAGGGCCAGCCAAGCCTTGTAAATACCGGTGGTAAAGGTCTGTATGCCCAGGTAGCTTGAGGCACCAAAGTCAGCCAGCGTTTCCATCAGCGCCAGGCCGACGCCGGCCGTAATCGCCGGCCGCGCCAGCGGCAGAGCCACCTGCAACAAACGGCGGCGCAGCGGGGCACCCAGCAGACGAGCCGCCTCCATGAGATTGACGGCGCGCTCGGCCAGGGCGGTGCGCACCAGCAGATACACATAGGGATACAGACATACGGTAAAGACCAGCACCGCCCCCCACAGGCTCTGGACATCGGGCAGCAATCGGCCCTGCAGACCCAGGCCGGCGCGCAGGAAGCTCTGCAATGGGCCGGCGAACTGCAGAAAGTCGGTGTAGGCAAAAGCCACCACATAGGCGGGCATCGCCAAGGGGAGCAAAAGCGCCCACTCAAAAACCCGCCGGCCCGGAAAATCGAACAGGGCCACCGCGCAGGCTGTACCAGCGCCCAAGACGGTCACGCCAAGGGCTACCGCCAGGCACAGAATCAGGGAGGTCATGGCATAGCCCGGCAGCACGGTAGAGCCCATACCCGCCAGCAAGGCCCACCCCTGTCGGTCCAGCTCCAGCCAAGACGCCAGCACGGCCAACACCGGCAGGCTCAGAAGCACCACCAGCGCGGCCAACAGGCATTGGGAGAAAAAGCGCGAGCTCATGAGAGGGCTGCGGCATGGCCGCAAAAACTTGGCGCCAGATTGAATCCGAACCGAACTTTGTAAATGCGAATTGTACGCATTTAGCTTTTCCTGGCCGTAAAATCGGCCCATGTTTCTCGAAGTGTCAGAACTGACTGTGCGCTACCCCGGCCGGCGAGCCGCGGCGGTGGAATCGGTGAGCCTGGGCTTACCGGCGGGGGGCATCGGGGTGCTGATTGGTCCCTCCGGCTGTGGCAAGACCACGCTGCTGCGGGCCATTGCCGGCTTGGAGCAGGCGCAGACCGGCGAGATTCGCTTGGGTGGCGAGGCGGTCAGCCAACCCGGCAAGCACATCGCAGCGGAGGCGCGTCGAATTGGCATGGTGTTCCAAGACTATGCGCTCTTCCCCCACCTCGATGTCGGGTCCAATGTGGCCTTCGGTCTGCAGGGGCTCAAACCCGCCGAGCGCAAGGCCCGGGTGGCCCAAGTGCTGGCCTTGGTCGGTCTGGAGCGGGCTGGGCGGCTGTTCGCTCACCAGCTCTCCGGTGGCCAACAGCAGAGGGTGGCTCTGGCTCGCGCTTTAGCGCCCCAGCCCCGGCTGCTTCTGCTCGACGAACCTTTTTCCAATCTGGATGTCGAGTTGCGCGAGCGCTTGGCCCATGAGCTCAGGGGCATCCTCAAGGCGGCCGGAGCCACCGCGCTCTTCGTCACCCACGACCAGCTCGAAGCTTTTGCCATCGGCGACCTGATCGGCGTGATGCACGAAGGCCGGCTGCACCAGTGGGACGAGGCCTACAGCCTGTACCACCGGCCTGCCACCCGCTTTGTGGCCGACTTCATCGGTCACGGCGTCTTTACCCCGGCCACCCTGCATGAAGTTCAGGGGCAGATCGTGGTGGATACGCCCGTCGGACGCCTGAGTGATGTAACCGAATGCCCCCTGCCCGGCGCCTTTGAGGGTGGGCAATGCGATGTGCTGCTGCGTGCCGATGACATCGTTCATGACGACGATGCCCCGGTGAAGGCGCAAATCATCCGCAAGGCCTTCCGCGGATCGGAGTTTCTGTATACGCTGCGCCTGGCCAGTGGTCACACGGTGATGGCCCATGTGCCCAGCCACCATGACCACACCCTGGGCGAATGGATAGGCATACGCGCCCAGGTCGACCATGTGGTGACCTTCCAACGCGCCTGATCCCCGAAACGACGCGCTCTTTGCCGACGGACCCACCCCGGTGCGGCTGCTTAGACCGGGCGACGCATAGCGTCGGTGAGTACGCCGACCTGTCAATCGATCTTCACGCGATAGAGCACGCTGCCTGATGACTGGGGCAGCAAGGGACCGGTAAAGTGCGCCGTGGCAAGAAACGCCCAAAACAAAAAAGCGAACGCAGCGCAGTACAGGAGGGGCCTGTGGACGGCGAGGCGGCAACTGGGTACGAGTGACATACAGGTGTAAATCTAAAAAAAGAGATCAGCGCGTGGCCGCAATGGCCGGTTCGCTGGACGGAAGGGATGTGACCGAGGACACGCGTGCGCGTGCTTGCACTTCAACCCTGCCCGAGGCGGGGATCTGTGGGATTGACCAACGCAGGCTTCGGTATTCGCTGGTGGGAATAGCTTGTGTCTTGCCATTGGCCAGATTACGCATCAAGGGTTCGCGCCCGAAGGAGCCGCCGCGAACGGCTGCCTCAACCGTCTGCGATGGCTGAGCCGAGCGCGCTTGGTATTCCAGGCCCTGGGGGATCGGCAGCGTGGCCTGCACATCCCTGACCGGCTGGGTACTTCGATTGATGTAGACCACGCGGTACTCGATCAGATCACCGGGCTTGATCCCGTTAATCGGCTTGAGCACCTCACTGCCGTTTTCAAAGGTCACCAGCATCTGGGTGAGTACGGCTTCTACCGCCGACGACTGGGCCTGCAGCGCGGCGCCAAGGTGGGGCTGCGCATGCACCGGGGCCGCGCAGCAGGCCAAAACCAAAATTGCAACTGCATGCAAGCGGCCCGGGGTCGCTGCCCTCAGCAGATTCCCCATGCAACTTGCACGAATCGAAAACTTCATAGACCGCCCTCAATTCAAAAAAAGGCGAATTCTTGTGTCGATGTCTTAAAAAATCAATTCTCTTTGCAAGATTTGACAAAACGAAGCGAAAAATTAATCGCTCATAACGAGACGAAGCAAGCGCTGATTCGCCAATGACGAGGGCAGACAGTCAGTGAACTTCTTTGCGCTAGGTTTTTGGGTTCGCAAGGACAAAAAGGAGGGCCCGGTGGGCCCCGACCCAACACGCGCGATAAAGTTGAACGCAGGACGAGGCTGTCCCGCTAACTGGAATTTCAGTGACGCTGCGGAGTCTGTCTCAGCGCGTGGACCTGCTCGCGCAGGTCCTGGGCCCAACGCCTGCGGTCGCGACCCGCGTGTCGATCGGGCGGGCCAATCAACACATGGGCTTGCACGCCTTGAGCCGCCAGAGTGCGCAGCACCGACCCAACCAGGGTGTCGTCGCCAACAAAACGCGGGGCGTGGCTGACCAGGCCGCTCGGACCATCGACAAAACGCAGGGCCACCGGCTGCACCGGCACATCGGCCAGGATGGCGGCCTGGATCAAGTTGGCATGGAAGGGCTTGATCGCCAGACCATCTCCGGTGGTGCCTTCCGGGAAAACGGCCAGCACATCGCCAGCCCGGAGACGCTCCACCATGAAGTGCACCATCCGGTGCGCATCACGGCGCGACTCGCGCTCAATAAACAAGGTCCCCGCCTCACGCGCCATGTAGCCGATCAAGGGCCAACGCTGCACATCGGCCTTCGAGATGAATCGGCAGTAGCCCGCTGCATGCAAGACCAGGATGTCAAGCCACGAGATGTGGTTGGCCACCAGCAGTACCGGCCCACCATTTAGGGGCGGGCCCTGGCGACGCAGCTCGATACCCAGAGCCGCGAGCATCCGGCTGGCCCAGCGCTGTACATGCTCTTGCCTTTGGCCCGCCTCCAGGCGCGTGAATTGCAAGCGGATGATCCAAAAACCGCTCACGATCTGCCAGAGAACACGCACCAAACGCCCCAACACCCGAGGTCGTCCGAGCAGGCCCAGCATGCTCAGCCCTCGAAGGCGATGCGGCCGCCCACCACGGTCCAACGCACCCGCGCCGGCAGGGCGTGACCCGCAAAGGGAGAATGCCGTCCTCGACTGCGCAGAGCCTGAGGCTCGACGGCCCACTGCGCAGCGGGATCGAACAGGCACAGATCGGCCACGCCCCCGACGCGCAGGCGGCCGCAGCTTTCCCTCAGGGGCCCCAGCGCCGAGCCCATCACCCGGGCGGGATCACAGGTCAGCCGTGAGAGGACCTGGGGCAGTTCCAGCCCTTCCTGTTGGCCCCACTTGCAGGCCAGCCCCAGTAGCAATTCAAGTCCGCTGGCGCCAGGCTGGGCTTGCGCAAAGGGCAAGGCCTTGTCGTCATCGCTGACTGGGGTGTGGTCAGACACCAGCGCATCAATGACGCCCTCCTTGAGGGCCTGGCTAAGCGCCTGCCGATCGCGCTGCTGTCGCGGCGGTGGATCCAGGCGCATGCGGCTGTCGAAGTAGCCAATGTCGTTGTCGGTCAGCAGCAGGTTGTGGATGCTCACATCACAGGTGATCGGCAGGCCCTCGGCTTTGGCCGCTTGTACCAAGCGGACGCCGGCAGCACTGCTGATGCGCAGGACATGCAAGCGCGCCCCGGTGCTGCGTACCAACTCAAACAAGGTGTGCAAGGCCACTGTCTCGGCAGCCACCGATACGCCCGACAGGCCCAAACGCGTGGCCAGGGGACCACTGGCTGCCACGCCCTTGCCCAACCAGGGGTCGCGCGGCCGCAACCAGACCGCCAGACCGAAGGTGGCCGCGTACTGCATCGCCCGCTGCAAGACGCGAGTGTCGTGCACAGCGATCTCGGCCTGGCTAAATCCAATGCAACCGGACTCGGTCAACTCGACCATCTCGGTGAGAACCTCCCCCCTGAGGCCACGCGTCAAAGCGCCCAGGGGAAAAACACGGGCTGCCGATCGGCGTTCGGCACGGCTGCGCAGCATCTCAACCAGACCGGGCTCGTCGAGCACCGGGTCGGTGTCGGGCAAACAGACCAGGCTGGTGATGCCACCGGCTACTGCCGCAGCGAGTTCGCAATCGAGCATGCCCTCATGCTCATGTCCGGGTTCTCCAAGCCGGGTGGCCAAATCAACCAGCCCGGGGGCCACCACCAGACCGCTGGCATCAAGGATGCGATCGGCCTCAAAGCCAGCCGGTATCGCGCCAAGGGCCAGGATCCTGCCGGCCTCGATGGCCACATCGGCTGCCCGGTCGTAGGAGGAGGCCGGATCGATGACGCGGCCGTTCTTGATGAGGATCTTCATGCTTCGTTCCCCGCCACCAGGCTCATGACGGCCATACGCACTGCAATCCCGAAGGTCACTTGCGGCAGGATGACGCTTTGCTGCCCATCGACGACCGCCGAATCGATCTCCACACCGCGGTTGATCGGCCCAGGATGCATCACGATCGCATCAGGACGGGCCCACTGCAAGCGCTCGGGGGTCAGGCCAAAGCTCTTGAAAAACTCCTGGCTCGAGGGCAGAAGTGCGCCGCTCATGCGTTCGTTTTGCAGCCTGAGCATGATGATCACATCCGCACCTCGCAACCCCTCCTCCAAGGTATGGCACACACGCACGCCCATCTCGGCCAGATCCGAGGGCACCAAGGTCCGCGGGCCGACCACCCGTACCTCCGGGCAGCCGAGCGTGGTAAGCGCATGGATGTCTGACCGGGCCACCCGCGAATGCAAAACATCACCGACGATAGCCACGGTGAGCTGAGAAAAATCCTTTTTGTAGTGCCGGATGGTGTACATGTCGAGCAAACCCTGGGTGGGGTGCGCATGACGGCCGTCGCCAGCGTTGACCACATGCACATGCGGAGCCACATGACGGGCAATCAGATGCGGCGCGCCCGATTCGCTATGCCTTACCACGAATAAATCGGCCGCCATGGCAGACAGGTTGGCAATGGTGTCCAGCAAGGATTCACCCTTGGAAGCCGAGGACCGCGCGATGTCGAGGTTGATCACATCGGCAGACAAGCGGGTGGCAGCAATTTCGAAAGTGGTCCGGGTTCGGGTGGAGTTTTCGAAAAACAGATTGAAGACGCTTTTACCCCGCAGCAAGGGCACCTTCTTGACTTCGCGGTCGTTGACGCTGACAAAACGATCAGCCGTATCGAGAATCTGAAGCACGATTTCGCGGGGCAGGCCCTCGACGGACAACAAATGGATCAACTCGCCGTGGCGGTTGAGTTGCGGGTTGCGTTTGTAGAGCATGCCTCAAGCCCCCTGCACTTCAAGCGACAGCCGTCCGGCTGCATCGCGAGCCAGTTGCAGGCTCTGGGCGAGCGGCAGACTGACCCGCGCGGCCGCCACATCGGCCTGCACAGGCAGCTCACGCCCGCCCCGGTCCACCAGTACGGCCAGTTGCACGCTCGCTGGTCGGCCATAGTCAAACAGCTCATTGAGGACCGCCCGCACCGTGCGACCGGTAAAGAGCACATCGTCGAGCACGATCAGGTGAGCACCGTCGACATCAAAGGGCAGTTGGGTCTGGGCCTTGCCCGAGAGCCCGCGCTGGGAAAAATCATCGCGATGCATGGCCGAGGAAAGTACGCCCATGGGACGGCTCAGACCGAGATCGCGCTGCAGGCGCTCGGCCAGCCAGACCCCACCGGAGGCCACCCCCACCAGATGGACGACCTGGCCCACACGCTCGGCCAGCAAAGCCTGCACCCCGCGCCGCAAGTCAGCGTAAAGTGCCTCGGCATCAAGGGTCAAAGCGCTCAAGGGGGGCCTCCAGGGGGAGACACCAGAAGAAGGAAGTGGAGGGTCATACAAGACTCCGAAAAAACTGCTCGAGAATTATGCAGGCCGCTCCCGCATCCGGGTCCTGGTGACCCTGGGCGCGTGCCTCGGTGGTGGAATAGCGCTCATCGACCTCAAAAACAGGCAGGCCAAAGCGCCCGCGCAGCTGCCGCACAAAGCGGCGCGCGCGGTCGGTGTTGTCGTGCGATGCCCCGTCCGGATGGAAGGGAATGCCGACCACCAGGGCGTCGGGCTGCCACTGGGCGATTGTCTGGCTCAGGGCCGGCCAGCGAGCTTGACCACGGGCCGCGATGGTGCCGCGCGGGGTGGCAGTCAGGGTCAGCCGATTGCCAGTGGCCACGCCGGTTCGCTCGGTACCGAAATCAAAAGCCAGAAAAATCTGGGCCTGCGCCGGATCGGCAAGCCGACCCGGGTTCATGCGTGACCGACTCCGGAGGACAGCATCCAACTTTGCAAGCCCAGCAGACCCAGGGCTTTCTCGTAGCGTTGTTCGATCGGGGTGTCGAAAATCAAGGCCGGATCGGCTTGCACGGTCAGCCAGCTGTTCTCGCCGATCTCCGACTCCAGTTGGCCCTCGGCCCAGGCCGAATAGCCCAAGGAGACAAACACCTTGCGCGGACCGGCGCCCGTGGACAGCGCCTCCAGAATATCTCGGGAGGTGGTCATCTCCAGACCGCCCGGGATGCTCATGGTCGATCCATAGGCCGACTCGTCTGAGCCGGTGCTCATGGATTCATGGAGCACAAAGCCGCGCTCAACCTGCACCGGGCCGCCCTGAAAGACCGGCTGCCCGCTTAAGTCGTCGCGCCTGAGCGGCATTTCAACCTTGTCAAACAAAGTCTTGATGCTGATGTCGCTGGGCTTGTTGATCACCAGCCCCAGCGCACCCCGATTGCTGTGCTCGCACATGTACACCACGCTGCGGACAAACGGCTCATCGCTGACACCGGGCATGGCGATCAGGAAATGATGCGTCAGGTTGGTGGCTTCGAGCTCGGCGGACATGGACCCATTTTAGGGGCGATGGTTGGCACAGAGCGTAACGGCGCCCGTGAAGGCCTAAGATGAGCCCATGCAAGCCCCTTATCAACGCGGCCTGGTCTGGTTTCGGCGCGATTTGCGCGCCGAGGACCACCACGCCCTGCACCAGGCCCTGACCCATTGCCGGCAGGTGCTGTGCCTCTTCGTGCTCGATCGCGAGATCCTCGACGAACTCCCCCGGGCCGACCGACGGGTGGAATTCATTGTGGGGTCACTGCAAGCGCTTGACGCCCGACTGCGGGAACTGGGCGCGGCCCACGGACGGCAGCGGGCCGGCCTGTTGGTCGAACACGGCTGGGCCCGCCAAGCCCTGCCCGAACTGGCCGCCCGCTGGCAGGTGCAAGCGGTATTTACCAACCACGACGACGAGCCCCAGGCGCTTGGCCGCGATGCCGAGGTGGCCCAGGCGCTGTCGCAGCAAGGCGTGGCCTTTCACAGCTTCAAGGACCATGTGGTTTTTGAGCGCCAGGAGGTGCTGACCCAGGCAGGCCGACCCTATGGCGTGTTCACGCCCTATAAAAACGCCTGGCTCAAAAATCTGAGCGACCGGCACCTGAGCCCCTGGCCCGTCGAGCCGAATGCCGCGGCCCTGGCCGATCGACCCGAGGGGCCACAGGCACGCGTCCCGACGCTCAATGACATCGGCTTTGAGCCCACCAACCTGCAGCAACTAGGCATCGTCCCCGGCGAAAAGGCAGCCACAGCACGACCCGAGGGGCCACAGGCACGCGTCCCGACGCTCAATGACATCGGCTTTGAGCCCACCAACCTGCAGCAACTAGGCATCGTCCCCGGCGAAAAGGCGGCCACAGCATTGCTGCAAGACTTTCTCGGGCGTATCGACCGCTATGACAAGCAACGCGACTTCCCTGCCGTCAAGGGCCCGAGCTATCTGAGCGTGCACCTGCGCTTTGGCACCATCTCCATCCGCGCGCTGGCCAGCCAGGCCATGCGACTGCAAGCCGCGGGCAGTGCCGGCGCGATGACTTGGCTGAGCGAATTGATCTGGCGTGATTTTTATGCCCAGATTCTGGCCAATTTTCCACATGTGGCCGAGCGGGCCTTCAAGCCCGAGTACGACGCGATCGTCTGGGAAAACGGCGCGCCGGCCGACCTTTTATTTGCCGCCTGGTGCCAGGGCCGCACGGGTTACCCCCTGGTGGACGCGGCGATGGCTCAGCTGAACTCCAGCGGCTACATGCACAACCGGCTGCGCATGGTCACAGCCTGCTTCCTGATCAAGGATCTGGGCATAGACTGGCGCTGGGGAGAGCGCTACTTCGCACGACAGCTCAATGACTTTGATCTTGCCTCCAACAATGGCGGCTGGCAGTGGGCGTCGAGCTCCGGCTGCGATGCCCAGCCTTACTTTCGCATCTTCAATCCGGTTAGCCAGAGTCGCAAATTCGACGCCGCGGGAAAGTTCATCCGTCGCTATCTGCCGCAACTGGCGGGCCTGTCAGATACCGCCATCCACGCCCCCTGGGAAGCAGCCCCGCTCGAGTTGGCGGCCGCTGGTGTCCAATTGGGCGCGAACTACCCCGGGCCGGTGGTAGCCCACGACCAGGCGCGCGCACGCACCCTGGACCGCTATGCGCTTGTCAAGAAATCGGGTTGAAAGGATCGTGCCCTGACGGCAACGGGGGGACGCGCCGGGACCAGCGCTGCAAAAGGATCGGTCCTTGGGGGGCCTCGATCAGATCTGCACCATCTCGAAGTCTTCCTTGCGAGCGCCGCATTCTGGGCAGGTCCAGTTCATGGGGACATCGGCCCAAGGGGTGCCCGGCGCGATGCCATCTTCAGGATAGCCGGCAGCTTCGTCGTAGATCCAGCCGCAAATCAGGCACATCCAGGTGGTCGAGGCAGAAGTTTGAGTCACGGCTAATGAGGGCGTTCTAATAGAATGCCCGGGATTGTATCGACGGACTGGCAACAGCCTCTGAAGATGCGTCCTAAAGACCATGCCAAGCGAACTCTCTGACCCCGCCGCCGCCCCTGAAGGCCAGGCCGGCAGTCCAGCCTGTGTCATGAGCTTCAATGCCAATGACCCTAGCGGAGCCGGGGGGCTGGCCGCCGATATTGCGGCCATGGCCTCCACGGGCGCCCATACCCTGCCGGTGGTCACCGGCGCCTACAGCCGCGACACCACCGAGATTTTTGATCACTTCGCTTTGGACGAAGACGCGGTGGCCGAGCAGGCGCGCAGCGCCTTGGAAGATGTCACCGTATCGGCGATCAAGGTTGGCTTTGTGGGTACACCGGAGAACATCAGCACCGTTGCGGAAATTGCCAGCGACTATGCCGAGCTTCCTCTCATCGCCTTCATGCCCGGCCTGTCCTGGTGGGAGGACGACCGCATCGACAGCTACCTCGACGCCTTCCGCGAGTTGCTGCTGCCGCAAACGACGGTTTTGGTGGGCAACCACAGCACACTCTGGCGCTGGCTGCTGCCCGACTGGATGGGTGAGAAACCCCCGAGCGCGCGCGACATTGCCAAGGCCGCGGCCGAGTCAGGCGTGGCCTACACCCTGGTCACCGGCATGCCGATGCTCGGACATTACTTGGACAATGTGCTGGCCAGCCCACAAGCGGTTCTTTACAGCGAAAAGTTTGAGCATTTCGACGCCAACTTCAGCGGCACCGGCGACACGCTGTCGGCGGCCCTTGCTGCGCTGCTGGCCAGCGGTAACGACCTGCAAACCGCCACCGCCGAAGCACTGAGCTACCTCGATCACTGCCTGGACGCTGGCTTCGCGCCGGGTATGGGCCACCTTGTTCCCGATCGCCTGTTCTGGGCCCAGGCGTCGGCCGATGACAACGAGCCCGCCACCGACACCGACAGTCGGCCCGCGTCGGCCGATCACTTCGAACTACCTCCCCATGCCACCAAGCAATAAACCCTCGATGAACGACTCCCTGTTTGAGCGCGCCAAAAGGGTGATCCCCGGCGGCGTCAACTCGCCTGTGCGGGCTTTTCGGGCGGTGGGAGGCACGCCGCGCTTTGTGCAGCGGGCCCAGGGCGCCCACTTCTGGGACGCCGACGGCAAAAAATACATCGACTACATCGGCTCCTGGGGCCCCATGATTCTGGGCCATGGCCACCCCGCGGTGCTCGAGGCGGTACAAAAAGCCGCACTCGATGGTTTTTCTTTTGGGGCACCCACCGAGCGCGAGATCGAACTGGCCGAGGCCATCATCGCCGCGGTTCCCTCACTGGAAATGGTGCGCCTGGTCAGTTCGGGCACCGAGGCCGGCATGAGCGCACTGCGTCTGGCACGCGGGGCCACCGGCCGCAGCAAGATCATCAAGTTTGAAGGCTGCTACCACGGCCACGCTGACGCGCTGCTGGTCAAGGCCGGTTCGGGCCTGGCCACCTTTGGCAACCCCACCAGCGCAGGTGTGCCCCCGGAAGTGGTAGCGCAGACGCTGGTTCTCGAATACAACAACCTTGAGCAGCTCGAAGAAGCCTTCAAGCTCCACGGCGCCGACCTGGCCTGCCTGATGATCGAGCCGATTGCCGGCAACATGAACTTTGTACGCGCGAGCGTCCCCTTCATGAAGCGCTGCCGCGAGCTGTGCTCGCAGCACGGCGCGCTGCTGGTGTTTGACGAGGTGATGAGCGGCTTTCGCGTGGCCCTGGGCAGCGCGCAAAGTATCTACGCCAAGCTCATCCCCGGCTTTGAGCCCGACATGACGGTGCTGGGCAAGGTCATCGGCGGCGGCATGCCATTGGCGGCCTTTGGCGGCAAGCGCGCCGTGATGGAAAAACTGGCACCGCTGGGCCCGGTTTATCAGGCCGGCACCTTGAGCGGCAATCCGGTGGCCACCGCCTGCGGCCTGGCCACCCTGCGAGAGATCAGCAAGCCCGGCTTCTTTGAGGCTCTGGGTGCGCGTACACAGCGCCTGGTGCAAGGCCTCACCCAGGCCGCGCGCGACGCCGGCCAGCCCTTTTGCGGCGACAGCCAAGGCGGCATGTTCGGCTTCTTCCTCATGGAGACGCTGCCACAGAACTACGCCACCGTCATGACCACCGACGGGCCCAAGTTCAACGCCTTCTTCCACGCCATGCTCGATGCCGGCGTGTACTTTGCGCCGGCCCTCTACGAGGCCGGCTTCGTCAGCGCGGCCCACACCGACGCTGACATCGAGGCCACCGTGCAGGCGGCGCGCGCGCACTTTGTGCGGGTCTGAACTTTCCGGGAAAAGCGCTGTTTCATGCGGCGCCCGGACTCGAGGCCGGCAGCACTAAACAGCGCTCCAGGCCGTAGCGATCGAAGTCGCGGTCAAAGCTCACCAGGCGCAGGCCGGCCGCTTGGGCGGTGGCGGCCAGACAGATGTCCGTCCACAGGCGCGCAGGCTACGCTTGGGCGCGTCGCGCCATGATCTGTTCCAGGGCCTCATCCACGCCGGGGGCTTCGATCCAAAGCTCGACGGCCGGGGTGGCCAGCCACTGCCGGTACAGCGCTATGGCCTGCGCCAGATCCAGGACATTGGAGCCCATCACACGGGGCTGAGACAACAAACGGACCAAGCCCATCATGGTGGCGCGGCAAAACCACAGAGTCGTTCCTGATTGACAGGACGACTGCCAGTACTGCAAGGCCGAAGCGTGAAACGGATGCGCGGCGCTGCACAAGGCCACCCATACATTCACATCTGGCAAATCTCCACGGGCCACGCGCCAGTTGGCGCTGGCCTCAGCGACGCGCCATGAGCTCGATGGCTCGGTCATCATCCTCCTCGTCCAGGAGTTTGTGCAGATCAGCGTCGCTCATGGCGCTCAAATCGACCGCCATGGGACCGCGGCGGGGAAGAACGAGCGGTCGGGACAGAAAACGCTGTTGCGGATCGACTGTGCTGTGGGCATTCAAGCCCTTTTCCACCAAATCCACCACCAGATCGCGCAGGGTCCGACCCTCCAGGGCCGCACGGGCCTTGAGGTGCTTGAGTAAGCTATCGGGGATATCGATGGATGCGCAAGAAGATCATGAAAACTGTCATCAAAGCCGAGAAGCTCTGATCTAGCCTGAAATTCGGCGGCTTACTGCTGTGAAGGCATCCCGTCAGGCCCGCTGAAGCCCAGCCGCTGCAGGCCATGCCGCATCAGCCCATCGACCCCATCTTCCACCAGATCGAGCACCCGCTCGAAATCGTCCGGCCCGCCGTAGTATGGGTCGGGCACCACGGTTTCACTATGGCGCTGAAAGAACTCGGCCAGGCGCCGCACCTTGCGGACATAGGCCGGCGGGCACAGCGCTTCGGTGAGGGCCTGGTTGTCCCAGTCCATGGTCAGGATCAGGTCAAATCGCTCGAAGTCGGCCTCCACAATCTGCCGGGCGCGCAAGTCCGACAGGTCATAGCCGCGCAAAGCCGCATGCTTTTGCGTGCGCGCATCCGGCGGCTTGCCCGGGTGGTAGTTGTGGGTGCCGGCCGAATCCACGGCGATGCGGTCGGCCAGACCCCGCTGCTGCAGCCGGTGACGCATCACGCCCTCGGCGGTGGGGCTGCGGCAGATATTGCCCATGCAGACGAAAAGAAGATTCATGTGGGTGCGGGTATTGGGAGACCCGAGTTAACTGCGGCAGCGATCCGGTCAACATCTTGCCAGCCCCAAATGTGAACGCCCTCTCGCTCATACGATGGCGTGCCCCCATAGACCAGTGACGGCTGGATGCTTTGGCTGCCTGCGAATTTCCGCCATTTTTTTAGG
>VGHR01000028.1 GCA_016868205.1 Betaproteobacteria bacterium
GTGCCGGGCTCAATCAGCAACTCAAGCGCCTGCGCTCCAGCGGGGGGGCGCAGCGGGACGGGGGTGAACAGCCACCAGGCACTTGCCAGTCCGAGCAGGACCGCGGCCGAGACCATCGCCGCCAGCAACCAGCGCAAAGTTCGCACGGGAAATCGTTTGGGTTTCACTCAAGCCCAGGCGGGCCTTAACAGCGGCATCATAATGGACGCATGTCCCTTGCCACTTTAGATCCGGCCGCCGATCAGGCCATGCAGTCTGGGCAGGTCTTGCTCCCACATATGGGCCTCATCGAGGTCCAGGGAGCCGATGCCGCCTCATTTTTACAGGGCCAACTGACCCAGGATGTGGTGCTTCTCGGCAGCGATGGCGCCCGGCTGGCGGGCTATTGCAACCCCAAGGGCCGCTTACAAGTCAGCTTTATTGTCATCAAGCGCAGTGCCGAGCAAGTGCTGCTGCTGTGCGCGCGCGACAGCGGGGCGGCCATGGTCAAGCGCCTGTCCCTGTTCGTCCTGCGGGCCCAAGCCCGCCTGAGCGATGTCACCCAACACTACCGGATGATCGGTCTGACCGGTTCGGCCATCGAGACGGTGGCCCCGGGATTGAGCGCAGCGCCCCCCTGGAGTCGGCGTGATGTGGGTGCAGCCATTGTGGTCCAGCTCTACCCCGGTGCCGGCGTGGCCCGCGCGTGCTGGCTGGCCGCGGCCGATGCACCGGTGCCCCACGGGCTGCCGGAGGTGCCGCTGGCTTACTGGCACTGGCTCAGCGTGCGCTCGGGCATTGCCATGGTCGGACCGACCACCGCCGACGCCTTTGTACCCCAGATGCTCAACTACGAGTCGGTGGGCGGCGTGAGCTTCAAGAAGGGTTGCTACCCGGGCCAGGAGGTGGTGGCGCGCAGCCAGTTCAGGGGCAACATCAAGCGGCGCGCCTATCTCGTGCACAGCGGCGAAGCGGTGCAAGTGGGCCAGGAGGTGTTCCAGAGCAGCGATCCGCTGCAGGCCTGCGGGCTGATTGCCGCCGCCGCGCCCCGACCCGATGACCAGGGTTTTGATGCCATTGTCTCGATGCAGGTCAGCGCTGCAGCCCAGGCCGATGCCTATGCCCTGCATGCGGGCTCCATCGAAGGCCCCAGCTTGCAGCTGCTGCCCCTGCCCTATGCCCTGCTCGAGGACCTCTGAGCCGAGTCCACGCAGCACCGTCGGAGCTTTGCGATGTGCCTGATCGCATTTGCCCTGGGGGTAGATCCGAAACGCCCCCTGCTGCTGGCCTCCAACCGGGACGAATACTTCGACCGGCCCACGCTGCCGATGCAGCGCTGGATCTCCCCGCGCGGTCGGCTGCTCATCAGTGGACGCGACGCTCGCGCCGGTGGCACCTGGCTGGGCCTGAGCGAGCACGGACGCGTCGCCTGGCTGACCAATGTGCGCGAGCCCCAGGCACAAGAGGCGGCGCGCTCCCGGGGCGAGCTGACGCTGGACTGGCTGGAGGGCGATCAAAGCGCAGCCGATTTCATGGCTGCCCTGGATCCGCTGGCCCACCAGGGTTTCAATCTGGTGCTCGGCGACCTGGACCAGCAACGCTGGCATTGGGTCAGTAACCGCTGCCCGACGCCGCAAGGGCTGATCGCACACATTCAGCAACGGTCTTTGGCACCCGGTGTCTACGCGCTGTCCAATGCTTTTCTTGACACCGCCTGGCCCAAGACCATCAAGCTGCGCGAGCAGTTGGCCCGCACCCTGGAGCCCCCGCTGGAGCCAGACCTTCTGCGCGAGCGCCTGTGGTCGGCCTTGGCCGACGCCGAAACAGCGCCCACAGAGCAATTGCCGCGCACCGGTGTTTCGCCCGAAGTCGAGCGGGCCTTATCGGCTGTACGGGTGCGTTTTGCAGACGGCCGCTACGGCACGCGCAGCAGCACTCTGATGCTGATCGAACGCGGCACGGCCGGCCGCTGGCAGGCCGACATCGAGGAGCGCAGCTGGGACCCGCAAAGCCTGGGGCACAGCCGACGCGAAGTTCTGCTGGGCCCGCGCCAATACACCGAGTCGGCGCCTCGCCCCTAGAGGGCACGCACCATCTCGATGTGCGGCAAACCAACCTCTTCAAAGCCCTCGCCCTGCGGCACAAACCCACTGCGGCCGTAAAAGCCCTCGGCCGCTCTCTGTGCATGCACCAAGACCTGGCTGTCCCCCCGGCTGCGCGCAGCGTCCACCAGCGTCTGCAGAACCTGTGAGCCCAGCCCCGCCTGACGCAGCACCCGCTTGACCGCCATTCGACCGATGCGGGCCGAGCCGGCCTGAGCGGGCAGCAGCCGGGCGGTGGCCACCGGCTGACCCATTCGGTTGTAGGCCACCAAGTGCAGGGACGATTCGTCGGCGGGATCGCGCTCCATGTCCAGCGGAATCTGCTGCTCCTGCACAAAGACTTCGATGCGCACCCGCATCGCATCGTCCTGCAGTTCGTTCCAGGAACCCACGCGCAGCTGTAACACCGGCTCGCCAGCCTCGTAGCCAAGCAGGCTGGTGCGCAGCGACGCGGGCACCGGCCTGGAGGTTTGACTGGTCGGATCAGCGTACACATAGATCAGCTGTCCGGTGATGAGCAAATCGTCGCCCCTGAAGATCGCCCCCAAGAATTCGATGGACGAATTGCCGATGCGCTGGCATTTGAGCCCGACATCAAGCACATCGTCGTACCGCGCCGAGCCGTGGTACTCGACACTGGCTTTCTTCACATAAAGGTCACCGCCAAGCTCGTGCATAGCCTGCTCGTAGGGTAGCGCCAGGGCGCGCCAGTAATCGCCCATGGCCGTATCCAGGTACATCAGGTAGTGGGCATTAAAGACAATCTTCTGCATATCCACCTCGGCCCAGCGGACGCGCAGGCGATGAAAAAAACGCAGATCTTGTCGTTTCATGGAAAGCTCTTTGTAGTGTCGGGCAACTGCCCCAGGCCAAGCCGCAGTTTAGCGGTGTGCGCCCTAGGGCCCGGCCAGGGCTTTTTGCAAGGCCAGGCCCGCATCCTGGTGCGCCTGGCGGGCCGGGGCCAGGGCCCGGCCCATGGTCACGAAGCCATGAATCATGCCGCGATAGATTTCGAGATCCACCTGCACGCCGGCTGCGCGCAGCCTATCGGCATAGTCGATGCCCTCATCGACCAGCGGATCGCACTCGGCCAGCTCCACCCAGGCCGGGGCCAGGCCGCCGTGCTCTTGTGCCCGCAGCGGCGCAAAACGCCAGTCGGTGCGCTGTGCAACATCGATGTATTGGGCAAAGAACCAGCTGATGGTCTCCCGATCCAGCAAAAATCCTTTACCAAAGCGTTGATGCGAGTCGGTGTCCTGGTGGGCGGTCGTCCCGGGGTACATCAGCAATTGCAGGCGCAGCGGCAGTCCCGCATCGCGGGCCATCAGGGCGCAGACACAGGCCAGCGTACCGCCGGCGCTGTCGCCTCCGACAGCCAGCCTGCTGGTGTCCAGGCCCAGAGACAGTCCTCGCGCCTTCAAGTCTTGCAGCCCGTCCCAGGCGTCATAAACCGCCGTCGGAAACCGATGCTCCGGGGCCAAACGGTAGTCCAGCGACACCACCGCACAGTGGCCGTGCAGGCACAGTTGCCGGCACAGCCCATCGTGCGTGGCCAGGCTGCCCAGCGTAAACCCCCCGCCGTGCAGGTACAACAGCACGGGCGGATGGGAGACTTGGGCCGGGGCATACAGCCGCGCGGCCAGGCGATGACCGTCCCGGGCCTTCAAGTGCAGCGGCTCGACACGACCCACCTCGGCGGGCGGTAGATCCAAAATCGACGACCCGGTCTCGTAGAAAGCCCGGGCTTGGGCCACGCCCAGGGTGTGCAGCGGTGCTCGCTGCGCGCGATGAATGTTGTCGATCAAACGCCGCGCCTCGGGGCTGAGCAGATTGGCGGGGTTCAAGGGCGGGACAGTCATAGGCCAAGCGCGCTGGTTTTATCGGAGAATGGTCTGGATTTTGCAGGAGACCACTGTGGCCTTGATTCAGTACATCACCCAAATCCAGCTCGATTTTGGCGCCCTGCGCCTACTCAAGGACGAGTGCCAGCGATTGGGCATCAGCCGGCCGCTGATCGTCACCGATGCGGGCGTCAAGGCCGCCGGCTTGCTGCAAAAGACCCTGGACGCGCTGGGCCAAGCGCAGGCAGCGGTGTTCGACCAGACGCCGTCCAACCCCACCGAAGCCGCCGTGAGAGCCGCCGCGCAGATTTACCGGGCCAGGCAGTGCGACGGCCTGATCGCCTTGGGCGGAGGCTCGGCCATCGACTGCGCCAAGGGGGTGGCCATTGCAGCCACCCATGAAGGCCCGCTCAAAACCTACGCCACCATCGAAGGCGGCTCGCCCAAAATCACCGAGCGCGTGGCCCCCCTGATTGCCATCCCCACCACCGCCGGCACCGGCAGCGAGGTGGCCCGGGGCGCTATTTTGATTTTGGACGATGGCCGCAAACTCGGCTTTCACTCCTGGCATATCGTGCCCAAGGTGGCCCTGTGCGACCCCGAACTCACTCTGGGGCTGCCCCCTCTTCTGACGGCGGCCACCGGCATGGACGCCATTGCCCATTGCATGGAAACCTTTATGGCCGCGCCCTTCAACCCGCCAGCAGACGGCATTGCCCTCGATGGCCTGCAGCGCGCCTGGGCCCATATTGAGAAAGCCACCCGCGACGGCCAGGACCGCGAGGCCCGCCTGAACATGATGAGTGCGTCCATGCAGGGCGCCATGGCCTTTCAGAAGGGTCTGGGCTGCGTGCATTCGCTCAGCCACAGCCTCGGCGGTGTCAATCCCAGGCTGCACCACGGCACGCTCAATGCCATGTTTCTGCCGGCAGTCCTGCGCTTTAATGCGCAGGCCGAATCGGTGCACAAAGACCAGCGCATGGCACGCATGGCCCAGGCCATCGGCCTGAGCGGCGGGTCGGCGGCCGATCTGGCTGAGGCGGTGCGGGACATGAACGCCCGGCTCGGTCTGCCCTCGGGCCTGGGTGCGTTGGGCGTGCAAGCCGCCGCCTTTGAACGCATCATCGACGGCGCGCTGGCTGACCACTGCCACAAAACGAACCCGCGCCTGGCCAGCCGAGACGACTACCACGCCTTGCTCGAAGCATCCATGTAAGCCCCCGCGGGCCGACGACCGGCCCGCAACTTAAAGGGCCCGCACCTCGGACAGATCGGGCTTTTGCAGCCAGGCCGCAAATTCCTCGGCCAGCACCGCGCTGGCGCGCGCCGCCTCGGTCCAGACCCGGATGCGTGCGGGCAGGTCCTGCGCATAGCGGGTGAAGTCGGTCCGGTCGGGCAACTTGGCGTTGGGCAAGGCCTGCACCCATTGCGGATCGGGCGCCAGCAGCACCATCCGGTCAAGAAAGGGCGTGCTCTTGTGCCGCCAGCGCAGCGCCTTGTCCAGCCAGCCCGGAACCACCTGCGGCTGGAAGTGCGGGTACAGCACCAGACCCGGACCCGGACGCGAACTGCGGTAATCAAGGTGCAGGTGATAGTCGGTGATACCGCCGTCCCAGTAGGCACCGCGGGGGGCGCCAGGGATGTTGGGCACCGCACGCAGCGCAAACGGGATGGAACAGCTAGCCTGCACCGCCGCCATGAAGTTATCGACGGTCAAGGCGATCTGGCGGGTGCGGTAGTCACCAACGGCAAAAGGCAACGCGTGCATTTGGCCGCCCTGCCCGCTGGAGAAGACCACGCGCTCAAGCCAGGCATCGAGCAGGCTTCGGCTCAGGGCATTGCTCAGATAAGCCCCCGCATAGCCCAGGGGCGTCAGCACACCGTGCTCCCGGGCCAACAAGCCGATGCCCCGGCTGGTCATGACATGCAAGCGGTAACGGGGATGCGACAACACCTCCTCGATGCGACCGCCGTAAAAAGACTGCAGGCTGCGCCCAAATTCGCGGCTGACCTGGTCGGCACTCGGGCGCTTGCGGCCCGGCGGCAGCTCGTAGTGCTGCGCGATGTAATCGTGCTCAAGACGCTCAAAGGCACTGACGCAGTTGCTCAGGCAGGCGCTGGCCAGGCGCCAGGCCCCAATGGATGCACCCACCAAGTCAACCGCCTGGCCGCTTGTGGGCAGCCATTGGCCAAAAATGAAACGGTCCAACGGCCCCAGGATCAAGCCCTTGGGGCCACCGGCCGCCCCCGCGATGGTGGCAATGTCCTGCGCTTGCAGACCCTCTTGGCGCATATGGGCCAGCGCCAGCGGGCCGGCGTAGAGGCGCAGCGCCTTCATCAGCGCTTGCCCTCCCCCAGGCGCGCAAAGGCTGCGGCCAGGGCGGTGTGGGCCGGCCGCTGATCGCTCCCCCGGCCGGGCCTGGGCCGGCGCTCGGCCGGCGCCCCCACCCGTGCGGGCAAAGCGCCCCCCGAGCCCTCGGGCCGCAGACTCAGCGCGATGCGCTTGCGCGCCAAGTCCACCTCGAGCACCCGCACCCGCACCACCTCGCCCACCCGCACCACCTCACGGGCATCGCGCACAAAACGCTCGGACAGTTCGCTCACATGCACCAGGCAATCCTGATGCACGCCCAGATCCACAAAAGCGCCGAAGGCCGCGACATTGCTGACCGTCCCTTCCAGCTGCATGCCCACCCGCAGGTCAGTGAGCTCGTGCACATCGTCGCTCAAGCGCGCCACCTTGAAATCGGGCCTCGGATCGCGACCGGGTTTTTCCAGCTCCTGCAAAATGTCGCGTACCGAGATCACGCCAAAACGCTCATTGGCGAAGAGTTCGGGGCGCAAGGCCTGCAACACCGCGGCCTGTCCCATCACCTGCTCGATGGGCTTGCCGGCATGAGCCAGGATGCGCTCGACCACGGGATAGGTCTCGGGGTGCACGCCGGTCATATCCAGCGGGTTGCTGCCTCCACGGATACGCAAAAATCCGGCGCACTGTTCAAAGGTTTTAGGCCCCAGGCCAGTGACCTTGAGCAAGTCGGCGCGGCTGGCAAACGCCCCGTTCGTGTTACGCCAGTTCACCACCGATCGCGCGGTGGCCGCACTCAAGCCCGACACCCGGGCCAGCAAGGGCGCGCTGGCGGTGTTTAAGTCCACGCCCACCCGGTTGACGCAGTCTTCCACCACCGCATCGAGGCTGCGCGCCAGCTGGCTTTGGTTCAGGTCGTGCTGGTACTGCCCCACCCCGATGGCCTTGGGGTCGATCTTGACCAACTCAGCCAGCGGATCCTGCAAGCGGCGCGCAATACTGGCGGCCCCGCGCAAACTGACATCCACCTGCGGCAACTCCTGCGAGGCGTATTCACTGGCCGAATACACCGAGGCGCCCGCCTCACTGACCATCACCTTGTCGGTGCCCGCATCCAGGCGTCGCAACAAATCGCCGGCCAGCCGGTCCGTCTCGCGGCTGGCTGTGCCATTGCCGATGGCCACCAGCTGCACCCCGTGCCGCCGGCACAGGCCTTCGAGACTGTGCAAGGCACCGTCCCAATCGCGGCGCGGCTCATGCGGGTACACCGTGGCCGTTTCTAGCAATTGCCCGGTCGCATCGACCACCGCCACCTTCACGCCGGTGCGGATACCGGGGTCCAAGCCCATGATCACCCGCGGCCCGGCCGGGGCAGCGAGCAATAAATCGCGCAGGTTGTCGGCAAACACCTCGATGGCCACCTGCTCGGCCTCCTCGCGCAGGCGCGCCAGCAGATCGCGCTCGAGCGAAAGACTGAGTTTGACCTTCCAGGTCCAGGCGACGGTGCGCCGAATCAGGTCGTCGGCCGCGCGGCCCTGATGCGACCAGCGCAAATGCGCGGCCACGCGGGCCTCTGCCAGAGACGGCGAGATGGGCCGGCCGTTGTCGCCCAGCACTTCAGGCGCCAGCAGCTTGACCTCCAGAATGTCCAGACTGCGCCCGCGAAACAGCGCCAGCGCCCGGTGCGAAGGCACTCGGTGCAGCGGTTCATCGTATTCAAAGTAGTCTCGAAACTTGGCGTGTTCGGGATGATGCTCGTCCTTGCTCGCCACCCGCCGCGAAGACAGCGTGCCCTCTTCCCACAACCACTGGCGCAGCGCCTGCAGCAGCGCAGCGTCTTCAGACCAACGCTCGCTGAGCAGATCGAGCACGCCGTCGAGTACCGCGGGCACGGTGGTGAAGTCGTTACCCGCAGCTGTTTTGTCTGGCAACACATAAGCCAGCGCCTCTTGCTCGGGCACGCGACTGGGGTCGGCCCAGAGCAAATCAGCCAGAGGCTCCAGGCCAGCCTCGCGGGCGATCAGTCCACGGCTGCGACGCTTGGGCTTGTAAGGCAGGTAGAGATCTTCCAGGTCGCTTTTGGAGCCGGCCGCCTCCAAGGCGTCGCGCAGCTGCGGCGTGAGCTTGCCCTGCTCCTCAATGCTGCGCAGAATGACCTGCCGGCGCTCGTGCAATTCACGCAAATAGACCAGGCGCTCCTGCAACTGGCGCAGCTGCACATCGTCCAGGCCGCCGGTGGCCTCTTTGCGGTAGCGGGCAATAAAGGGAACGGTGGCGCCAGCGTCAAGTAAATCAACCGCCGCCTGAACCTGCGCGGGTTTGACGGCGAGCTCGTGGGCGATTTGGGAAACAAGCGAGGACATGGAAGGTGACAGTGATGGACGGCAGCGGCAGGCCCGCGCTTGAGAGCGCGCGATTCTGCCACAGGGTAAAGCCGCTCAAATGCCGGCTGTGTCGGAACCGACGGACGATCTAGGCCGCCTCGCTCCACGAATGTCCCCCGGACTGGCTGCGCCAGTCCTCCTCCGTGATTTCGCTGCACAGGACGACCCAGACTGTCCGCCGAGGGGCCAGCGTCTAAAGCAGGGCCGGTTCAATGGCTGATCCGAGAGGATGTGTTCAAGCTGACGTGGCGAAAAAAGAGATGCGCTCGCCTACTCCCCCCGCAGCGCCGCCTTCAACTGCTCGCGCACATCGCCGCGTCCGGCAAAGGGGTCGGCCGGTTGTCGGCTCTCCAGCACATCGCGCATGCGTTCATGTACCGACCCCAGGGCCTTGGGGTGGCTGTAGATGTAAAACTCATTGGAAGCCACCGCCGCGAAGGTTTTACGGGCGACTTCGGCGGCGCTGACCTTGCCGGCCTGGACGGCCTTGTGCATCATGTCGGCGCCTATCTTCTGGCTCAGGGTCGGCTTGCCCGATGGCCCCGGCCGGTTGCGCTGGCTTTGGCTGATGCCGGTGGCCACAAAGAAGGGGCACAGCACCGACACCCCAATTTGCGTGGTGACCAGTTGCAGGTCGTGGTGCAAGGTCTCGGTGAGCGAGACCACCGCATGCTTGCTCGCGTTGTAGACGCCCATATTGGGCGGGTTGACCAGCCCGGCCATGCTGGCGGTGTTGACGATATGGCCGCGCCAGGCCGGGTCTTGGCGGGCGGCCGCCAGCATCATGGGCGTGAACAGGCGCACGCCGTGCACCACCCCCATGAGGTTGACGCCCAGCACCCATTGCCAGTCCTCGAGCGAGGTCTCCCAGATCAGCCCGCCGGCTCCGACGCCGGCGTTGTTAAACAGCAGGTGGGGCGCGCCCCACTGCCGCTCGATGGTCTGCGCCATGGCTTGCATGGCCGCGGCATCGGCCACGCTCAGGCAAAAAGGCAAAACCTCCGCGCCCGCCGCGCGCTGCTCGGCCACCGCGCTGTCAAGGGCATCGCTTTGCACATCGATCAGCACCAGCCGCAGGCCCTCGCCCGCCGCGATGCGGGCCAATTCCAGGCCAAAACCCGAGCCGGCGCCGGTGATGAGCGCCACCTTGCCTCGCCACTGCATGGCTTTAGCTCCGCACCGGCCGCAACGCGTAGCCAATGCGCGGGAAGTGCACATGCACCCGGCCGGCGCGCGCGTCGTCGCGGGCCAGGGTGTAGTGGCCCGGGGGGGCCGCCACCAGCGTGCCCTCGGTGGGTTCGGTGCCAAAGCTCTCGGCGGCCACTGTCACGCGGCTGCCCAGCGCCAGGCCGTGGTCGTTTTGAAAGGGCAGACCGCGCACATCAGCGGGCGTGTGCGCCCGCGCCGCATCGATCGCTGCCTGACTGTTCGATCGCTGGCTCTGGCCGTGGCCGATGGCGGCCATGCGGTCCATCCAGGCCACCAGCGTTGGCCTCTCCTCAATCACGCCGGCCAGGGCTGGGGTTTGCTTGCGCGTAAACCAGATCGGGTGATAGGCCGAAAAATCGGCAATGCACGGCCGATCTCCCAGCAGATAAGGGGCGCTGCCGAGCACATCCACCAGCCGGTCCAGGTAGGTACGGTAGGCCGAGGTGGCATCGCTGGGCCGCAGTGAGGTTGAGCCCGAGGCCATGGCCTTGCGGTCGGCGGCAAAGCTCTGCAGCGCCTCCGGCGGGGCCTTCTCAAACATTTGCGCCATACCGGCGGGCTGGGTGCTGTAGGCCACGGCGGCCCAGAACAGGGCCGAATCGGCCCACTGGGCCAGGGTGCGGGCCAGGCCCTCGCCCTGCGCGGGAAAAAAGGCCGGCGCCGCTTGCAGCTGCTCGAGCTTTTCTGCGATCAAGGCAGTGTCGCAGTAGATGTCGGCGCCAATCTGTAGCAAGGGGGTCTTGCGGTAGCCGCCGGTCAGGGCCAGTACATCGGGCTTGGGCATGACCATGGGGATGAAAACCGACTGCCACGCCAGCCCCTTGTAGCCCAACATCAGGCGGGCTTTTTCGGCGAAGGGAGAGCCGGGGTAGTGGTGCAGAAAAATGGGCAGACTCATGGGGAACTCCAGAAAATGCAAAAGAGACCGGCCGGCGTGCGGGGCCGGGCTTGGTTTAGAGCAAGCGCACCAGCTGCTTGCCGAAGTTACGCCCCTGCAGCAGCCCCAAAAAAGCCTGCGGGGCCGACTCCAGGCCCCGGGCCACGGTCTCGCGCGGCCGAAAACGGCCGCTGCCCACGAGTTGCCCCAGTTCCTTGAGCGCCGGGGGCCAGTCTTGGATGTGCTCACTGACGATAAAGCCCTGCACCTTGAGCCGCTGCACCAGGATCAGGGCCGGGTAGGCCATGGGCAAGGGCTGTCCATCGTAGCCGGCGACCATGCCGCAGACGGCGATGCGGCCAAAGGCATTCATGCGCAGCATGACCGCATCAAGCACTTTACCCCCCACATTCTCGAAGTAGCCGTCTATGCCGTTGGGGCAGGCGGCTTTGAGCGCCTTGGACAGCGCGGCTGCGTCGGCATGGGCACGGTGGTCGATGCAGGCGTCAAAGCCGAGTTCTCGCACCACATAGTCGCATTTGTCGGCGCCACCGGCGATGCCCACCACCCGGCAGCCGCGCGCTTTGGCCAGCACGCCCACCGCGCTGCCCACCGCCCCAGAGGCGGCGCTGACCGCCACGGTCTGACCGGCCTGGGGCTCGATGATCCGTACCAAGCCGTGCCAGGCGGTCACGCCGGGCATGCCCACGGCCCCCAGGTAGTGCGACAGCGGCACATGGGAGGTGTCCACCTTGCGCAAAGCCCCCGGCTGCTCGGCATCGACCACGCTGTAGATCTGCCAGCCGCCCATCCCAACCACCGGGTCGCCCACCGCAAATCGGGGGGATCGGCTCTGCACCACCTCGCCGACGGTACCGCCGATCATGACTTCGCCCAGGGGCTGCGGCGCGGCGTAGCTCTTGCCTTCGTTCATGCGGCCGCGCATATAGGGGTCAAGGCTGAGGTAGTGGTGGCGCACCAGCACCTGCCCGTCCTGCAAGTCGGGCGTGGGCTGGCTTTGCAGCCTGAAATGCTCAGGGCCGGCCGCCCCCTGCGGACGAGCGGCCAGGACGATGACTTGGTTTTGCGGCATGTTGACTCCTCTGTGTTACCGGGCGCCTGCCTCAGGCGTCCGGCTTTTTTGCGTCGAGCGGTGCGTATTTGAAGGTTCCCGTGGCGTGCGCGCAGGCCTGACCTTGCGCGTCATAGACGGTGGCCTCGACAAAGGCCATAGATCGGCTGCGATGCATAAGACGACCCTTGGCCTGGAGAGCCGCCGAGCCGGCAGCCGGCGAAAAAAAGCTGGTCTTCATCTCGATGGTGACGGCACCGTGGTCGGGCTGCACGCTGCGCGCTGCCTGCGCCATGGTGGTGTCCATCAGGGTCATGAGCACGCCACCATGCACCTTGCCAAAAATATTCAGGTGCTCGGGTCGGGGTTGGTATCGCACCGTTGAGGTACCGCCTTCAAAGTCAAGCAACTCAAAGCCGAGATGCTCAATGAAGGGAATATGCACACCAAAACTCATGCCAGAGCGCTCCAGGGCAGCAAAAACAGGGCCGGGACGGCCTCAAGCGGCCTCAGCCGCCGGTGATCACCGAGACGCCGCCGTCCACGGCGATCCATTGGCCGGTGATGTGTTTGCCTGCGTCGGAGGCCAACAGAACGCACAGGCCCTTGAGGTCTTCATCGTCGCCCAATCGGTTGAGCGGGGCATGGGCCGCCATCTCCTCAAGCCCCACCGACTTGAGCAAGCCATCGGACATCTTGCTCGGGAAAAAGCCCGGACAGATCGAGTTGACCGTGATCCCGTGCACCCCCCACTCGCAGGCCAGGGCGCGACTGAAGTTGATGACCGCGCCCTTTGAGGTGTTGTAGGCCAGCGTCTTGATGGGTTTGGGGTTGCCGCCCAGTCCGGCAATCGAAGCCAGGTTGATGATGCGCCCGTACTTGCGGGGGATCATGCTCAGCCGGCCGATCTGCTGACTGAGCAAGAAATAGCCGCGCACATTGAGGTTCATGACTTTGTCCCAGGCCTCCAGCGGATGGTCCTCGGCCGCAGCGCCCCAGGCAGCGCCCGCGTTATTGACCAGGACATCCACATGGCCTAGCGTCGCCAGTGCCTGCTGGGCCAGTTTTTCGATGTGCGAGGGGTCCGCGCAATCGGCGGCCATCGCGTCAACGGTGATGCCCTTGGCGCGCAGCAACGCCGCGGCTTGTTCCAGATCTGCGGCTTTGCGCGAGGTGATGAACAGCCTCGCGCCCGCCTCGCCCAGGGCTTGGGCCAATTGCAGGCCCAGGCCCCGTGAGGCGCCAGTGACCAAGGCGGTTTTACCGCTGAGGTCGAACAATTGTTGGACGGTTCTGGCCATGGCTGGGTTAACTCCTCGATGCATCCTCAGGCTCGGCGGGCAAGCGCGCGCGCACGATAAACAACAGGACCCCCAGCGCCGTGACAAGAGCGCCGCCGGCCACCAGCCAGCCGCTCGAGCTGTCCCCCAAAGTCCCGACGGACAGGCCCAGCACCAGGGCGAGCAGCCCGCCATAGACCAGCACCCAGATCAGGGCGTCCAATCGACGCAAGGTGGTGGAGCGGTTCATCGTGGCAGGCAGCAACCCTTTGGGAGCGCCAGTATAGGCAAGGGGCCGATGCCCCAACACCCGCGCTAGGCGCCCAGAACCTCGAACACGCCGGCTGCACCCATGCCGCCACCGATGCACATGGTCACGCACACCCGCCGCGCACCGCGCCGACGCCCCTCGATGAGCGCATGACCGGTCAGCCGCTGCCCACTGACCCCATAGGGATGCCCCAGAGCAATCGCACCGCCATTGACATTCAGGCGCGCCGGATCGATACCCAGCCGATCCCGGCAGTAGATCACCTGCACCGCAAAGGCTTCGTTGAGTTCCCACAGATCGATGTCCTCAACCTTCAGCCCCAGTCGCTGCAAGACTTTGGGTACGGCAAAGACGGGGCCGATGCCCATCTCGTCAGGCTCACAGCCGGCCACTGCGAAACCTAAAAATCGTCCCAAGGGCTTGAGGCCGCGTTTTTCGGCCAGGGTCTCGTCCATCACCACGCAGGCGCCAGCCCCATCGGAAAACTGACTTGCGTTGCCGGCCGAAATGAGGCCGCCGGGCAGGGCCGAGCGCAGACCGTGGATGGCCTCAAAGGTGGTGCCTGCGCGTATGCCCTCGTCATGCTCAACGGTGACCTGCCGGGCGATCAGGCCGAGCGTTTTGTCGGCCACGCCAGCGGTGACCGTGATCGGCGCAATCTCGTCCTTGAACAGGCCCGCTTGGAGGGCCGCCGCGGCTTTTTGCTGGCTGGCCGCGCCATACTCGTCCATGGCAGCGCGGTCAATCTGGTACCGCTTGGCCACCTGCTCGGCGGTCTGCAGCATATTCCAGTAGATCTCGGGTTTTTGCTTGTCCAGTGCCGGGTCTTTGAGCATGTGCTGATTCATTTCCTGCTGCACGCAGGAGATGCTCTCCACGCCCCCAGCCAGGTACACACTGCCCTCCCCGGCTGTAATGCGCTGGGCCGCCAGTGCGATGGTTTGCAGGCCCGACGAACAAAAACGGTTGACCGTCATGCCCGAGACCGAGACCGGCAACCCCGCTTTCAAGGCGATCTGGCGCGCAATGTTGGCCCCTGTGGCGCCCTCTGGATTGGCGCAGCCCATGATGACATCTTCCACCTCGGCGGCCTCAATGCCGGCGCGCTGCAGCGCCTGCGCCACTGCGTGTCCACCCAGCGTGGCGCCATGGGTCATGTTGAAAGCGCCCTTCCAGCTTTTGGTCAGGGGCGTGCGGGCGGTCGATACGATAAGGGCGCGGCTCATGCGAAAGTCTCCTGGATACCTGCAGATGGGGGTCTCATGCGTTGTTGAAGGTCTTGCCCTCGGCGGCCAGTTGCGCCAGCGAGGGAGCTGGCTGCCAGAAGGCCGCGTCGTCGAGCGGGTTTCGCGCAAAGCGGTGCATCGCCTGCACCACATTAAAGAGGCCCACACCGTCGGCATAGTGCATGGGCCCGCCGCGCCACACCGGAAACCCATAGCCGGTGACATACACCATGTCGATATCGCTGGCACGGGCTGCAATGCCCTCCTCCAGAATATGAGCGGCCTCATTGACCAGCGAAAACACCAGACGCTGCACGATCTCCTCGTCATCAATGCGCCGAGGCTTCAGGCCCAGGCTGGCCCGGTGTTTTTCGATCATCTCCACCACCTGGGCGCTGGGCTGGGCATCACGCCGCCCGGCGGCGTAGTCGTACCAGCCCGCTCCGGTTTTTTGACCGAAACGACCCGCCTCGCAAAGCAGATCGGCCGTCTTGCTGTAGCGCAGCCCGGGTTGCTCGACATAGCGGCGCTTGCGGATGGCCCAGCCGATGTCATTGCCGGCCAGGTCGCCCATGCGAAACGGACCCATGGCAAAACCAAACTTTTCGATGGCGCGGTCGACCTGAGCCGGCGTGCATCCTTCGTCGAGCAAAAAGCCAGCCTGCCGGGCGTACTGCTCGATCATGCGGTTGCCGATGAAACCATCGCACACCCCCGAGACAACGGCGGTCTTGCGGATTTTCTTGGCCAGGGCCATGGCTGTGGCCAGGACATCCTTGGCCGTTTGCTTGCCCCGCACCACCTCCAGCAGCTTCATGACCTGGGCGGGGCTGAAGAAATGCAGCCCGATCACATCGCGCGGACGCTCAGTGAAGGCTGCAATTCGGTCGACATCAAGCGTAGAGGTGTTGCTCGCCAAAATTGCACCCGGCTTGCACACCCGGTCGAGCTGACGAAAGACCTGCTCCTTGACCGCCATGTCCTCAAAGACGGCCTCAATGACCAGGTCAGCGTGGGCTAAATCGGCCATGTTCAGGCTGGGCTTGAGCAGGGCCAGACGCTCGTGCATTTTTTCGGCCGTCAACTTGCGCTTGCCCACCTGCGCCTGAAAATAGCCCTGGATGGCAGCAACGCCCCGATCGAGCCCAGGCTGACCGGTCTCGAGCAAAGTCACCGGTAGGCCGGCATTGAGGAAATTCAGGGCAATACCGCTGCCCATGGTACCGGCCCCGACAATGCACACCGACGCGACCGTGCGCTTGGGGGTGTCATCGGGCACATCGGGTATCTTGGCCACCGCCCGCTCGGCCGCAAACAAGTGGCGCAGGGCGCGCGACTGTGGCGTCCACATCAGATTGATGAACATCTCGCGCTCGCGCAGCATGCCCTCTTCAAAGGGCAGACGCGTGGCGTTTTGCACCGAGTCCACGCACTTGACCGGCGCCGGCAGGTTACGGGCCATGACGCTTGCGGTGTTGCGGGCGAACTGAAAGTACGCATCACCCTGGGGGTGCGCACACTTGAGATGACGCACCAGGGGCAGGGGTCGCAGGTCAGCGACTTGCTGGGCCAGGGCCAGGGCCTCGGTAAGAAGCGAATCGGCCGAGGCGGCCAATCGGTCGAACAATTTTTGTCCCGGGATTTGCGCCAGCAATTCGCTCTTGACCGCATCGCCGCTGAGAATCATGTTCAGAGCCGGCTCGACCCCGATCGCGCGCGGCAGCCGCTGGGTGCCGCCGGCACCGGGCAACAAGCCGAGCTTGACCTCGGGCAGGGCCACCTGGCAGCCCGGCGCCGCAATGCGGTAATGGCAGCCCAGCGCCAATTCCAGGCCGCCTCCCATGGCCACCGAATGCAGAGCCGCCACGACCGGCTTGTCCGACAACTCGCAGGCCCGAATGACGCTGAGCAAATTGGGCTCGGCCAGGGCGGCTGGCTTGCCAAATTCGCGGATGTCGGCGCCGCCAGAAAAAGCCTTGCCGGCGCCGGTGATCACGATGGCCCGGATCTGGGCATCGCTGCCTGCTCGCTGCAGGCCGTCGGTGACGGCCTGACGGGTTGCAAAGCCCAGGCCGTTGACTGGCGGGTTGTCCAGGGTGATCACAGCCACCGGGCCGTGGGTTTCGTAGCGTGCCGTCATGAACGAAGCCTCTGCTGAAGGAAATGGGTTGTACGGAAGATGGGCGGATCGGCTGACAAATAGAACGGTCGTTCTTTTTTTGGATTCTAGACCGAAACCGGCGCTGTGTTGCGTTCAGAGGTCGAGCCACTGGCGGCGCAGCGCATCCTGCCCCTGCCACTGCTGCACGCTGCCGCTGAAGACGGCCCGCCCGCGTCCGAGCAAGAGCACCTGCTGCGCCAGCTGCGCCGTCAGATTTAGCTTTTGCTCCATCAGAACAAGGGCCACGCCCTCGCGCGCCTGCTGCTGCAAGATATCGCCGACCCGCTGGACCAGGTGTGGCGCCAGGCCTTCGGTGGGCTCATCGACGATCAGAACACGCGGGCGTCCCATCAGCGCGCGAGCCAAGCTGAGCATCTGCTGCTCACCCCCCGAGAGCACCCCAGCAGGGTGATTCATGCGTGCATGCAACTGCGGGAAGCTTTCGCAGACCCAGGCAATGCGAGCGGCGCAGTCGGCCCCTTGTGCCCCCAGGCGCAGGTTGTCGCGCACCGTCAGCCATGTAAACGCGTCGCGGGTCTCGGGCACATAGGAAAAGCCCAAGCGCGCAATCTGGTGGGGAGGCCGACCGCGCAGCTCCTGTCCCTGCCAGCGGATCTGCCCGACACAGGGCAGCAAGCCCATGAGGGCCCGCGCCAGGCTCGACCGTCCCGAGCCGTTGCGGCCAAGCACGGCCAGCACCTGCCCCGGCGCGAGGTCAAAGTCGAGGTCGCGCAGGGCCTGCACCGGGCCGTGCCAGAGGTTCAGTCCCCTGATGCTCAGCATGTGGCCTCCCGTCGGGACAGGTAAAGCCGCCGAACCTCCTCGTGGGTCTGTACCTCCTGCGCGCTCGCACAGATCAGCACACGCCCCTCATGGAGAACGGCCACCTGGTCGGCCAGGTCAAAGACCACCGGCATGTCATGCTCGACCAGCACAAGCGTGCGCCCGCGCGCAAGCGCATCGATGCGACGCACAAAGTCAGTGGTCTCGCTGCGGCTCATGCCGGCCGTGGGTTCGTCAAGCAAGAGCAGGCGGGGGTCGACGGCCAGCGCCAGGCCGAGCTCGAGCATGCGTTGGCGCGCATAGGGCAACTGCCCGGCTGGGGTGTCGGCGACATCGTCAAGCTCGAGCGCCTGCAACTGGCTCTGTACCCGCTCTCGCACATCTCCCAGGCGCGTCAGCCGATGCAACAGGCCCGACCCCCGTCCACCGTGGTAGCCCAGGGCCGACAGACAGGCAAGGCGCAAATGGTCGGCCACCGTCAAGCTGGCAAAGAGCTGGCTGATCTGAAAACTGCGCCCAACCCCCCGGCGAACGATCTGGTGGGTGCTCAGACCGAGAAGCGACTGCCCGTCAAGGCTGATGCGCCCGCGCTGCGCCATCGCCAGGCCGGTGATGGCGTGGAACAGGGTGGACTTACCTGCCCCGTTGGGGCCAATCAGGGCCAGGCGCTGACCGGCGGGCACCTGCAGCTCAACACCGCGCAAGATCGGCTGTGTGCCGATTTGCACATGGAGCTCTTCAATTTGCAGCAGGCTCATGCATGCCCCCTGTGCGATCCGCGCAGGTAGAGGATCAGCACGGCCCCTGCCATCAGGGCTGGCCCGGCCAGCCAATGCCAGGGCTCTGCGGTATCGAGCCTCAGCCCCAGGTAGTTCAGCTGCGCACCCATGATCGACGCCAGACGCCATTGATAGGTCATTTCCACCAGTGCGCCCAGCCCCAGCGCAAAGACGAACCAGGCCGCCGCCTTCTCCGGCGCGCGGCGCCAGGCTTGCAGCGCCCGGGGCAAGCCGGGCATCAGGCCTCCGGGCAGCCCCCAGAGAATCACAATAAAAGCCAAGCCCAGGTACAACAGCCAGGCGGGCGTCCAGGAGGGGAGTACCACAGAGCCCAGCACCATGAGCACGCCGCCAACCACCGCCCCGCTCATCAGCGCCAAGCCCCCCATGAGGCTGAAAATCAGCACGGCCGCCGAGCGCTGGCTGGAGAACACCTCCGGGCTGACGATTTCATTGAACAAAGCGCCCAACGAGCCCGCCAAGCCGGCCAGAAAGGCCGCCACCATAAAGCTGATGTGCCGGATGCGCCGTGGATCCTGGCCCACAAAAGACACCCGCTGCGGGTTCTCGCGCACCGCCTGCAGCAGGCGCCCGGTGGGCGTGCCCAGGTAGCCGCGCAGAATGAGAACGGCCAGGGCCAGGTAGGCCAGGGCCAGGGCGTAGAGCAGAGGCAGTCGGGCCCAGTTGGGCTCCCAGTCCAAGCCCGCCCCCCGGTCGGCCGAAATACCGGCGTCCCCGCCAAATACCGAGGGGAACATCAGCGCCCCGGCCCCAACCAGTTCACCCAAGCCCAATGTGATCATGGCAAAGACCATGGTCGAATGATGCCGCGTGGCCAACCAGCCCAAGGGCCAGGCCAGCAAGGCCGCCGCGCTCGCGCCGGCCAGCGGCACGGCCAGCATGGGCCACCACAGCCCCTGGTCGATGGCACGCATCAGGTGAATGGCCGCAAAGGCGCCAGCCCCGCTGTAGACCGCGTGGCCGAAGCTGACCATACCGCCCTGCCCCATGAGCAGCCAAAAGCTCAAGCACAGGATAACGGCCGCCACCATCTGGATCAGCAGTCCCAGCGCCTGCGAATGGAGCAGCGCTGCACAGGCCAGAGCCAGCATCCCGACGGCCTTCCACGGGCGCTTCACAGTCGCTGCCCCATCAGTCCACGGGGCCGCAAGGTCAGCACGAGCACCATCAGGGCGTAGGGCAGCAAGGGGGCCAGCTGGCTGATCTTGAGCGGGCCCAGGGTGACATCGAGCCCGACGGCCAAAGTCTGCAGGCAACCCATCAACAGGCTGGCCAACAAGGCCCCGGTGAGCGAACCCAGCCCCCCCACCACAATCACCACGAACAACACAGAACCAATGGTGGCAGCGATTCCGGGCTCGGTGACAAAGGCGTTGCCGCCGAGCACGCCGGCCAGCCCGGCCAAACCACAGCCCAGCGCAAAGACGCCGGTGAACACCCGGGGCACATCATGGCCCAGGGCCTGCACCATCTGCGGATGCGTCAGCGCCGCCTTGACCACCAGGCCCGTCAAAGACAGACGCAGGTACAGCGCCAGAGCAACCAGCACCGACACCGACACCGCCATGATGAAGAGGCGGTAAGTCGGCAGAGCGACGCCCGCCAGATGCCAGCGGGCTTGGTCCAGACCGGCGGGAACCGGATAGCTCAGGGGCAGGCTGCCCCAGATCAGTCGGATCAATTCCAGCAGGACCAGGGACACGCCAAAGGTGACGAGCATCTCGGCCAAATGTCCCTGTGCTCTCACCGGACGCAGAGCCAGTCGCTCCAGCGCCGCACCGCAGGCTGCGGTCAGCCAGGGCGCCAGCAACAAGGCGGGCCAAAACCCGATCGAGTGGCTCAGGCTGAAGGCCAGGTAGGCGCCGAGCAGGTAAAAACTGGCGTGCGCGAAACTGAGCACGCCCATCAGGCTGTAAATCAGGGTCAGGCCGCTGCACAAGAGAAACAGCAGCAGACCGTAGCTCAGGCCATTGATCAGAAAGACAAGAAAAAATTCCATGGGCGGGCGAAGTTCAGGGGCACCGATTGTTCCCCAACCGGACCCGCCAGGGTCTAGAGATCTGCGAATTCGGGCTTGGGCCGCAACGAGCTCAGGCGATCGATCAGCGCTGCAGCATCAAAATACTGGCGCAACTGTGACTGGCCAGCTGCTTGATGCGGGAGTCTGCACGCTCAAACTGCTGCAAGGCTTTTTCAATCGGGATGGCGCGGGCATTGATGTCTTGCTCGGCGGTAAATTCCCACAGGTAGGGCTTGCCCGTCAGTCCTTCGGCCAGGCCAATGACGCTGCCCTGGCCCAGCAAGAGGCTGTGCTCGCGCCACTTCGCCCTGACCTTGCCGGAAATAACCATCAGCGCCAAGCCGCTGTGCTCCTCGCCGGGTTGTCCCAGGCTCTCGCCCTTTCGCACTATCCGAACGGGCAGTTGATCGCTGGCCTGCATCTGCAGGCACATCAACTGGTGCGCATCGGGCCGCTCGGTCAGCGAAGGGTCCTTGGCGTCATAAATCTGCCGCGCCAACTCTGGCCCTGTGTAGGTGCGATCACCCAAAATCGAGAAATCCTGAGGTCGCTCGCCGGCTTGGCCGCCCTGCAAGTGGGTAAACATCTGCTGCTGCAAGGCCAGCCCCATGAGGGTGTAGGGTAGAACGCTGGTATCGGCAAGCATGAGATCGCGCAGGCTCTGCGCATGAACCAGGAGCATCTGTACTTGCCCCTGAGCCGTCACGGTTTCAGCATGCAGTCCGTTTTCGAACAGGGCGTGCTCGGCCAGGACCTGCCCTTCCCCCAGCAGGCAATCGGGCCCCTTGTCCTGGCGCTCCGTGAGCTTGAGCTGCCCCGAAACCACCAGAAAAAGATGCTCGACCTGCTCGCCCTGTCGGTACAGCACCTCTGCATCGGCGTAGCTGCGCGCTACGCCAATGGAGGCATCGGCCAGGCTGGCTGCCAGCAGGCTGACCTGCCCGGGCGCTGCGGGTGTGCCCGCAGGCGCTGCGGCAACCTTGGTAACGAGGTGGCTCAACACCTCCCGCTTGGGTCGGCGGGCCGACTGCAACAGCGCATGCGTGCGCGCATCCAGCGGCTCTGGCGCTTGACCGCCCACCTGGGCCAGCTGGGCCAAGGCCCGCGCCAGCTCAACCTCCAGCATACGGGCCACGAAGGAATCGACAAAACCCACCGGCGGTTTGCCCGGTTCGAAGAAAAACCGTTCAGCAGCGTCAATACGAGGGGTGATGGATGGAGCTTGGCTGGGCATGTCCTAGGGACTGTTGGGCACGCAGGGCCTAGTGGGGATCGTCACAAACCGGGCAATCTGTAGTTTTTAAGATTATTTCTCAGCAAAGTCTTCAAAATCTTACCGGTTGCCCCCAAGGGGATGGTGTCAACAAATAGAACATCATCGGGTATCTGCCACTTCGCGATCTTGCCCTGGTAGAACGCCAGGAGCTCCTCGCGGGTGAGCGTGGCACCGGGCTTGAGCGTGACCATGACGATCGGCCGTTCGTCCCACTTGGGGTGGGGCACGCCGATGCACGCGGCCATGGCCACGGCCGGGTGCGCCACTGCGAGGTTCTCGACATCGATCGAGCTGATCCACTCGCCCCCCGACTTGATCACATCCTTGCTCCGGTCGGTGATCTGCATATAGCCCTCAGCGTCGATGGTGGCAACATCGCCCGTTGGAAACCAGCCGTCCTGCAAGGGATCGCCCCCCTCGCCCTTGAAGTACTCCCGGATGACCCAGGGGCCGCGCACCAGTAAATTTCCGAAGGTCTGGCCATCCCAGGGCAGTTCGCCTCCGTCGTCATCGACGATCTTCATGTCAACGCCGAAGATAGCCCGCCCCTGCTTGAGGCGCACTTGCATTTGCCCCGCGTCGTCGAGGGCCTGATGCTTGTTCTTGAGGGTACAGACCGTGCCCAGGGGGCTCATTTCGGTCATGCCCCAGGCATGCAGCACCTCAACCCCGTAGTCGTCGCGAAAGGCCTGGATCATGGCCGGTGGACAGGCCGACCCGCCAATCACCGTTCTCTTGAGCGATGAAAAACGCAGGCCGGCTGGCTTCATGTGCGCCAGCAACATCTGCCAGACGGTGGGGACACCGGCGGCGTAGGTCACCTGCTCGGCCTCGAGCAATTCGAACACCGATCGGCCGTCGAGGGCGGGCCCCGGAAAAACCAGCTTGGCACCGGTCAGGCAGGCGGCATAGGGGATGCCCCAGGCATTGACATGGAACATGGGCACCACGGGCAGCACAGCGTCGCGGGCGGACAAGCCCATCGCATCGGGCAAGGCCGCACCGTAGGCATGCAACAGGGTCGAGCGGTGGCTGTAAAGCGCCCCCTTGGGGTTACCGGTGGTGCCGCTGGTGTAGCACAGGCTGGAGGCGGTGTTTTCATCAAAGCGCGGCCAGACATAGCGGTCGTCCCGGGCGCCCATCCAGGCCTCGTAGCTGCACAGTCCGGGCACGCCGCTGTCAGCAGGCAGTTGCTCGGCCGCGCACAATGCGATGTAGTGCTTCAGGCCTGGACACTGGCCATGGATGGCCTGCACCAGGGGCAGAAAGCTCAGGTCAAAGCACAGGACCCGGTCCTCGGCGTGGTTGACGATCCAGGCAATCTGGTCTGGATGCAGTCGGGGATTGATGGTGTGCAGCACCCGCCCCGAGCCGCTGACCCCAAAGTACAGCTCGAAGTGCCGGTAGCCGTTCCAGGCCAAGGTGGCCACGCGATCGCCAAAGCCCAGATCCAGACTGGCCAGGGCATTGGCCACCTGCCGGGCCCGCCGCGCTGCATCCACATAGGTGTAGCGGTGAACATCGCCTTCAACGCGTCGCGAAACAATCTGGCCGCCGCCGTGGTGCCGCTCGGCAAACTCGATCAGCGAGGAGATGAGAAGCGGTTGGTCTTGCATCAAACCCAGCATGAAAACCTTTCCAAAAAATCCTGGAGCAGCTCGCATCATGCATCAGCCGGCCGCAGGGCGGGTATGGGGATTGCCCCAGACGATCGGGCAGAACCCGAGCCTTGCGCCACAATGACGCCATGCTGAAAGAAGCTACTGAAGTCGACTCGGCTCGTTCGCTCGGGCCCGCCTGGCAACCGGCTTTGTCTGCCCTCGGACCCGACTTTTGCGTTCGGGTCGACCCCCGCCCGCTGGAGGCCCCGCACTGGATCGATCGCAATCACGCTTTGGCCCGTGAGCTTGGCCTGCAAGAGGGCTGGCTGGAATCGCAAGAGGCCTTGATGAGTCTGTCGGGCTGCGCGGTGCCCCCGGGCTCGCAGCCTCTGGCCTCGGTCTACAGTGGCCATCAATTTGGCGTTTGGGCCGGGCAACTGGGCGATGGCCGCGCGCTGATTCTCGGCGAGGTGTCGACGACGCAGGGACCGGTGGAGGTGCAAATCAAGGGCGCCGGCCGCACCCCTTTTTCTCGCATGGGCGACGGGCGCGCGGTCTTGCGCTCGTCGATTCGCGAATACCTGTGCAGCGAAGCCATGCAGGGTCTGGGCATCCCCACCACCCGCGCCCTGGCCCTGACCGGCTCCCCCAGCCGGGTGCTGCGCGAAGAGGTGGAGACTGCAGCGGTAGTCACCCGAACGGCAGCGAGTTTTCTGCGCTTTGGCCATTTCGAGCATTTCGGCGGGCCCGGACAAGAGGCCCAACTGCGGCAACTGGCCGACCATGTCATCGACCGGTTTTATCCCCACTGCAGGGACGCGGCCTCGCCCTACGCCGCCTTGCTCGGGGCAGTGGTTGAGCGGACCGCCCGCCTGATGGCGCAGTGGCAATCGGTTGGCTTCTGCCATGGGGTGATGAACACCGACAACATGAGCGTGGTGGGCCTGACCCTTGATTACGGCCCCTTCCAGTTCCTCGACGCCTTCGACCCCAACCACATCTGCAACCACTCCGACAGTCAGGGGCGCTACGCCTACAAGCGCCAGCCGGCCGTGGCGCAGTGGAATCTTTACTGCCTGGGCCAGGCGCTGCTGCCCCTGATCGGCGCCCAGGACGATGCGCTGGCGGCACTGGAGGGCTATCGCAGCACCTTCGAAGCCGCCCTGACGGCGGCCTTCAGGGGCAAGCTGGGGCTGGACGATGCTTTGCGCGAGGAGGATGTGCCCCTGATTGACACGCTGCTGCAGGCCCTGGCAGCCGACCGGGTGGACTACACGGTGTTCTGGCGACGGCTGTGCGACTTTCGTCTCCAGCGCGAAGCCGTGCGCGATCTGTTTATCGACCGCGCCGCCTTTGACGCTTGGGCCAGACGCTACGAAGTGCGCTGCGCCGACCTCGATCCACAACTGCAGCGACAGGCGATGCGATCGGTCAATCCTCGCTATGTACTGCGCAACTATCTGGCCGAACAGGCGATTGCCCGGGCCAAGCAGGGTGACTTTGAGCCGGTCAAGCAGTTACGCGCTGTGCTACAGGCTCCCTACGATGACCACCCCGCCCATCAGGCGTGGGCCGGTCTGCCACCCGACTGGGCCTCCTCCATCGAAATCAGCTGCAGTTCCTGACTAGCAACATGAGCTACAAAATCGAAAAAACCGAATCCGAATGGAAAGCGCTGCTGGCCAACAAGGGAGCCGAGCCGCTGGCCTACCATGTCACCCGCAAGGAGGGCACCGAGCGGGCCTTCACCGGGCGCTACGAGAGCAACAAGGCCGAGGGCATCTACCTCTGTGTTTGCTGCGACAGACCCCTGTTCGATTCGGCCACGAAGTATGAGTCTGGCTCGGGTTGGCCCAGCTTCTTCCAGCCGCTGAGCCCGGATACAGTAGCGACCCAGGAAGACCGCTCGGCCTGGTTGGGCGTGCGCACGGAAGTGCATTGCCCCGATTGCGGCGCCCATCTGGGCCATGTGTTTCCCGACGGCCCGGCACCGACCGGACTGCGCTATTGCATGAATTCGGCGTCCCTTTTGTTCAAACCTCAATCGACCGACTGAGTCGTCGTTCGATCGGCGCGTACCGTTCTATGAAACTCTTGCTCGATTTCCTGCCCATCCTGCTGTTTTTCGGCATGTTCAAGTATGCCGAGGCCCGTCCTGATTGGGCCGCAGCAACAGCCAGCGAGTGGCTGGGATTCATGGTGGCGGGCTCAATCGTGGGCCCCTCCGAGGCCCCGGTGTTGCTGGCCACCGTGGTGGTAATTGCCGCCACCCTCGTTCAGGTGGCCGTTTTGATGATCAGGGGCCAGAAAATCGACACCATGTTGTGGATCAGTCTGGCCCTGGTGGTGGTGCTGGGGGGCGCGACGATCTATTTCCACAGCGAAACCTTTATCAAATGGAAGCCCACTGTCCTTTACTGGGCCATGGGGGTGGGCCTGTTGATCGGCCAAGTGCTCGGCAAGAATGGAATTCGGGCCCTGATGGGCTCGCAGATGACGCTGCCCGATGCGGTGTGGGTTCGGGTGAACCAGGCGTGGATTGGTTTTTTTGTCTTCATGGGCGCCCTCAACCTCTTGGTGGCCTACCAGTTCTCTACCGCCGTCTGGGTCAATTTCAAGCTGTTCGGAGGCATCGGCCTGATGTTCGGCTTTGTTCTGGCGCAGGCGCTGATTCTGGGCAAATACCTCAAAGACGACGAAGCCTCGATAGCCTCGGGCGAAGCGCCTAAATCATGAGCTCGGCACAGGCTCAGGGGCTGCCGCGGGCCGAAGAACTGCGCGCACGACTTCGGCAGCAGCTACACGCCACCTGGCTCGAGGTGATCGACGAGAGCGCTGCGCATGCGGGGCATGCGGGAGCCGGTGCCGAGGGCTACGGCACCCATTTCCGGGTCCGTATTGCCTGCCCGGGGTTTGCCGGGCTCAGCCGCGTGGCGCGCCACCGCCTTGTGTATGATGCGCTGCAAGAATTCTTGGTGCGCGGGCTTCACGCCCTGGCCATAGAAACCAAGGACAGCTGAGGAGCCGGACTACCCCTTTTCAGCGAACCCATCCTCCCTGTGTGCCCCCATCTTCTTTAGACTCTTCAGGACTTCCATGACTGCAGCTTCTCTCAAATCCTTGGCTCTGGCCGGCATGCTGACTTTGGCCAGCGCTGGTTCTTTCGCGCAGAATTTGGCCATTGTCAACGGCAAGGCCGTTCCTAAAACTCGACTCGATGCCCTGGCGGCGCAGGTCGAGCGTGCGGGGCGGCAGATCACCCCGGAGATGGCCGGACAACTGCGCGAGGAGGTGATCGCTCGTGAAGTCTTCATGCAGGAGGCCGACAAACTCGGCTTGGCCCAGTCCGAGGACTATCGCAACCAGATGGAACTAGCGCGGCAAAGCATCCTCATCCGCGAGTTGTTTAGCGATTTCCAGAAGAAAAATCCGGTCACAGAATCGGAAATGAAGGCCGAGTACGACAAGTTCGTGGCCGCCAACAGTGGCAAGGAATACAAGGCCCGTCATATTTTGGTTGAGAAGGAAGATCAGGCCAAAGCCATCATCGCCAACCTCAAGAAGGGTGCGAAATTCGAGGACATCGCCAAGAAGCAGTCCAAGGACCCGGGGTCTGGCGCCAATGGCGGCGATCTTGACTGGTCCGGTGCCGACAACTATGTGCCCGAATTCAGTCAGGCCATGGTCAAGCTCAACAAGGGGCAGACGACCGACCGACCGGTCAAGACCCAGTTCGGCTGGCATGTGATTCGCCTCGACGATGTCCGCACGCCCCAGCTGCCCTCTTTCGACCAGGTCAAGCCCCAATTGCAGCAGCAAATGTCGCAGCAAAAACTGGCCAAGTTCCAGGAAGAACTTCGCGCGAAGGCCAAGATCGAATAAGCGCCTCGCCCGATGGAGCTGCGCCTCAGCGCGGCTCCGGGGCGGCCTCGATCAGCTCGACCTGAAAAGGCAGTGCGCGGCCGGTGTCTACCGTGACCCGCCAGGCGCGCACATCGGTGTCGCCGGGCACCTCCAGCCGATAGAGCTGGGTCAGCGGCTCGCGCTGCCAGCGAAAAGGCTGGTCCATTCGGGGGCGATGGGTATCGCCGTGAATCAAGAGCACCGGCCAGCCTGCGGAGGCAACCAGCGGCAGCAATGTCTGGCCGATGCTGCTGCGAAAGCCCGAGCTCGCCGGGAAGTCCTCCACCAGATTACGCCCCAACAAAGGATTGCCCTGCATGGCCAGCACCAGCGCCTTGGCCTGCCTTTGCCTCGCCTCCTCAAAGGCCGCCCGTATCCAGGCGATGTTGGCCCGGTCGCGGGCGCGAAACTCGTCGCTTGCACCGGGGATATCGGCTTGAAAATTGTTGTTGCTGCCCACGATATGCACCGTGACAAACAGCACCGCCTGGTGCCACCAACGCCGATTCTCAACATAGGCCTCGTGTTCGGGCATGAGGCCCGGCTGGGTCTGCACAGGCAGAGGTGAGGCCCCCATTGAGCGGTCTTTCGGGAAAAACAAGCGCCGCAAGGCGCTCAGACGCTCCTGGGGCTCGTAGCCGCCATTGCTGCGCCGATGGCAATCGGTCCACTCATTGTTCCCCGGGGGTGTACATCACCGCCTGATCGAAGCGATCAAAATGCTGGCGCTACGCCTCAAAAACAGCATCGCTGCACAGGGATCCGCCCGACTTGATGTCGCCGACTTGAATGGAGAAAACCGGCCGCGTCTGGTTGATCGATGCAATCAGCCGGCGATAGACCGGATAGGACTGCTGCGCCGAGCCGTAGGGCAGATCACCCAAAGCGACAAAGAAGAAGGGCTCGGATCGAACAGAAATCGAAGCCGCCGCGAGGGCCAGGACCGAGAAAATCCGCAGGGCCCGGGCTAACATTGACGGACGCCTCGCGCTTTGAATCAGAACAGGCACCAAAGCCCGACGCAATAACCTGTGGCCCACTGAACCAGCCAGTCGATCAGCGTGCCGACAGCCAACACAGGAAGGATGAGGTAAACCATGATCCAGAAGACGGCCCACAGCGTGGGGCGCGGTTCGGCGATGCGATGGCCCATCACCTCTTCGATCCTGCTGCGCCGCCAGAGGCTTGACCCCACTCGTCTCATGATGGCGGGATTCTAGAGCCGTGAATATCGTCTGGGACGCCATTGGGCAGCAGGACTGGGACCTGGCCCACCAGAGCCGCGCCGCAGCACTGCAGCAGGACTGGGCCTACGGCTCGACCATGCGCCTTCTTGGGGTCACGGTGCTGCGAGCACACATCGAAAGCGGGCGGCAGTTGATCGGCCTGGTCCAGTTGATCGTGCGCAGCTTCGGCCCCTTGGGCCATCTGGCCCTGTGTTCGCGCGGGCCTCTGTGGCTGGCCCCCCTGTCCGCAGGGGACAAAGCGGCCGCCTACCGGGCGCTCAGACAGACGCTGCCCTTGCGCGGTCTGCGCGTGATGCTTTGCTCACCCGAAGACACCGAGCCGGCGCAGGGGGGGCTGGGCCGCTGGAAGCGGGTGATGACCGGATACACCACCGTCCTGCTTGATCTGAGCCTGCCCGAACAGCAACGGCGTGCCCGCCTGGAGGGCAAGTGGCGCAACCGTCTGGTGGCCGCAGAAGGCAGCGGACTGAGTGTGCATCGCATCGGAACCAATCCAGGCCAATACCGCTGGCTGCTCGACCACGAACAGTCGCAACGGCAAACCAAGGGCCTGGCAGGCCTGCCCCTGGCCTTTTACGAACCCTACATCCAGTCACGCCGCCAGCCCGCCGAATGCGTTCTCAGCCTGCGTGCCGACCTCGGACGCGAGCGCGTAGCGGCCATGATGTTCCTGATCCACGGCACCGCAGCAAGCTACCAAGTGGGTTGGTCCAACGATCAAGGGCGCGACCTCAACGCCCACAACCTGCTGCTATGGCAGGCCAGCAAGGAACTGGCCGCACGAGGCGTGCGCACGCTCGACCTCGGCGGCGTTAACACCGGCCGAAGCGCCGGCCTGGCCCGATTCAAGCTTGGAACCGGCGGTCAGGTGCACTCATTGACCGGCACTTATCTGGTGTGATTCGCCGCGGCCAGGGTTGTCTGGAAGCGGCAGGCCGACGCCAAAGCATGAAAAAGGGTTTCCTGAAGAATGAATAAATTCAAACAGCCCTAAAGATAAGTTAATTCCCGTCCGGAGCAAGCGCCCTTCACCTAGTCTCGGCCCCGCAGTTTTTTCGAACTGTGTTATCCATCCCAACTAGGAGAAGCAATGAGATTCAAAAATCTGGCTATCGCCAGTGCCGTTGCAGCCTTGGCACCACAAGTGCTTTTGGCTCAAACCACCACTCAGTTCTACGGACGAGCCAATCTATCGGTCGAAAGCCAAAAAGACGGCAAGGTATCGACCAGCAAGATGGTCGACAACTCTTCGCGTCTGGGCTTCAAGGCCGAGCGCGCGATCGGTTCAGGCCTGACGGCTGGAGTCGTCCTTGAGGCCGGCACCAACCTGACAACCGGCTCGACCGCAGATGACTTGTTTGCGCGTGAGGCGAGTGCGCGCCTGTCGGGCAGCTTTGACGAACTGCGCTTGGGCCGTCTGGCCGCCAATACCGCGTACTTTGCGACTGCCGATTACATCAGCAACCACAACCACGACACCGGTACTTCATCGGATGCTCTCTATGACTTTCTGGCATCGATGAAAAACGCTGTCGGCTACACCGCTCCCAAGGTAGGCGGCTTGAGCCTTCAAGCTCAGGTCGGCATGAAAAATGGCTCCGGTACCGGTGATAACGCGACCAATCTGAAGGTCAGCCCGGTGGCCCTGTCGGCCAACTACGACATGGGCCCCCTGGGCCTGGGCTTTGGCCACGAGCGTGGGGCCAACGAGAGCGGCAAGGCGATCAGCGCCAACACCGTTCGCCTGTCCTACAGCAGCGGGCCCTTCGTCTACGGTGCTTATGTGCAAAAGTCGTCTGGCCCCGCCAACGACCGCTCCGCCTGGAGGCTGAGCGCCATGTACACCCTGGGTCAAAACGAGTTCCACCTGAACCACGGTGCCGCCGGTGACCGCGCCAACGCGGCCAATACGGGAGCAACCCAGACCACCGTGGCCTACAACTTCAACCTGGACAAAGCCACCAAGTTGTACGCCTTCGTGACCCAGGTTTCCAACGAAAAGTCGGCCAAGTACAACGTGACAACCGCCGGCACGGACTTCCGCTCAATTGGCGCCGGCTTCCGGTTCAACTTTTGATGGGGTGTAAGCCACAGTCTCCGCGCTCCTCGAGGCGCTGAGTCATCAAGCCGGAGAAGTCACCCGACTCTTCCGGCTCTTAACTGAAGGCTAATCCGCGCATTTAATTGGGGTCAGATTCCAATTATTTCGGCTCGCTGGGCCCACGGCCTCAGTCGATCGTGGCACCGGAGTCCTTGACCGCTTTGGCCCAGCGCGGCAGGTCCGACCGAATCAGCGCCCAGAATTGGTCCGGGTTGAGCTTATAGGCTTCAGCGCCCACATTGGCCAGTTTTTCGCGCACATCGGGCGCATCGATGGCCCGGTGAATGAGGCCTTGTAACTGCGTCACCACAGCCGCAGGCGTTCCGGCGGGGGCAAAGACACCGTACCAAGGCGTAACCGCAAGGCCCCTGACGGTTTCGCTGATTGGCGCGGCATCGGGCAAGGCAGCGAGCCGTTTTTCATTGACCACGCCGAGGACCTTGATCCGCCCGCTCTTGATGAAACCGGTCGACGAGGGCAAGCTTTGCACCGAGACCTGTACCTGACC
>VGHR01000029.1 GCA_016868205.1 Betaproteobacteria bacterium
TAGAGAGACGGTGGCTATTGTCGGCGCCTCCGGATCGGGCAAAAGCACCTTGCTGTCCACCATCGCCGGGCTGGACAAGCCCAGCGAGGGCACCGTGCGTCTGCAGGGGCAGGATTTGTTCGCGCTTGACGAGGACGATCGCGCCGCGCTGCGGGCGCAAAAGATTGGCTTTGTGTTTCAAAGTTTTCAGCTGATGGCCCACATGAATGCCCTGGAGAATGTCATGTTGCCCCTCGAGCTGGCCGGCGTACGAGGGGCGCGTGAGCAGGCGGTGGATATGCTCAGTCGGGTGGGTTTGGGGAAGCGGCTCGGTCATTACCCGCGAGTGCTGTCGGGCGGCGAGCAGCAGCGCGTTGCCTTGGCTCGGGCCTTTGTGGTCAAGCCCTTGGTGCTGTTGGCCGATGAGCCGACTGGTAGCCTCGACTTTGCCACCGGCGAGACCATTTTGTCGCTGATGATGGCCCTGAACCAGGAGTTGGGCACCACTTTGATTTTGGTCACGCATGATGCGCAGTTGGCGGCGCGCTGTGGCCGCAGGGTGGTGATCGAGGCCGGCCGCGTTGCCGCCTCTTGAGGCATCAGCCAGCATTGACCGCGAGCCCTGCGGGCGCCGAGGGGATAATCGCGGGCAATGAGTCTCTCGTCCAAGACCCTGTTCGGGTTTCACTCCGTCGGCGTGCGCATCAAGACGGCTCCGCAATCGGTGCTGGAGGTTTACTACGACGCCTCGCGCCGAGATGCGCGCATGCGTCAGTTCATGCTGCGATCGCAGGAAGCGGGCGTGCGTCTGATCGAATCGGACGGAACGCGGCTGGCCAAACTCTGTGGTAGCCACGGCCATCAGGGGGTAGTTGCCCGAGTCCGGCCTGTGGAGAATCACCGTTCGCTTGACACCTTGCTTGAGCAGATCGAGGCATCCGGGCAAGCCCCCTTGTTGCTGGTTCTTGACGGTGTCACCGATCCCCACAACCTCGGTGCCTGTTTGCGGGTGGCTGACGGGGCTGGCGCCCACGCGGTGATTGCCCCCAAGGACCACGCGGCGGGTTTGAACGCCACGGTGGCCAAAGTGGCCAGCGGGGCTGCCGAGACCATGCCCTACTTTATGGTGACCAATCTGGCGCGCACCTTGGGGGAGCTCAGGGAGCGGCGCATCTGGTGCATGGGCACGAGTGACGATGCGCCCAAGACCGTCTACGATGTGGACCTCAGGGTGCCAGCGGCGCTGGTGCTGGGCGCCGAGGGGCAGGGCCTGAGACAGTTGACTCGGAAAACTTGCGATGAACTGGTGCGCATTCCCATGCAGGGGGCCGTAGAGAGCCTCAATGTTTCGGTGGCCAGCGGAGTGTGTCTCTACGAAGCCTTGCGCCAGCGACGCTGATCGCCTCAGCGCAGCCAAAAGGCACCGGCCAAGGCGCCCGCAGCCAGCAGCCAGAGCACGTGCAGGCGGGTGCGCCACATCAGGACCGTGGCAACACCGGCCATGACCCAGGCCAGCCAGGTCTGATCGGAGCCGGCGCTGGCTGCGGCCAGCACGATACCGGTAGCCACCAGCAAGCCCACCACCGTTGGTGCCAGACCCTGCTTGAAGGCGCGGATGATCCGCCGCTCGCGGTTGCGGTGGCTCCATTGTCCCGCCGCGTAAACCAGCAGCGAGCTCGGTAGCATGGTCCCCAGCAGGGCCAGCAGAGCGCCCATCAGGCTCAAGGGCCCGGCACCGGCATTGAGCCCCACATGCCAACCCATCAGGGCCACAAAAAGAATGTTTGGTCCCGGCGCAGCCTGCGCCAGCGCCACACTGGCATTGAACTGCGTATCGCTCAACCAGCTCTGCTGGTCCACCAGGTAGCGGTGCATGTCCGGTAGGGTGGTGATGGCCCCACCTACGCCCAGCAGCGACAGAGTGGCAAAGTGCAGCAGCATCTGTAACCAGTCGGCCGCGCCCATCTCGATCGGGATCATGCTTGCAGCCTCCTGTAGGCCAGGCCCATGCCAAGGGTACCCAGGCCCAGCAACACCGCCGCCAGAGGCAGTCGCAGCCACGCTACGGCCACAAGACAACTCAGGCCCAGCGCTGCACAGATCGCGCGCCCCAGGACATTGGCTTGCAGGCCGGGGATGAGCTTGAGGCCGTTGGCAGTGATCAGGCCAGCGGCCACCGCCCCCATGCCACGAAGGGCACCCTGCACGGCCGGATGCTGGCTGACCGAGCCGTACAGCAGGGCCAGCAAGAGGATCATCAGCAGGGGTAAGGTGAGCATGCCTGCCACAGCAGCCACGGCTCCGCGCCAGCCAAAATAGTGCCCCCCGAGCATGATCGCCATGTTGATCACATTGGGGCCGGGCATGATCTGGGCGACTGCCCACTCCTCAATGAATTCCTCCCTCGACAGCCAGCGCTTTTTTTCGACCAATTCGCGCTGCGCCACGGCCAGTACGCCACCGAATCCTTGCAGTGCCAGCCAACTGAAGGACAGGAAGAGATCGCCCAGAGAGCGGGGTTGTTGTCGCAGGGCCTGCTCGGCAGGGGGCCGCGTTAGAAGGACAGTCATGGCTGTGCTTCAGACGGTCATGCCGCCGCAGACCTCAAGCACCGCGCCATTGATGTAGCTGGCCTCGTTGCTGGCCAAAAAGGCGTAGACATTGGCGATTTCCTCGGGCTGCCCCAGTCGCTTGAGCGGCACCCGCTCGCGCATGGACGCCAGCACATCCGCCGGCATGCTGCTGAGGATCGGTGTCTCGATAAAACCTGGGGCCACCGCATTGACGCGCACGCCTTTGGGGCCAAGCTCACGGCTCCAGGTCTTGGTCAATCCGATGACCCCGAATTTGCTGGCGGCGTAGTTGGTCTGCCCGAAGTTGCCGTAGATGCCCACCACAGAGCTGGCGTTGAGAATCACGCCGCTGCCGCGCTGCACCATGCCTTGGGCGACTGCCTGGGCGCAATGAAACACGCCGCGCAGATTGACATCGATGACCCGGTCGAATTGGGCCTGTGTCATCTTCACCAGCCGCGCATCCTGCGTGATGCCGGCGTTGTTCACAAGCACATCGATACCCGTAAAACGGTCCAACACCTGTTCGACTACTGCATCAACCTGTGTCCGGTCGGTGACATCCATGACAAAACCTTGGGCACGCGAGTCATAGCCACGGCAGGCCTGCACCGCCGCGTCGACTCCGGCTTGGCGAATATCGCAGGCGATGACGATGGCCCGTTCTTGCGCGAACTTTATGGCCGTGGCCAGCCCGATGCCTTGAGCGGCCCCCGTGATGATGCACACCTTGTTGTCGAGTCGTCCCATAGTGAGGTCAGCGGTCGCAGTGTTCGATCCGCCTTGGATAGATCCAGCCTGATTGGCCCAGTAAAGAATGACCCCCAGTTTAAGCGTCCGCTCCGTCCTGCTTCAGGGGCTCGGGCTTGAGCGGTCCCGCAGGGCTGCCGATGGGGCCCGCGCAAGCCTGAGGCTCACGCTCCCCGACGGACTTGATTTGGGTTTGGGGATACGCGGCGGAGGCTGCGGGGATTTGCCGTAGAGGCAGCCGGCGAGCAGCGTGCCCGCGAGCAGGCACGCGGTCAGTGTGCGCAAGGGCTTGGCCGGGAAGGGCATGCGTCTAATCTCCCAACCAGGCCCCGCGGCGCTTGTACGCCGGTGTCGCGATGTGGCGTGGGAGTGTTCCGATGCAACTGCCCGAAGGGGCCCCTAGAATCGATCCTTTGCGCACCTGCCATGACCGCCTACGCCGACGTCTCCCTTTTCCCGCGCGATGCCAAGCCCTTGGGCAGCTATCGTCGCTATTGGGCGCAGCGTTTCGGGACGGCCCCCTTCCTGCCGATGAGTCGAGCCGAGATGGAGCAATTGGGCTGGGACAGTTGCGACACCATCATCGTCAGTGGCGACGCCTATGTGGACCACCCAAGTTTTGGCATGGCGGTCATCGGCCGGACACTGGAGGCCCAGGGTTTCCGGGTCGGCATCATCGCGCAGCCTGATTGGCATGGACCCGACCCTTTTCGGGTGCTGGGTCGGCCCAACTTGTTCTTCGGTGTGACCGCGGGCAATATGGATTCGATGATCAACCGGTATACCGCCGATCGCAAGATACGCAGTGATGACGCTTACACCCCCGCAGGCGTAGCCGGCAAGCGCCCGGACCGCGCTGCCTTGGTCTATGCGCAGCGCTGCCGAGAGGCCTTTGGGGATGTGCCCATCGTCATGGGAGGCATCGAGGGGTCTCTCAGGCGTATTGCGCACTATGATTACTGGTCCGACAAGGTGCGTCGCAGCATTCTGGTGGATGCCAAGTGCGACATCCTGCTGTACGGCAATGCAGAGCGGGCCATCGTCGAGATTGCCCACCGGCTCGCCGCGCGTGAGCCGGTCGGGCAAATCACCGATATCCGGGGCACAGCGTTTGTGCGCAAGCGCGATGATCCCTCGGCCCAGGGCTGGTTCGAGATCGACTCCACCGAAGTGGACCGGCCGGGCCGGGTGGAGGCGCACATCAATCCCTACTTGATGATTTCGGACCAGGCCCGCGAGCAAGGCGCCTCCTGCGCCCGCGAAGATGAAGCCCAGGCGGTGGCCGATACCCAGAACGCCAAGCCCATACGCCTGGTGGACAATCGTCTGGGCGTTTCCAAGCCTGCGGGCGGCGCGTCCGCCTTGCGCGCCGAGCGAGCCCCTCCTCGCGAAAAAACGGTGATCCGATTGCCTGCTTTCGAGCAGGTTCGCGGCGACCCCGTGCTCTACGCGCATGCCAACCGCGTGCTGCATCTGGAGACCAACCCGGGCAATGCGCGTGCGCTGGTGCAGGCGCACGGCGAAGGCGTAGCGGCGCGCGATGTCTGGATCAATCCGCCGCCCATCCCGCTGACCACGGCCGAGATGGACCATGTGTTTGACCTGCCGTACGCCCGCAGCCCGCACCCGGTGTACGCCGACGAGAACGGCAGCCACGACCACGCCACCAAGATCCCGGCGTGGGAGATGATTCGCTTCAGCGTGAACATCATGCGCGGGTGCTTCGGCGGCTGTACTTTTTGTTCGATCACCGAGCATGAGGGACGGATCATCCAGAGCCGATCTGAAGACTCTATCGTGCGCGAGATCGAAGCCATTCGCGACAAGGTCGAGGGCTTTACCGGCACGATCTCCGACCTGGGGGGGCCGACTGCCAATATGTACCGCATCGGGTGCAAGAGTCCGCAGATTGAGGCGGCCTGTCGCAAACCCAGCTGTGTTTACCCGGGTATTTGCTCGAACCTCAACACCGATCACTCCGCCCTGATCGGTTTGTATCGGCGGGCCCGCGCGCTCAAGGGGGTGCGAAAGATCCTGATTGGATCGGGCTTGCGCTACGACCTGGCGGTCAAGAGCCCCGAGTATGTCAAGGAGCTCGTTACCCACCATGTGGGCGGCTACCTGAAGATTGCGCCGGAGCACACGGAGGACGGACCGCTGTCAAAGATGATGAAGCCGGGCATTGGCAGCTACGACCGCTTCAAACAGATGTTTGACAAGTATTCGGCCGAGGCGGGCAAGAAGCAGTATCTGATCCCGTATTTCATTGCGGCCCATCCTGGCACACGCGATGTCGACATGATGCAGTTGGCGCTGTGGCTCAAGAAGAACGGCTTTCGGGCCGATCAGGTGCAGACCTTCTATCCCAGCCCGATGGCAACAGCCACCGCGATGTATCACTCCGGCAAGGACCCGTTACGCAAGATTTCGCGCAGCAGCGAGCCTGTGGATATCGTGCGCGGCGAGAAGCGACGCCGTCTGCACAAGGCGTTTTTGCGCTACCACGACCCGAACAATTGGCCGCTGCTCAGGCAGGCGCTCAAGGCCATGGGCCGGGCCGATCTGATTGGAAACGGCAAGCATCATTTGATCCCTACCTTCCAGCCGCTGACCGATGGTAGTTACCAGAGCGCGCGTCGGAAAAACTCCAGCGTCGCGGGTGATTCGCCCGTCAGGGGGCGCCTGCTGACCCAGCACACGGGGCTGCCCCCTCGAGCGGGCCAGGCCGATTCTCGCGTCCGGGCCTCTAACAACAGGCCGGGCAAGGCTGGCCAGCGGCGTCCCTGAGGGCTCGCCGCTGCTTCAAGGCAGGGTCAGGAGGGGAATGTCGTGAGTCTGCGCCAGCTGGTTCAGCTGCGCCCGGCTGTGGCGCTTGCAGAAGGCTGCCACAGCGCGTGCTACCTCGGGCCTCAATAGATCGCGCATCGGATGTTCAATGGCCAGGCCGGCTACGGCACACAGACGCTGCGCAAAGTGAGGCTCAAGCGCGGCCAGGGCCACCCGACCGTCCTTGCAAGGGTAGAGCGCGTAGCCGGCATGGCCGCCGCCGACCGGGCCGCCGGGCGTGGTCATGTGCCACTGCCGCGGCAGGGCCAGCCAGAGGGCTGCATCGGCCAGTGCCACCTCCTGAACGATGCCGCGCCCCGTTCGTTGACGCTGGATCAGGGCCTGCAAGGCCGCTTCGCTGGCCATCAGAGCGCCGGCCATGTCGGCAAACAGGCTGGGCGGTACCTGCAGGCCCTGCACCAGACCGGCTTCGGCTTGGTAGGTCAGGTCATGGCCGGGCACCTCGGCCTGGGCACCCCGGGCGCCAACGATTTGCACCAGGCTTAGCTGCGGGTACCGCTTGCGCAGCGCTGGCCAGGACAGCCCGAGTTTTTTCAGTGCCGAGGGGCGAAACGAGGTCAGCAGCAGATCGGTGCGCGAAAGGCGCCGGTGCAAGCCAGCCTGACCTGCTTCGGTCTTGAGATCGAGGGTCAACTCGCGCACGCCGGCGTGCAGCAGGGCGTAGCCCGCTGGCGTATAGGTTTTCATGGCATCGCCCGCCGGCGGGTTGATTTTGGTGCACAGCGCGCCCATGTCAGCGAGCCTGCGCAGGGCAGCCGGTCCCGGCAGGTTCAAGGCCAGGCTCATGATGCGCATACCCTTGAGGGGACGGGTGGAGATTGCCATGGCCAGACAATAGCTCAAGGACCGGGCTTTTTCAGACCAAAGTCCAGCGGCAGGCCGACATAATTTTCAGCCACCGAGCGCAAGGCCGATTCGGAGTGGACCAGGTAGTCCAACTCGGCCTCCTGCAGTTTTTGGCCGATTTCGCCGTTTTCGGGGAAACGGTGCATCAGGCTGGTGAACCACCACGAAAAGCGCTCGGCCCGCCAGATACGCCGCAGGCACAGGTCCGAGTAATGGTCGATACCAGCCTGGCTGCCTTCGCGATAGTATTCAATCAGGGCCTGGGACAGGTACTTCACATCACTGGCCGCCAGATTGAGCCCCTTCGCGCCGGTTGGCGGCACGATGTGGGCCGCATCGCCGGCCAGCATCAGCCGTCCCCAGCGCATGGGCTCGGCCACAAAGCTGCGCAGGGGGGCAATGCTTTTTTCCAGGCTCGGGCCGGTGTGCAACTGTTCGCGGGCCTGCGGATCCAGGCGCAGCCGCAGCTCGTCCCAGAACGCCTGGTCCGACCATTGCTCGACCTTGTCGCTCAACGGCACTTGCAGGTAGTAGCGGCTGCGGGTGGAGCTGCGCTGCGAGCACAGAGCAAAGCCGCGCGGGCTGTTGACATAGATCAGCTCGTGATGCACTGGCCGCGTATCGGCGAGTAGACCCAGCCAACCGAAGGGGTAGACCTTCTCGTACTCGGTGATGGACTGTGGCGGAACGCTGGCGCGGCATACGCCATGGAAGCCATCGCAGCCGGCGATGAAGTCGCATTGCAACTGGTGCTGGCGACCCCCGATACGCCAGCTTACACGCGGCCGTTGTTGGTCGAAATCGTGAATCTGCACTTCCTGCGCGTCGTAGACGGTGGGCAGGCCGGCCTGGCTGCGCGCTTGCATCAGGTCCCGGGTGACTTCGGTTTGGCCGTAGACCATGACTTGCTGGCCTCCGGTCAGACCGTGCAGGTCGATGCGATGGCGTTGCTGCCGGAACAACAGGTCAAAGCCGCCGTGCAGCAGCCCCTCCTGATGCATGCGCGACCCCACGCCGGCTTCGTCGAGCAGGTCCATGGTGACTTGCTCGAGCACGCCAGCCCGAATGCGCGCGAGTACATAGTTCGCGCTTTGTCGTTCAATGATCACTGCGTCGACGCCAGCACGGTGCAGCAGTTGCCCGAGCAGCAAGCCAGAGGGGCCGGCGCCAACAATGGCGACCTGGGTGGAGAGGGGCAGGGCGGTCACGGACAGACTCCATCGAAGGCGGCGGGGGGGGCGCATCCGCCCTCAGCTTCCCCGCCGCGTTTTCGACAGCTTACGAGGCACGACCCTGCCGCGCGCTGCGGTTCTCAGAGAATTGCGCGATCATCAGCCACTTTGTGCGATCATCGCGCAAATGATGAAGTCTTCAGGACTGCGTGCTCCAGCGCCTATTGCCAAAGCCGACCTGATAGCAGGTGTGCTCAAGGGGATGGCTGTACTCGAGAGCTTTGATCTGCAGCGCCAGCGGCTCAATGCCACCTTGGCGGCCGAGCGGGCGGGCATCACCCGCGCTGCAGCGCGTCGTCATCTGTTGACGCTGGCGCACCTGGGCTACCTGGAGAGCGATGGACGCTACTTTTGGTTGTCAGCCAAGGTCTTGCGTTTTTCGGGCAGTTTCCTGGCCACATCCCGCTTACCGCGTGCGGTGCAGCCCATGCTCGATCGACTGGCCGTGCAGACCGCACAAGCGTATTCAGTGGCGGTGCTCGATGGCGAAGAGGTGGTGATTGTCGGGCGCAGTGGTTCGGCCACGGGACGCGCTGTGCGTGCCGGTCTGATGGCCCCGGTGCAGGCCTACGGGCTCCATTTGGGCGCTCGTTTGCCCGCGCACGCCACTTCCACGGGACGCATGCTTTTGGCCAGTTTGCCGCCGGTTCGGTTTCGGCAATGGCTGGCCGATCGTCGAGCCGCCGGGGGTTTCGCGCGGCTAACGCCCATGACCCTCACCGACCCGAAGCGCCTGACGCAGGCGGTGGCACAAGCGCGCGAGGATGATTACTGCCGCGTCAGTCAGGAGCACGAGCTGGGCGTGGAGGCAGTGGCCGTGCCCTTGCGCGATCGCCAGGGGCATGTGGTGGCTGCGCTCAATTGGGTGAGCACGCCTGCTGCCATGCCCGCGCTCGATCAGGTTCTGCCGGTACTCCTCGGTGCAGCCAGCCAGTTGCGAACGACCTTGTAACGGCGCGCGGCGGCTGCGGGCAAGCGTGCAACTGCTTTTTTAGGGCCTGCAAAAAAAGACCGCCGGACCTTGTGGGGACCGACGGCCGTGAGCTCTTCATCAGGAAAATGAAACCCGTTGCTTTACCGCCCCTGCTTCACCGATGTTCGGCTGAGATGACGATCGCAACGCGACCATATTAAGAAACAAACGCGCAACTGGACCTATGGTTTCACCTGATACGGTGGGCTGATGACGACCCCGCCCGGGATACAACCCCAAGGGACCTGCTTATCCCCTGGGTCTTGGTGAGGCCCGCATTTCCTCATGCCGAGCAGGGGCACTGGCTATAATCAGCACCGTCGGAGTGTGGCGCAGTCTGGTAGCGCACCTGCTTTGGGAGCAGGGGGTCCAAGGTTCGAATCCTTGTACTCCGACCACAGCATCCCGCCTCTGCCCGCCCTGCGGGTTTTTTTGCGTCCGCCGTTCCCGGCGGTGATCGAGCTAAGATCTTTTCAACTGCCCGTAGCTCAGACGGATAGAGCAACAGCCTTCTAAGCTGTGGGTCGGGGGTTCGATTCCCTCCGGGCAGGCCAGTCAGGCCGTGTCTACAGCGCGTTCACCGGTATCTTCAGATAGGCCACGCCGTTGGCCTCGCTCGGGGGCATACGGCCGGCGCGGATGTTGACCTGAACAGCCGGCAGGATCAGGATCGGCATCTCCAGCGTTGCATCGCGTTCGGTGCGCATCGTCACGAACTGGGCCTCACTGATGCCCTCATGCACATGGATGTTGTGCGCCTTTTGGTCGGCTACGGTGCACTCGAAGGCCACCGGTCGCGCGTTCGGTGGATAGTCATGGCACATGAACAGCCGTGTCTGAGCCGGCAGGCTGAGCAGTTTGCGGATGGACCTGTAGAGCATCCGGGCATCACCGCCCGGGAAGTCGCATCGGGCGGTACCCACATCGGGCATGAACAAGGTGTCGCCGACAAAGACCGCGTCACCAAACTGATAGGCCACGCAGGCCGGGGTGTGGCCGGGTACGGCGATAACAGTACCAGTGAGTTCGCCCAGATGCAGCGTTTGCCCGTCGGACAGCAGGGCGTCAAATTGTGATCCGTCTGCCTTGAAGTCCGGCTCGAGGTTGAATAGTCTCTTGAAGACTTCTTGTACACGGGTGATCTGGTGACCGATACCGATTCGCCCCCCGAGGTGCTGTCTTAGGTAGGGCGCGGCACTGAGGTGATCCGCATGTGCGTGGGTCTCCAGGATCCATTGCACATTCAATTTCTGCTCCCTGACCCAGGCGATCACCCGGTCGGCCGAGCCGGTTCGGGTGCGGCCGGACTTGGGGTCGTAGTCGAGCACCGAATCGATGATCGCGCAGTCCGAACCCGGACCACTGTGCATCACATAAGTGACCGTCCAGGTCGCCGGATCGAACAGGCCGTGTACCTCAGGGCGGGTTGGGATGGGTGTTGCAGTCATTGAAATTCCTCGCAGTTTCCTGAAAATAGTTTATTGACAAATAAATTATTGATAAATATACTATATTAATGCCAACTGTTGAGCGGTCGTTTTATGAATGCATCTGTTCTTGAGCTGGACCACATGCTTGAGGCTGCTTCGCAGGCCTGTGCGCTGATGAGGGTGCTGGCCAACGCCGACCGGCTGATGATCCTGTGCCAACTCTCGCAGGGCGAGCGCCGGGTGGGCGAGTTGGAGGCCATGCTTGGCATCGTGCAGCCCACCTTGTCCCAACAACTGACGGTGCTGCGCGAGGAGCGTTTGGTGAGTACGCGTCGCGAGGGCAAGAACATCTACTACCGGCTTGACAGCCCGAAGGCACTGGCCGTGATCGCCACCCTCTACGAGCAGTTTTGCAGGTGCAGCGCCGATGATCCCGTGACCCCCGAACAAGGAGCTTTATGATGATGATCGACTGGAACCATTTCACGCCCTGGGCCTCTGCGTGGGGCGGCATTGTGCTTGGCTTGGCCTCTGCCTTGTTCATTTTGATCAATGGCCGCGTTCTGGGCATTAGCGGCATCCTCGGGGGCTTGCTCAGGCCCAAGCCCGGGGACGCGGCCTGGCGCGTGGCCTTTGTGCTCGGGCTGATGACAGCTCCCCTGGTTTTGGCCATGGTGGCGCCCCCTGAGCTTTTGACTCCCCCCCGGATCGAGGCCGGGTATCTCACCGTGCTGGCTGCCGGGCTGCTGGTGGGCTACGGCACTCGGTTGGGTTCGGGCTGTACCAGCGGACACGGTGTTTGCGGCCTGTCGCGTCTGTCACCGCGATCGCTGGTGGCCACCCTGAGCTTCATGACTGCGGGCTTTGCCACCGTTTATTTGATTCGTCATCTGCTGTGAGAGGACCGGCTATGAAACACCTGACTGCCCATCGTTTGATCGAGTTTCTGGTGGGCCTTCTTTTTGGGTGGGGACTGATGATCGCCGGCATGACCGACCCTGGCAAAGTCATTGGCTTTCTCGATCTGGCCGGCCTCTGGGACCCCTCGCTCGCCTTTGTCATGGGCGGGGCTATTGCGGTGGGTGTCCTGGCGTTTGCCGCCGCGCGCAAGCGCGCGAGCACCTTGTTGGGCGGTGCTTTTCATCTGCCGGCGTCGCGCGACATCGACAAGCCCTTGGTGATAGGCTCGCTACTGTTCGGGGCCGGGTGGGGTCTGGCGGGTTTTTGTCCGGGCCCTGCCATCGTGTCCATGGCGGCAGGGCAGGGCAAAGCCCTGGTGTTCGTGCTCGCCATGGTGGCTGGCATGGCCCTCTATGAGTTCATGGATCGCTTGAGCCATCGACCGCCGGCTCAGACCGCTTGAGTTGCAACAGGAGCTCCATCATGTCCCATCAGGTGCTCAGCGATGAGTTTGCAGTGGCCGGCCAGATTTCGGTCGATGACATCCCCACTCTTGCTCAGTCGGGCTTCAAGTCCATCGTCTGCAATCGACCCGACGGCGAGGGCGGACCGCAGCAACCGTCCTTTGCCTCCATTGAGGCGGCCGCGCGGGCCGCCGGCTTGCAGACGGGCTTCTTGCCCGTTGTTTCCGGACAAATCACGCCGCAGCAGGTGCAGGCCATGGCTGATTTACTGGATCACTTGCCGGCGCCTGTTCTGGCCTATTGCCGCAGCGGTGCCCGATCGACCTCTCTGTGGCAGATGGCTTGCGCGCTGCGCTGATTGAACGGCTGCGGGGCATGGGTCTCCAACGCCTGCGTTCCTGGCTGCCGATATTCGATTGGGGGCGTCATTACGACCGCAGCACCCTGGTCAGTGATTTGCTGGCCGCTGTGATCGTCACCCTCATGCTCATCCCACAGAGCCTGGCCTACGCCTCGCTCGCTGGCTTGCCGCCCGTGGCCGGCCTGTATGCGAGCACAGTGCCCTTGCTGCTTTATGCCCTGCTGGGATCGAGTCGCGTTCTCGCGGTCGGACCGGTCGCGGTGGTGTCCTTGATGACCGCCACCGCCGTGGTCGAGCATGCGGTTCCGGGGTCACCCCAGTACTGGGGCGTGGCCATCACCCTGGCTTTTTTGTCGGGCGCCATGCTCCTGCTCATGGGCGTGTTGCGTTTGGGTTTTCTGGCGAGCTTTTTGAGCCACCCGGTGTCATCGGGCTTCATCATGGCCTCTGCCTTGCTGATCGCCCTGGGCCAGCTCACGGTGATTCTGGGCATCAAGACCGGAGCCTCCGATTTTTTTGGGCTTTTGTGGGGTGTGCTGCAGCAGTGGCAGCAAGTGCACGGACTGAGCGCCGCGGTGGGTCTGGGTGCGGTGGCCGCGTTGTTGTGGGCCCGACTTGGCCTCAAGCCCACCTTGATCCGGTTCGGGTTGGGATCGCGTCTGTCTGATGCGCTGGCTCGAGCTGCGCCGTTGGCCGTGATCGCGCTGACAACTTTGCTGACCCGTGGGCTCGGCTGGCACGAGGCGGGTTTGCGCATCGTTGGGGGGGTGCCGCAGGGCCTTCCCCCTTTAACAGCTCCAATTTGGGATGCAGGGCTGTGGCGCGAGCTTGCTTTGGCCGCTTTTCTGATCAGCGTGGTGGGCTTTGTTGAATCGGTGTCGGTCGGGCAAACCCTGGCCGCCCGACGCCGGGAGCGCATCGATCCCGACCGCGAGTTGTTGGCCCTTGGCGCGAGTAATCTGGGCGCTTCGATGACCGCAGGGTTTCCAGTGACCGGCGGGTTTTCGCGCTCGGTGGTCAATTTCGATGCTGGCGCTCAAACGCCTGCCGCCGGCGTCTTTACTGCGCTGGGTATTTTGTTGACCGCTTTACTGCTGACCCCAGCGCTGTATTTTGTGCCGCAGGCCACGCTGGCGGCCACCATCGTGGTGGCGGTGCTCTCCCTGGTCGACCTGAGCATCTTCCGGCGAACCTGGTACTACTCCAAGGCCGATTTCATCGCTGGCGTGGTGACGGTGATCGTCACCTTGGCTTACGGTGTGGAGGCTGGGTTGCTTAGCGGGGTACTGGTCTCCCTTCTGCTGTTCCTGTTTAAAACCAGCCGGCCTCATATCGCTGAGGTGGGGCTTGTGGCCGGCACCGAGCATTTCCGCAATGTGCGTCGGCATCGGGTCAGCGTGGGTACGCGCTTGCTGAGCTTGCGTCCCGATGAAAGCTTGTATTTCGCCAACATCCGGGCATTGGAGGACTGGATCAATGAGGCCGTGGCGTCGCGACCGGCACTCAAGCATCTGGTGCTGCAGTGCTCGGCCATCAATGACATCGACGCCAGTGCGCTCGAGGGCTTGCAAGCCATCAATTTACGACTGCGCCATGCCGGCGTGATGTTTCACCTGAGCGAAATCAAGGGGCCGGTGATGGACCGGCTCAGGCGCAGCGACTTTCTCGATCAGTTGAGTGGTCAGTTTTTTCTGACCCACTTTCAGGCAGTGGCGCAGCTCGCGCCGGAGATGATTTCTCCCACAGCGGCCCCGCAGGGCCGCGCATGATGTCCACGGCGTCCGGGCCTTGCCCCAGGCGAACCCCTGGGCTGGCCCGGCCCGAGGGGAAGCCTAGGGTTAATCCTAGGCTCGGAGGCAGCTGAGCGGCGCCGAAAAGCCTGTTGCCCGTGGTCCAATAACAAATAAGCTAATCCGAATATACGGATGTTTCTTCGAGCTCAGACCGGGGCAGGGTGATGGCGGTGCTCTTTTCAAAGCCAGGGATCAGGGAGACTTGCCGGTGGCAAATCAACAGCACGATGAATCGGGTCGCCTGCGCAAGGCCCCTGAGAATTTTTTGGATGCCTCGGGCATAAGCAGGGTCTGGGCGGAGGCCAAGGCGGGCCGCAGGCATTTCATGCGCAGCGCGTTTGCGGCCGCCGCGGCCACTCTGGCCGCCCCCGCAGCCTTGGCGCAGAGCAACCCGGTCGCTGCCGAGGGTGGGGATCCGAACATTCTGAACCTCCCCGAGCACAGTACTGGCCTGGGGCAGGGTGTGGTGACCGATGGTTACGGTAAGCCCTCCCAGTACGAGTCCAATGTGCAAAGGCGGCAGAGCCCTGGTTTGACGCAGACCACGCAGGCTTCTGTCTCATTTGCGCCGCTTCAGTCCTTGTTCGGGATCATCACCCCCAGTGGACTGCATTTCGAGCGACATCATCAGGGGTGGTGGGACATCGATCCGTCCAGGCACCGATTCATGATCAACGGTCTGGTCAAGACGCCGATGGTGTTCACCATGGACGAACTGATGCGCCTGCCTTCGGTCTCGCGCTTTCACTTCATCGAGTGCGGCGCCAACACCGCAGTCGAGTGGGGCAATGTGGCCGTGCCCACCGTGCAGTACACCCACGGCATGATCTCGTGCAGCGAATTCACAGGCGTGCCCTTGATCACGCTGTTGGACATGGCCGGTATCGATCGCAAAAAAGCCAGATTTGTACTGGCCGAAGGAGCCGACGGTTCTTCGATGACGCGGACCATTCCGATGAGCCTGGTCAACTCCGGCGAGGTGTTTGTCGCTTACGGTCAGAACGGCGAGATGCTGCGACCCGAGAATGGGTATCCCTTGCGATTGGTGGTACCGGGTGTGCAGGGGGTAAGCTGGGTCAAATACCTCAGGCGTATCGAAGTGGGCGATATGCCTTGGGGCGCCAAGGACGAGGCGATCCATTACATCGACCTCATGCCCGATGGTACGCATCGGCAATACACCAGTATCCAGGAATGCAAGAGCGTGGTGACTACACCCTCGGGCGGGCAGGTGCTGCTCGACAAGGGCTACTACAACATCACCGGCCTGGCTTGGTCGGGCCGTGGCAAGGTTCGACGCGTGGATGTATCGGTTGACGGCGGGCGCAATTGGCGCAGCGCTCGCTTGCAGACCCCGGTGCTGTCCAAGTCCCTGACCCGGTTCAATATCGATTGGGTATGGGATGGCAAACCGGCCCTCATTCAGAGTCGGGCGCAGGACGACGCCGGCTATGTGCAGCCCACCTATCGGCAACTGCGCGAAGTGCGGGGCACGCGATCGATCTATCACAACAATGCCATTCAGTCGTGGCTGGTGCAGGAAAGCGGAGAGGTGAAAAATGTCCAGCTCTCCTAGGGTTCTATGGATAGTTCTGGCCTGGATGGTCTGTGGACTGGGCTGGGCGCAGTCTTCCTCCTTTCCGGGCATCGGCCGGCCCGCGACGGACAAAGAAGTGGCCAAGTGGGACATCGATGTCCGACCCGATTTCAAGGGCTTGCCCGCTGGTGCCGGTTCCGTCGCCAAAGGCCAGGAGGTCTGGGAGGCCAAATGCGCCCAGTGTCACGGCATCTTCGGTGAGTCCAACGAAGTGTTTTCGCCCCTGATCGGGGGTACGACGGCGCAGGACATCAAGATCGGCAGGGTCGCCAATCTGGAGCGCTCCGACTACCCCGGACGGACCACCATGATGAAGGTGCCCACGGTCTCGACCCTATGGGACTACATCAACCGGGCCATGCCCTGGAATGCCCCCAAAACCTTGAGCACGGAGGAGGTGTTCGCCGTTACGGCCTTCATGCTCAATTTGGCCAATGTGGTGCCTGACTCGTTTGTTTTGTCCGACAAAAATATCGCTGAAGTGCAGCAGCGTATGCCCAATCGCAAGGGCATGAGTGCGCGCCATGCCATGTGGCCGGGACTAGAGTTCGGGAGCCAGGGCAAGCCCGATGCGCTCAACGCCCTGTGCATGAAAGACTGCGCCGCCGAGCCTAAGTTGGCCTCCCTGCTGCCGGACTATGCGCGCAATGCGCATGGCAACCTGCAGGAGCAAAACCGCCTCGTGGGCCCTCAGCGTGGCGCCGACACCACCCGGCCCGAGGCGCGTCAGTTGGCCTCGGTGCCGGCGGGCGCAGCCCCGGCCTCGCGTGCGGAGGCCGTCAAGCCGGAGACCTCCGCCAACAAGGCGGCCGCGGCCCTGCTGGCCAGGCACACCTGCACCGCCTGTCATGGTATGGACCGCAAGCTCCTTGGACCCAGTATGGTCGAGATTGCGCGTAAACACCCGGGCAAGACCGACTATTTGCTTGGCAAAATACGGCAAGGCGGTGTCGGCGTTTGGGGCTCCATCCCTATGCCGGCACAAAATTTGCCTGAAGCCGACGCCAAGGTCTTGGCCGAATGGATTTCACGCGGGGCTGGCCGATGAGGTCGCGGGCTGCACGCAGTCCCGGTCGTCCCCTCAACTCTAGGAGAAGTGCAATGTCAACCCGTCGCGAAACCCTCGAGCAAGGCGCTGTTCTTGCAGGCTTGCTGGCTGCTGCCGGCTATCCGCAATATGCGCTGGCTTTCAACAAGAATGCTTTTGAAGCCAAAACCGTTCAGGAGGCCATCAGGGCCGTCGGGGGATCGGCCCTGGTCGAGAGCAAGGAGGTCACGCTCACCGGGCCGGACATCGCTGAAAACGGCGCTGTGGTGCCTCTGGGCGTAAGCACCAACCTCTCGGGCGTTCGGGATCTGCTGATCCTGGTCGAGAAGAACCCCAATGTGCTGGTCGCGATGTTTAAGGTCAACGATGCAATCGATGCCAGTTTCATGACGCGGGCCAAGATGGGCCAGTCATCGGATGTCTTCGCTGTGGCCATCATGAACGATGGCCGCGCGCTCTTTAGCAAAAAAGAAGTCAAGGTCACGCTTGGCGGCTGCGGCGGCTGATGAGCCAACCGTATTGATCACGCAAATATTTACCTACCAGGAGTTTCATCATGGCAGATCCGATGCGTATACGCGCCCAGGCTTCGGGCGGCAAGGCCACCGTGCGTGTGTTGATGAGTCACGAAATGGAGACCGGGCAGCGACGCGATGCAGCCGGCAAACTGGTTCCCGCCTGGTTCATCCAGGATGTCACCGCCTCTCTCAATGGCAAGCCGGTGATGACGGCTGAATGGGGACCGGCGGTGTCCAAGAATCCGTTCTTGCAGTTCACCATCAAGGGCGCCAAAGCCGGTGACAAAGTCAGCATCACCTGGAAGGACAACAAGGGCGAGACCCGGACCGACGAGGCCACGGTGTCCTGATTCGAGCCGGGCGGCGGGCGCCGCGAATCCATCTGAGCGACCACAAGGAGGAGACCGTGACAAAAGCAAGACATCTGTGTTGGGCTCTGGTGCTGGCCTGTTCGCCGGCCCTGGCCCAGAAGTCGGCCAGCCAGGGTATCGATGAATACCGGGCCATGCTGCAGGATGGCAACCCGGCTGAACTGTTCGAGGCCCGAGGCGAAGACCTCTGGAAGCGCAAGCGCGGTCCCAAGGCGGCCTCCCTGGAGCAATGCGATCTGGGCAAGGGGCCCGGCGTGGTCAAAGGCGCTTTCGTCGAGTTGCCGCGATTCTTTGCCGATACCCAGCGGATGCAGGATCTGGAATCACGCATCGTCACTTGCATGTCCACCTTGCAGGGCTTCAACGAAGCCGAAATCAGTAAGACGCCTTTTGGTCGCGGGGAGATGGCCAATGTCACCGCCCTGGCCACCTGGATTGCGGCCGAATCAAAGGGTATGCGCTTCAATTTGCCGCAGAGCCAGGCGACCGAACGGGTGTTTTATGAGGTGGGCAAGCGCTTGTTTTTCCAGCGTGGTGGCACGCACGACTTTTCGTGCGCCTCCTGCCATGGTGAAGAGGGTAAGCGCATTCGCTTGCAGGATCTGCCCGTGCTGACCAAGAATCCAGGCGATGGGGTGGGCTTTGCGGCTTGGCCAGCCTACCGAGTCTCCAATGGCCAGATGTGGAGCATGCAGCTGCGCCTGAACGACTGCTACCGCCAGCAACGCTTTCCCTATCCGGGATTTGCCAGCGACGCCACGATTGCCTTGTCTACCTATCTTGGCGTTAACGCCAAGGGCGCCGCTTCGGTGGTCCCCGCTATAAAACGTTGAGGAGTCGCGCATGAAATTCAAAAAAAGCATCGCCATGGCTCCCGCTGTGGCAGCGATGACCCTGATCGCTGGCTGCGCTGGCCTGCCCTCCTCGGCCGAACTCGATGCCATGACCGATGGCATTGTGAAGGCCTCTTTTCGCGGCGAGGGTATTGCCGGGGTGGACCGTCTGCTGGCCACGGATGAGACCAACCGGCTGTGCAGCCAAGCCGATTCAACGGGCAAGCCGCTCGATGAAAAGACTGCCAAACGCATCGAAGAGGCCAACTTCAAGGCCATCAAATGGCCTTCGGATGGCAAGTTCCTGGGCGACTGGAGGCAGGGTGAGTCTATCGCGCAGAGCGGCCGTGGATTGACCTGGACCGATAATGCGACGAGGGCCAATGGCGGTAATTGCTACAACTGCCATCAGATCAGCAAGGAGGAGATTTCCTTCGGCACCCTGGGCCCCAGCCTTTACAACTACGGCAAGTTGCGCGGCGTCAAGGACCCCAGCGATCCTGCGTCCAAGGCCATCGTCGAGTACACCTGGGGCAAGATCTGGAACTCCAAGGCTTACAACGCCTGCTCCAATATGCCGCGTACCGGCCATGCGGGCGTATTGACCGAGGCGCAGGTGCGGCATGTGGTGGCGCTCTTGTTGGACCCCAATTCTCCGGTCAACAAGTAAGCGCTCGGCACCCGGCTTTAGGCCGGGTTTTTTCAGCCTCAGCTCTCAGCGGCAGGTCATGTAGGTGAACCTTAGTAAGCGCGAATTTTTGCAAGTTCTTGGCGCGGCCTCGGTGGCCGGCATGGCCCTGGGGCGACACGGTCAGGCCGATGCCGCCAAGGCCGGGGAGGTGCTCTACGACTTACCTCGGTTCGGGCAGGTCTCGTTCCTGCATATGACCGATTGCCACGCCCAGCTCAAGCCTGTTTATTTCCGCGAGCCGAGCATCAACCTGGGCATCGGCAGTATGCGTGGGCAGTTGCCGCATCTGGTCGGCGAGCATCTGCTCAAGGTCGCTGGCGTTCCGCGGGGTTCGGCGCAGGCACATGCCCTGAGTTACCTCGATTTCGAAAATGCTGCACGGCGCTACGGCAAGGTCGGTGGCTTTGCGCACCTGGCCACGCTGGTCAAGCGGATGAAGGCCAGCCGTCCCGGGTCCTTGCTGCTCGACGGCGGCGACACCTGGCAGGGCTCGGGGACCTCCCTGTGGACCCAGGGCCAAGACATGGTCGACGCGTGCAAGCTGCTCGGGGTCGATGTCATGACCGGCCACTGGGAGTTCACCTTGGGCATGGAGCGGGTCAAGGAGATCATCGAGAAAGACTTTGCGGGCAAGATTGATTTCGTAGCCCAGAACATCAAGACCACCGACTTCGGCGACCCGGTGTTCAAGCCCTACGTTATCCGGCAGATCAATGGGGTGCCCTGTGCCATCATCGGCCAGGCCTTTCCGTATACGCCCATTGCCAACCCGCGCTACATGGTGGCCGATTGGGAGTTCGGCATTCAGGACCAGAACATGCAGGCCATGGTGGACCAGGCGCGCAGCCAAGGCGCCCAGGTGGTGCTGGTGCTCAGCCACAACGGCATGGATGTCGACCTCAAGATGGCCGGCCGAGTTTCCGGCATTGATGCCATCATGGGAGGCCATACCCACGACGGGATGCCGGTGGCCACCTTGGTGTCCAACAAGGGTGGGAAAACCATCGTCACCAATGCGGGGTCCAACGCAAAATTTTTGGCGGTACTGGACCTGGAGATCAAGGACCGCAAGGTGAGCGATTTCCGCTATCACCTGTTGCCGGTTTTCTCCAATGTGCTGCCGGCTGACAAAGAGATGGATGCCCTGATCAACCGGATTCGCGCCCCCTACGAGGCGCGCTTGTCCGAGCGTCTCGGCGTCACCGAGGGGTTGCTCTATCGTCGGGGTAACTTCAATGGCACGGGCGATCAGGTGCTGGTCGATGCCCTGCTCGATGTGCAGGATGCTCAAATCGCGTTTTCCCCTGGTTTCCGCTGGGGAACCACACTTCTGCCGGGCCAGGAGATCACCCGCGAATGGCTGATGGACATGACCGCCACCACTTATTCTTTTGCCACGGTCAGCGAGATGAGCGGCGAGATGATCAAGACCGTCCTGGAGGATGTGGGTGACAACCTCTTCAATCCCGATCCCTACTACCAGCAGGGCGGTGATATGGTGCGTGTCGGTGGATTGACCTACGCCTGCGATCCCACGGCCCCGATGGGGCGCCGCATCAGCGATATGCGACTGGGTGGGCAATTGATCGATGCCACCCGGCGCTACAAGGTGGCTGGCTGGGCCCCAGTGGCTGAGGACGCCAGGCGCGCGGGACACAGGCAGGTCTGGGAGGTGGTGGAGCAGTGGCTCAAGGCCCAGGGCGGTGGTGTCCGCACCCGCACACTCAATACGCCGCGCATCATCGGTGCGTTACCCAATCCGGGCTATGCGGGCTAGGTTCTGGCCGGGCCTGTTTTTGTCTTTGCCGCACAATAGTGACCGCACTCCCAAAGGCACGCAGTCATGGCCCGATCCTCTGTTCTGTCCGATAAGGACTTGCTCTTGGAGCAGTCCGAAGCGGTGTTCGAAAAGGCCGCCGAAGTATTTCGGCTGATGGCCGCCCCCATGCGTCTGCGCATCATCAGCAGCTTGTGCCACGGCGAGAAAAATGTCAGCGAGTTGCTGGCAGAAGTTGACACCACCCAGCCCAATATGTCCCAACACCTCAACACGCTCTACCAGGCCGGAGTGCTGGGCAAGCGGCGGGAGGGGACGCAAATTTATTACCGAATCATCAACCAGCAGGTGGTGACGCTTTGCCGTTCTGTATGCACGCAGATTGCTGTTGAGGACTGATATGCGCGCCTGGGACGCAAGCCGGCGCGCCTTGATTGTGCTCCCAGGACTTCTTTGGGGCGAGCAGCAACTGGGCGCGCAAGTTGCGGCCTTGCCGCCTTCGCGCGATCTGGGATCGGAGCTGGCTTCAGCCGTGCAGCGCAGGCAGCCGCTGCTTGTGCTGGTCAGTCTGCACGCTTGTGTCTACTGCGAGCGGGTGCGGCGCAGTTACCTACTCCCGATGTTGGCCCAGGGCCAGGCTGTGGTGCAGATCGATATGCACAGCCAAACCGGGGTTCGGGATTTTCAGTCGGTGGCCACGGTCCATGAGGAAGTGGTTCGGCGCTGGAGAGTTCAGCTCGCGCCCACCGTGCTGTTTTTCGGTCCGGGTGGACGCGAGGTGGCCGAGCGCATGGAGGGCACCTATCAGCCGGACTTTTACGCGGCCTACCTCGAAGACCGACTCAAGCAAGCGCGCCAAAGGCTGTGAGGTATGGCGCTCGCACCCCCCATGAAAAAGCCCGCTCGAGAGCGGGCTTTCAAACGATAGCTGGAAGAATTACTTCTTCTTGCAGTCAGCGTGGTCTTTGTTCTTGGCGTCCTTGCAGTCCACTTTCTGGGCCATCTTGTCGGCGGCGGCCAGAGCGGGCACGGAGATGAATGCGAAGGCGGCGATGATGGCGGAGATCACAACTTTCATGAGACTACCTTTTAAGTCAGAGGGATTGAAAACGCAGATCGCAGGAATCAACGTTCTGCGGGTGGGAGATTACCGGATTGAAGCCCGTCTGCTGCTATGGTTTGCCCTGAAATGTTGTTGCGACGCAATAGTTCGGCTTATTGCTGCGGGTTTTTACTTAGTCTCCAGAGGCAGGCATGGTTCAAGTCAAGCCTTCCCAGCGGGGTGTTCAGGCGTCCAAAAGGGCTTGCAGGCCCCCCTCGGGCTCGAAGCGTCCGTTGCGGAAGGTCATGCGGGTCGGTCCGTGCCAAGCGGACTGCTTTTGACTGTGACTGGGATCCCCGGGGTAGCAAACCACCCGCTGGCCGTCGATATCGAAGGGCTCGGGCCGGATGAGGGGCGGCCTGCGCCGCCGACCGATTGCTAAAACATCCGGGGCGCTGGTGATGCGCGAGAGCTCCATCAGGGTGATCAATTGCACATTGGCCAGCATCATGCGCTTGTCCCAGTAGGCCCGGATGGCGTCGGCCGGTTTGATCCAGCGGGTTTCGGTGATCTCACGCGCATCATGTTGCGCCTGCTGGCCGTCGGGGGCCAGGGCCATGAAAAAACGGGTGTCGAAGCGGCGCTTGCTCATGCTCGGCATCGGTGGACTGATCCATCGCGACCAGGGTACGAGATGCCGGGTTTGTAAAGGCATCAATCCCAGGGCCTGCAGGCCCGCCAGAAAGCCCTGGCCCTGACCGAGCTGCCGCCGCAGCGAGGCGGCCTGGGCGCTGGCGCGGGACCGCATGGAGTGCAGCAGCAGGTTGCATTCCTCGAAGGTCTCCCTGAGCGCGGCCACATACAGGCCGCAGGCACTTGCCGTGTCCAGATCGTCTTGCCCCAACGCACGGCACAGCTCCTGCGGCGTATGGTCGAGTTGCGAGGGCATGACCTGGCAGTCTTGTTCGTCGAGCTTGCCGCCGGGAAAAACATAGGCCCCGCCCAGCACTTCTGAGCGGCTGTGCCGCTTGACCAGCAGAACCTCCAGACCCTCAATGCCATCGCGGAGCACGACCACCGTGGCCGCAGGCACCGGAGCAGAATCGATGATGTCGTGGTTGAGGGTCACGGTCATTGCTTTATTGTCGGTGGTCTGTCCCGGCGCGCGGCTCCCCTGGAGACGGGCCCCCTTTGCTAAAGTGTCTGACGGAGGTGTTTCCATGCGGCAGATGCGTTTTTTTCTGATCGGCTTGTCGATGGTGGCCACATTCACATTGGCCCAGGCCCAGCCGATCAAGCTGCAGTGTGAGGTGGAGGGCAAGTTCGCCGATGCGGAGGGCAAGGCCACCGCGACGCGGGTCGCCATCGAGTTACAGGTCATCGGCAAGCACCTGTACTTTACCGTCCTGGGTCCCAAACCCTTCGAGATGCGGGTGAGCACGCTGGTCACCGAAGAGTATGAAGGCAAGAATTTGACTTCCTCGACTCAGCTGGGCGCACGCCGGCGTCACCGGGCGAGCGGACAGGAGACCAGTCTGCTGATCGAGCGCGGCTCGATCGAGCTGGCGGCCTACAACGATGTACCGGTGCAGGGCAAACTGCAGCGCTTCAAATACACCGGCAAGTGCAAACAGCTTGGAGGCTGAGCCGTGCAATTCGCCGCGGTTTTATGCCCGGTCGCTCCGGGCCAAGGCTCTAGGCAATGTCGATCGTGTGCACACCCCAGACCCCACGGCGTCGGTCGTCAAAGTAGCGCTCCAGTGTCTCGCGCACGGTACGAAAAGCAATTTCGTCCCAGGGGATGGTGTCTTCGCTGAAAAGCCGGGCTTCCTGGGTTTCGTGGCCGGGCTGGAAATGCGTGCTGAGCAGTCGGGCGCGGTAAAACAGATGAACCTGGCCCACCCTGACGACATTCATCACGGTAAAAAGATCCTGCATTTCTATGCTGGCTCCGGCCTCTTCGTCAGTTTCTCGCGCCGCCCCCTGGGCCGTGGTTTCACCGAGTTCCATGAATCCGGCCGGCAGAGTCCACTTGCCTCGTCTGGGCTCGATATTGCGCTTGCACAGGAGAACCTGTTCTCCCTGCTCGCCCCACCAGGCCACCGTACCTACAACATTGAGCGGATTTTCGTAGTGGATGGTCTGGCAGGCTGTGCAGACGGCGCGCTCACGGGTATCCCCATCGTCGGGGAGGCGGTAAACGACCGGGGCTCCGCACAGCCGGCAGTGTTGGATCCCCCGGCCTGCTAGGATCATCTTGCGCCCCTGGCTTGCATCGCGGCTCAGCTCACCCGGACCTCAAGGGCACCCAGTCCGTCGATGCCACCTTCCATCAGGTCGCCGGCAACAACCGCAGCCACGCCCTCGGGTGTGCCGGTGAAGATCAGATCGCCGGGTTGCAGGTCCCAGGCGCTGGAGAGGTGTTCGATGGTCTCGGCGACATTCCAGATCAGCTTGCTGATCTGGCTGCGTTGCCGGTCCTGACCATTGACGGTCAGATAAATCCCGGCTTGTTCGATGTCTGCCACCTGTTTAGCCGGGGTGATCGGCCCCATCGGAGCCGAATGGTCAAAGGCCTTGCCTATGCACCAGGGGCGTCCCTGCTTTTTCATTTCGTTTTGCAGATCTCGACGCGTCATATCGAGTCCGACGGCGTATCCGAAGATGTGCTCGTGGGCCTGCGCGGCACGGATGTGGCGCCCCCCTCGGCCGATAGCGACCACCAACTCGATTTCATGGTGCAGGTTCTGGGTCAGGCTCGGGTAGGGAATACTTCCGATCGTGCCGGTCGGAACCACCACCAGGGCATCGGCCGGTTTGAGAAAGAAGAAGGGAGCCTCCCGCCCCGAAAATCCCATCTCTTTGGCATGCTCAACATAGTTGCGGCCGACGCAGTAGATGCGATGAACGGGAAACTGCAAGTCTGAGCCGCGAACCGGCGCGACGACGGGATCGGGGGCTGGGTGGGTGTATTTCATGGTGTGCAAGGGGTCGGGGCAGCCAAGTCGGTATCTGGGATTTGAACAGCTTTTCCCCGGGTTTGTCGAATCGTCGATCGGGACAGCGGCAGACCGCTCGGGCCACTTAAACTTGCGCCTATGGTTAAGAGCTATGACTTCAGAAAAGCGCCGGCCCACCTCATCCGCCGCACCCACCAGATCGCGATGGCCCTCTTCATGGAGGAATCTGCTGATGCTGACATCACCCCCGTGCAATTTGCGGTGCTCAACGCGCTGATGGATGAGCCCGGACAGGATCAGGTTTCCTTGTCGGCCCGGGTGGCATTTGATGCGGCCACCTCAGGGTCAGTCATCGGGCGCTTGGAGGCCAAGGGCTGGGTTCGAAGGCAGCCCGATGAGCATGATCGCCGGCGCAAGCGCCTGTGGGTCACATCGGCAGGTTGCGCGGTGGTCGCTCAAGTCAAGCGTGGCGCGGCCAAGACGCAGCGGCGTTTGCTCGCGCCGCTCGATGCCCAGGAGCGGAAGCATTTGGTGGCCCTGCTCGGCAAGGTGGTCGACGGGCATCAGGGCTTGGATCCGTTTCGGCGCTGAGCGGGGACCGGCCCTGGTCCGTTTCGCGCTTGCGTGCGTCTGAGACAATCGCGCGATGTCGAATATTGTGCAAACCGCCGCGCCAGTCCCGAGCGCTCAAGCACCTCGGGTGGGATTTGTCAGCCTGGGCTGCCCCAAGGCCCTGACCGACTCGGAACTCATCCTGACCCGTTTGAGTGCCGAGGGCTATCAGACCTCCAAAACTTTCGAAGGAGCTGATCTGGTGGTGGTCAATACCTGCGGTTTTATCGACGAGGCGGTCAAGGAAAGCCTCGACACCATCGGCGAGGCCTTGGCTGAAAACGGGCGGGTGATTGTGACCGGATGCCTGGGCGCGCGGACCGACGAGGCCGGGGGCAATTTGGTGCGCAGCCTGCACCCCAGCGTGTTGGCGGTCACCGGGCCGCATGCCACCCAGGAAGTCATGGACGCGGTGCATCGGCACCTGCCCAAGCCGCACGAACCTTTTCTCGATCTGGTCCCGCAGCCCCTGGGGCCGGCAGGCGTCAAGTTGACGCCCAGGCACTATGCCTATCTAAAAATCAGCGAGGGGTGCAACCATCGCTGCACCTTTTGCATCATTCCATCCATGCGAGGTGATCTGGTTTCCAGGCCGGTGGGCGATGTGCTCAAGGAGGCGCAGGCACTTTTTGAGGGCGGTGTTCGTGAGTTACTGGTGATCAGTCAGGATACCTCGGCTTACGGCGTTGACTTGCAATACCGCATGGGCTTTTGGTCGGGGCGTCCAGTCAAGACCCGGACCTTCGAGCTGGTCCGCGCCCTGGGTGAATTGGCCGCGCCGTTTGGCGCCTGGGTGCGCTTGCATTATGTCTACCCCTATCCGAGCGTTGACGATTTGATCGACCTGATGGCCGATGGCCTGGTCTTGCCGTATTTGGATGTACCTTTTCAGCACAGCCACCCGGATGTTCTGCGGCGTATGAAGCGGCCGGCCAGCGGCGAGCGTAACCTCGAGCGTCTGTCGCGTTGGCGCGATCGTTGTCCGCAACTGGTGGTGCGCAGCACATTCATTGCCGGTTTTCCGGGGGAGACGGAAGCCGAATTCGAACATTTGCTGGACTTCATGCGGCAGGCCCGCATCGACCGTGCCGGGTGCTTTGCCTACAGCCCGGTGCGCGGCGCCAGTGCCAACGAGTTGCCGGATCAGTTGCCTGATGCGCTGCGGCGGTCCCGACGCGAGCGTTTCATGGCGGTGGCCGAAGAGGTCTCCAGCGCCAAGCTCAGCGAGCGCGTGGGCGCCACCATGCAAGTGTTGGTTGACGCCGCCCCAGCGCAGGGGCGCAAGGGCGCTGTGGGGCGAAGCTATGCAGATGCGCCGGAGATCGACGGCGTGGTGCGCTTGCTGCCGCCGCAGAAGATCAGCAAGACGCTCAAGGTTGGCCAGTTCACTCAGGCACACATTGTGGGTGCTGAGGGCCATGACTTGTTGGCTTTGCCCGTTTAGGCAGAGGCCCTGATCTTTTTCAGGCGCAAAAAAGCCGCTGACGCATCAGCGGCTGACTTGTTCTTGTTCTTCTTGAGTTCTTCTTCTTCAGAATGATCAAAATCCGGTGGTGCCCAGGAGAGGACTCGAACCTCCACGCCTCTCAGCGCTAGTACCTGAAACTAGTGCGTCTACCAATTCCGCCACCTGGGCAACACCTGAAAGTGTACCATCCCGTTCGTTGCCGCCCCCGTGACGAAGCGAGATTCTTGTGTGCACCGCGTGGGTCGGCAGCCCCTGCAAAATTCCGAACTGCGAGAGATTCCCCATTAAGACGCCTGCCTCCACCCCTGCCGCCCTGCTCATCGAGTTTGAGGGTACCGTGTTTGGTCATCGCGATGGGCACGGCTTCGTGCAGCGCGACGACGGCCAGCCTGACATTTATTTGCCTCCCAACGAAATGCGGGCGGTATTGCATCGGGATCGGGTCAAGGCGCGTATCGTCCGTCACGACCGCAAGGGACGGCCCGAGGGTCGGGTGACCGAAATCATCGAGCGCTCGCCTCATCCCATCATCGGGCGCTTGCTGCAGGAAGGCGGTGTCTGGCTTGTGGCGCCCGAGGACAAGCGTTATGGCCAGGATGTTCTGATCCCCAAGCATGCAATTGGTGCGGCGCGGGTGGGGCAAGTCGTGGTGGTCGAGTTGACCGAACCGCCAGCCCTGTTTGGTCAACCGGTGGGGCGGGTGCGCGAGGTGCTGGGCGAGATTGATGATCCGGGCATGGAGATCGAGATTGCGGTGCGCAAATATGGGGTCCCGCATGAGTTCAGCGATGAAGCCCTGGCCCTGTCCCGATCGCTACCGGACAAGGTACGGCCGGGTGATTTGCGCGAGCGTATCGATTTGACCGATGTGCCGCTGGTCACGATCGATGGCGAGGATGCGCGCGATTTCGACGATGCGGTCTATTGTGAGCCTGCCCGAGTCGGACGCGGCAAGGGATGGCGGCTGCTGGTGGCCATCGCTGATGTCAGTCATTATGTAGAGACGGGCAGTGCCATCGATGTCGATGCGTATGACCGGGCGACCAGTGTTTATTTTCCCCGGCGCGTTATTCCCATGCTGCCGGAAAAGCTCTCCAACGGTCTGTGCTCACTCAACCCAGCGGTCAATCGTCTGTGCATGGTTTGCGACATGTTGATCACGGCCAAGGGGCAGGTCCATGCCTATCAGTTTTATCCGGCGGTCATGCACAGCCACGCCCGGCTGACCTACACCGAGGTGGCGGCGGTGCTGGCCAATACCCGTGGACCTCAGGCCCAGCAGCGCAAATCCTTGCTGCCACACTTGCTCAGCCTGCATGATGTCTATGGTGGCTTGTTGCAGGCGCGGCGCGAGCGGGGGGCCGTTGACTTCGAAACCACCGAGACACAGATTGTTTGTGACGATGTCGGCCGGATCGAAAAAATCATCCCTCGCACCCGAAATGACGCCCATCGCCTGATTGAGGAGGCCATGCTCGCCGCCAATGTCTGTGCGGCCGACTTTATCGCCCAGGCCGGCCATGCCGGGCTGTATCGGGTTCATGAGGGGCCGACGCCGGAGAAGCGGGAAGTTTTGCGCGCCTACCTCAAGGCCATGGGCGTGAGCCCGGGTCTGGGCGATAGCCCGGGGCCTGGGGATTTCCAGCGCATTGCAGAGGCCACCAAGGACCGGCCGGATACGCAGCAGGTCCACGCCATGCTGCTGCGTTCCATGCAGCAGGCGATCTACACCCCAATCAACAGCGGACATTTCGGCCTGGCCTTCGAGGCCTACACCCATTTCACCAGCCCCATACGACGCTACCCTGACTTGCTGGTGCACCGGGTCATCAAGGCCATCCTGGAGCGCAGGCGCTACCAACTGCCGGCCTTGCCCACACCGGGTGAGGCGCAGGCCAAGTTGGCCAAGCGTCTGGCAGAGCGTTCGGCGGCATCCCCGCGCATGGATCGGGGGACTTCCTCGGCTGAACAACGGGCCTGGGAGGCTGCAGGCTTGCACTGCAGCGCCAATGAGCGTCGCGCTGACGAAGCCAGTCGCGATGTCGAGGCGTGGCTCAAATGCAAGTACATGCGCGAGCATCTGGGCGAGGAGTTTTCCGGCATTGTCTCGGCCGCCACCGGCTTTGGAATCTTCGTGACCCTCGATGCCATGTATGTCGAGGGACTGGTGCATATCACGGAGCTCGGTGGCGAATACTTTCGATTCGACGAGGCGAGGCAGGAATTGCGTGGCGAACGCACCGGCATACGCTATGCCATTGGAACCCGGGTGCGGGTGCAGGTCAGCCGGGTCGACCTGGACGGACGCCGTATTGATTTCAGGCTTGTCGACGAGGGGCAGGAGGTTTCGTCGCGGCCCGGTCGCGAACGCGCTGCCGAGGAGTCGCAGGGACGCAAGTCTGCTGGCGGCCGCGGACGAGGCAAGACCGAGGAGGCGGCGGGTCGAACTGCCAAGCGCGGCAAGAAGTCGATAACAGCTATCGTCCCGGCAGCTTCGATTCAAGCGATCAAGACTGCCGTCAAGAAGGCTGCGTCCAAGGTGGGGCGCAAGTCGGGCAAGCGGCCGCGTCGTTAGGGTAGGGCGACCCATGGCGATCGTGCATGTTCTGGTTGAACTGGTGCTGCAGTGTCTGGTTGGCGCGGCGCTGCTGCGCGCCTGGATGAACGGCTTGCGGCTCAATATGCGGGTGCAGCCAGGCTTGTTAGTGATGGCGCTGACCGACTGGCTGGTCCAGCCGCTGAGGCGATGGATGCCGCGGGGCATGGCCAAGGGACGCCTGGATTGGGGCAGCTTGCTGGCGGCTGTGCTTTTGTGCGCGGTCTATGCCCTGGTCTTGATGTGGCTGGGGGCCGCCCGGTCTTGGATGGGCGCCCTGCCCGGGATGGCGCTGGCCTTCCTTTGCAAAACCGCCTTGCAAACCTGGAGTCTTTTGCTGCTGGGCTTGGTCGTCCTGTCTTGGGTGCAGCCCGGATCGGTCCTTCACATGAGCTTGAGCCGCGTAATGGCACCCTTGTTGGCGCCCCTGCAGCGCGCGATTCCATTGATCGGCGGCGTGGATGTGTCGCCCGCCGTGTTGATGCTTTTGCTTCAGTTGCTGGTCATGGCCTTGCCTTGAACCCGCTTCAATGGCCCAACAGGTCGCTGGCGACCAAGGCTTGCCCGGGCTTGAGCTGGGCCCAGATTTCGGCCGCCCGGCCGTGTCGAAAGACGCTCAGGCAGGCGGCCTCGTGCGCAGTCAGGCCACCCGCCAGCGCGGCGCCAATCAGCCCGGCCAGCACATCACCCGTGCCGGCGGTGGCCAGCAGAGCATTGCCGGTGGGATTGATGACGGGGGGGACATTCGGTGATGCAATCACCGATCCTGAGCCCTTGAGGACAACGGTGCAAGACAAGGCCTCGCAGAGCGCCCGGGCCGCTGCGATGCGATCGGCTTGCACCTCGGAGACGGGGCAATCGAGCAGGCGCGCCGCTTCCAGCGGATGGGGTGTGATCAGGGTTGGCCGAGTCGAGCGTTGCTGGAGCTCAAGTCGCAGTTGGGTCTGTTCGGCGATTGCATTGAGGGCGTCCGCATCG
>VGHR01000030.1 GCA_016868205.1 Betaproteobacteria bacterium
CGCTGGCCTCGGGCTCCATCGGCTGCCACCTTGCCCGGGGCGGTAGAGTAGGCCAAGAAAGTGCCTGTCGGCGCGTCCATCCTGCCCAATCCCCTGCTAAGGCTTCTTGCGCCAATCAAGCTGTTGTTACGGCAGGCATCAAGGATGACGATGTTTACCCGCTCTGAATTGCTGGACTTGATTGATTCGAGCATCTCAAGCCACTGGCCGGCGTTGTACCCCTGATCATCAAGTTCGTATTCAAACTTCAGGTCCGCATTGACCGGAATCAAGTAGTTCTTACTTTTTGACTCTATCCCGTGCCCGGCAAAGTAAATTAGCGCCACATCGGCCGTCTGGAGTTGTTCAGTAAATCGGCGGGTGGCCTCGCGCATCTGTCCTAGAGTCGCATTTCGAACCAGTGTGGTCTGAAAGCCAAGCTGCCTCAGGGTCTGATCGACATCTGTGGCGTCATTGACGGGGTTCTCAAGCGGGCTGACCTTGTAGGCGGCATTTCCGATGACCAAAGCCACACGGCGCTGATTGCGAACAGCCGCTGCTTGAGCAGGCGGTCGCGATGCTTGCTGGGACTGGAGCGCAGCCAGTTGGGCCTCTAGTTCTTGCTGCCTGCGCCTCACAGCTTCAACTTCTGCTGCCTGCCTCTCGCGCTCTTGGGCTTCTGACGCTAGTCTTTGCTCAAGTTCCCTCTGCCTGAGTCGGGCAACCTCAGCCTCAGCAGCTAAGCGGTCTCTCTCTGCTCTTGCTGTGTCGGTCGCTGGAGCAGCCGCTTGTGACGGTCCACCAAAGGGAAAACGGCTTCTATCAAGCGCAAAGGGCTGGGCTAAGTTATCGTCTGACCACTGGCCTGATCGATTGATGCTCCCGTCCGCACGGTATTCAATTCCCTGACCGCCGCGCTTGTCATCCCGCCACTCACCGACGTACTTCTCGCCATTGGCGCTGGTGAGCGTCCCTTGACCGTGGAACCTGCCATCCCGGAACTCACCGACGTACTTCTCGCCATTCGGATGAGTCCATGTCCCCCGACCGTTTTGCTTGCCATCCCGGTACTCACCGACATACTTCGCGCCATTCGGATGAGTCCATGTCCCCTGCCCGTTTTGCTTGCCATCCCGGAACTCACCGACATACCTTGCATTGCCGAAAGTCACAGAGCCAAAACAATTGTGCTTGTACCCACTAACAGGACACGGTAGCAGTTGAGACTGCGCTGCGGAGACCAGCGGCAGCAAAAGCAGCAGGAGACGGATCAGAACCTTCATAGACCCAGAGTCTACATTTCACTCGTCAATCCGGCCAGTACCCCCTCGTTCGAGCAGATTTGAGTGCAAGGGCGGCGATGGGTCCCATTCACAGGATTCGCGGGGGTGGGGACCCCTAGGGGGCCCTGATCGGGAAAAGTCCTTAGGGGGTGGGGGAGCCACCATCGCCCTGTTGATCCGTATAGACCAGCGACGCCACTCTGTATGCGCACACTACCCTGATGTCCATCGTTAGACAAAGATGCCCCGATTTTTTGATGATCTGTGCAAAACAGTGATTGGGGGACTGCCGGGTCGATGGCCTGTAGGCGGGGGTGGGGGCACGGTGGGGGTCAGACCGGTGAGAAAAAGCGCAAGAAGAATTTGCCGCTGTTTACGCACCATCGGCAAGGGGCGCGGCAACGCTTGGCCACGGATCGGGCACAATGATTTAGGTTGAGAGAGCGGTTCTGCGCTCTGACCACCTCTTGACCACCTTTGACCACCAACCGGTGGTCGGCGGCTCACTTCTCGGACGCGTTGCGCGTCGTAAGTTATTGATTCTTGGCGCGGCTGGCTGGAATCGAACCAGCGACCCTTGGCTTCGGAGGCCAATACTCTATCCACTGAGCTACAGCCGCACGCTGTACCGCGCCGTCAGGTAGCGAGCGCGAACGCAGGATTCTAGCAGTCGGTCCTGCAGGGCCTGCTGCGACGAACCGGCTTGAGCGGGGGGCGGTCTATAATTACGAGTTGCCGATCTGTCGGGGTCGGCCACTTTTTTTCGAACAGTTTTCGAGGACGCCATGAGCGCTAATGACCCTAACTCGGCCCACGAAGAAGGCCACACTGGCCCGGTCAAAACCCCAGGCCAGTTGCTACTGACTGTCCTCTACTCCTTCGTGGTTCCGGTCTTTGCCATCATTGCTTTGGTGTACTTCGTGGTGTCAGCGCCCACGCCTTCGGCCGGCGCTGACAATTCGGAGCGTGCCGTAGCCGAGCGCATCCGCAAAGTTGGTGTGGTCGAAATCCGCGATGCCAACCGGCCCCTGAAGGCCGGCGAAGAGGTCTACAACGCCCAGTGCGCGGCCTGTCACAACGCGGGGGCGGCCGGCGCACCCAAGCTCGGTGATGTCGCTGGCTGGGCCCCTCGACTCAAAACCGGCTTTGATGCGCTCTGGCAGTCGGTCCTCAAGGGCAAAGGTGCGATGGGCGCACAAGGCGGCGGCGACTTCTCCGACATTGAACTCGCGCGCGCGGTGGTTTATCTCACAGGCAAGTCGGGCGGCAAGTTTGCGGAGCCTGCAGCTCCCAAGACGGAAGAGACGACGGCCAGCAAGTAATCAAGCTCGACTGGCTGCCCTTCTCAAAGCCGGCTACACGCCGGCTTTTTCCTGGGGTGCTCCCGGCCTGTGTAGGGCGGGGCTGCTTACATAGGCAAAGCGGACCGGCATCTCGTGGGCCGCCATCGGCTGCGGCACCCACAGACCGCTTTCCACGGCTTCGGCCGCCTGCACCATATCCAGACTGTGCACCAGGCCGAAGCCCAGGTCGGTTTCAAGATACAAGCGCCCCTTTTCATCGACCCAACAGCGCTGCACCCGCGCTGGCTGGCCGGTGTGCGTCCAAGCCGACCCGTCTTCATCCAGGCGCCAAATCCAGGGCGCGAGTTCGAGTTCGACATACACGCGCTGGGGACCATTCTGAAAAAACCAGCATCCGGCGGCGTCGGCCTCGTAATTGCGCCCTATGAACTCGATCAGCTTCTCGTGACGAAGCACTGCGCCCCGACTCGAGGGATTGCTACCCGGGCCGGAAAACGGGCCGGCGGCCTGGGTACGATCATCACGCATATACCAACGGCCACGGACATCGAGACCGAGCCAGCCGTAGCAAGCCGGCACATGCGGCCACTTGGCCAATGCTGCCTTGACGATCTCGTCCATTGATACGCGGATGCGGTTGGGGATACCCTGCCATTGTCACCGGCCCCAAGGCCTCATGCCAAGCGGCTGAGCCCGCCACTTGCCTTAAGCCTGCGCCAGGAAGTCGACCACCGCAGCGGGCATGGCCAAGACATGCGTACGCGAGGGGGCGGCCACCGGAAAGCCCACATGCCCGCCCTGCTCTGGTTGCCAAAGGATCACGCTCGGGCTGACCGCGGTGGCGGTGGGCAAGCTTCTGGCCGGAATAAACGGGTCGTTGCGCGCATTCAGGGCCAGCGCGGGAACAGCCACATCGGCCAACACGGGCAGGGCGGAAGCGCGCCGCCAGTAATCGTCGGCGTCCTTGAAGCCATGCAGAGGGGCCGTGAAGACATCGTCAAAGTCGTAGAGATCGCGTGCGTGCAGCAGGCGCTCACGATCGAACAGGCCGGGGTATTGCTCGAGCTTGGCCAGGGCCTTGGGGACCATGGTCTTGAGAAACATCGGGGTGTAGAGGTAGCGGTTAAGGCCTCGGCCTATGGCTGTACCGCTGGCCATCAGGTCCAGGGGGGCGCAAACCGAGGCCAGCGCGCGCACGCGTTGAGCGGCCAGCGAGCCTGCAAGCCCGGCCCAGCGCATCAAGGCATTACCGCCCAGGGAAATGCCCACCGCCAGCACCGCGCCTCCGCGCCGGGCGGCCAGGCGCTGCAAAATCCAGTCGATCTCCTCGTGGTCACCGGAGTGATAAGCGCGAGGGGCCCGATTGATCGGACCCGAGCACCCTCGGAAGTGGGGCACCACATAGGCCCAGCCGCGACTGCGGGCTATGCTGGCAAAGGCGCGGGCATACGGACTGTGCGAGGAACCCTCGAGGCCGTGAAACAGAACCAGCAGCGGCCGGCCTTGCGGGGCGTCGAGCCAGTCCAGATCGACGAAGTCATCGTCAGGCGTGGTCCATTGTTCACGCCGAAATTCAATGGGCTGCCCATCAACGCAGCGCGCCAGCCGTGCCGCCCACACCGTCTGGGCATGTCCGCCGGGCAGCCATAAAGGCGCCCGGTATTCCATCGGCATCAATGCAGCACCGAGGGCAAATCCTGCAGGTCCTGCGCCTCGGCCGGACTGCCGGGACTGGCATGGTGAGCCACCATGCGCCAGCCATGGGCCGTGCGATGGTAGACATTGGTGGCGATCACACAGGCCTGCGCAGGTCCTTGCGGTGTTTGGATGTCCAGGCGCTCAAGCAGGTTGTGCATGCAGGCCCCCAGCATGTCCACCCGATGCAGGCGCTCGGGTCGGGCCTGAATGGTGCCGTTGGCAAACATCGCTTCGAAGCTCGCCCGGATTTGACTGGCCCCGACCAGTCGGCCGCCCCCGGGATGGACGCAGACGATGTCATCCTCGTCGGCCCAGCAGGCCATGAGCTTTTCGATATCGCCCGTCTGCAAGGCTTCATAGAAGCTGGCTTCTATTTCGTCGGGGCTTCCTGTATCGGGCGGTGCTGGCTTGGGCATGGGCCTCCACAAATCGAGCTTGAGCAGAGATGGCTGGGCATCGCGGCGCAGGTATACCCCCCGATATCCACCGGCTCAGACGGCGATGTTAGTGCGGATTTGCCAACCCGTTGTGTCCGCGCTGACGAGCGCAAGCCCAAGCAGACCGGGCAAGGGCAGACGCACCACCGCCATAAAAAAACCGGCTGCTCGAGCCGGTTTCAAGGGGTGTCTTCGGATCAGCGCTTCTGGCGGAACTTGCGCAATGCCGCAATCTGCGCGGCCATGACCGCCAACTCAGACTGGGCCTTGGCCAGATCGATATCGCTCTTGGCGTTCTTGACCGCCTCTTCAGCGGCCTTGCGCGCCTCGCCGGCCTTGGCCTCATCGAGATCCTTGCCGCGAATGGCAGTGTCACTGAGCACCGTCACATGGTCAGGCTGAACTTCGAGCAGCCCCCCGGCGACGAAGACAAACTCTTCTGTACCGTCGGCTTTCTCGATGCGAACAGCGCCCGGCCGGATGCGGGTGATCAGAGGCGTATGGCGCGGATAGATGCCGAGCTCTCCGACCTCACCAGGCAGGGCCACAAATCGGGCCTGACCGGAGAAGATGGATTCTTCGGCGCTGACCACATCCACCAGGATGGTGTTCATGGGCGCTCCTTAGACTTTCTTGGCTTTCTCGAAGGCTTCATCGATGGTGCCGACCATGTAGAAAGCCTGCTCGGGCAAATGATCACACTCGCCACTGACGATCATCTTGAAACCCCGGATGGTCTCAGCCAGGGGGACATACTTGCCCGGGGAGCCGGTGAACACTTCGGCCACATGGAAAGGCTGTGACAGGAAGCGCTGGATCTTACGGGCTCTAGCCACGGCGAGCTTGTCCTCAGGGGCCAACTCGTCCATGCCCAGAATCGCGATGATGTCGCGCAGTTCCTTGTAACGCTGCAGCGTTCCCTGAACCGCACGAGCCGTCGTGTAATGGTCCTCGCCGACGACATGCGGGTCGAGCTGGCGGCTGGTGGAGTCCAGCGGATCCACGGCGGGGTAGATGCCCAGAGCGGCGATGTCTCGCGAGAGCACCACGGTGGAGTCCAGGTGGGCGAAGGTGGTGGCGGGCGACGGGTCGGTCAGGTCGTCCGCAGGCACATACACGGCCTGGATGGAGGTGATGGAGCCCACTTTGGTGGATGTAATGCGTTCCTGCAGGCGGCCCATTTCTTCGGCCAAGGTCGGCTGGTAACCCACCGCCGAGGGCATGCGGCCCAGCAGAGCAGACACTTCCGTACCGGCCAGGGTGTAGCGGTAGATGTTGTCCACGAAGAAGAGCACATCGCGGCCTTCGTCGCGGAAAGACTCTGCGATCGTCAGACCGGTCAGGGCCACGCGCAGTCGGTTACCCGGGGGCTCGTTCATCTGGCCGTAGACCATGGACACCTTGGATTCGGCCAGATTGTCCAGCTTGACCACGCCGGAATCGGCCATCTCGTGGTAGAAATCGTTGCCCTCGCGGGTGCGCTCGCCGACACCGGCAAACACCGACAGGCCCGAGTGCGCCTTGGCGATGTTGTTGATGAGCTCCATCATGTTCACGGTCTTGCCCACGCCGGCGCCGCCGAACAGTCCCACCTTGCCGCCTTTGGCAAACGGGCAGACCAGATCGATCACCTTGATGCCGGTCTCCAGCAATTCGGTTGAGGGCGAGAGCTCGTCGTAAGCGGGCGCCTTGCGGTGAATCGATGCGGTCAGGGCCTGATCGACCGGACCGCGTTCATCGATGGGGTTACCCAACACATCCATGATGCGCCCCAGGGTGGCCTTGCCCACCGGAACAGTAATGGGTGCATCGGTGTTGTAAACCACATTGCCGCGGCGCAGACCGTCGGAGGAGCCCAGCGCAATGGTGCGCACAACACCATCGCCGAGCTGTTGCTGCACTTCGAGCGTCAGGGCAGAGCCTTCCATCTTGAGCGCGTCGTAGACGCTGGGCATCTGGTCGCGGGGAAATTCCACGTCCACCACAGCGCCGATGCACTGAACAATCTTGCCTTGAGCGTGAGCCATGATTGAATCCTTCTTCAGTTCCTTGAGTTTTCGTTCGACCTCGGTCCGCGGGGTCAGACTGCGGCAGCGCCAGCCACGATCTCCGAAAGTTCTTTCGTGATCGCCGCCTGGCGCGTCTTGTTGTAGACCAGCTTGAGCTCTGAAATTACATTGCCGGCGTTATCGGTGGCAGCCTTCATCGCTACCATGCGTGCCGATTGCTCAGAAGCCATGTTTTCAGCCACCGCCTGATAGACCAGCGCCTCGACATAACGCACCAGCAGGTCGTCAATGACCGATTGCGCATCGGGCTCGTAGAGGTAGTCCCAGCCATAGAGTCCTTTGTCGGCCTCCAGCTTCGACAGAGGCAACAGCTGCTCAACCACCGGCTCCTGGCGCATGGTATTGACGAACTTGGTGTAGCACAGATACACCGCATTGATCTTGCCTTCGCTGTAGGCGTCGAGCAGGATCTTGACCGGGCCGATGAGCTTTTCCAGATGCGGCCGGTCACCTAACTGCGTAACCTGCGAAACCACCGGCACACCGATGCGGTTGAGAAAGCCCAGGCCCTTGGTGCCAATGGCTACCGCTTGCACCGACTGGCCAGCCGACTGCACCTCGCGCAGCTTGGCGGTGGCGGCACGCAGCACATTGGTATTGAGGCCGCCGCACAGCCCCTTGTCAGTCGACACCACAATCATGCCAACCGCCTTTGCTTCGTTGCGCTGCATGAAAGGGTGCGTGTATTCGGGATGCGCCTGCCCCAAGTTGGCAGCGATATTGCGCACCTTGTCGCTGTAGGGACGAGCGGCACGCATGCGATCCTGCGCCTTGCGCATCTTGGAGGCGGCCACCATCTCCATGGCCTTGGTGATCTTCTTGGTGTTCTCCACCGATTTGATCTTGCCGCGGATTTCCTTGCCTGCTGCCATAAGAGTTCCTGGAAGTTTCTAAAACCTGGCGATCAGGCGAAGGATTTCTTGAACTCAGTGATAGCCGCGACCATTTCCGCCTCGGCATCTTTATCCATGGCTTTGCTGGTCTCTAGCTTGGTCAGTAGTGCCGCGTGGCTGGCTTTGAGGTGGCTGTGCAAGCCGGACTCGAAAGCGAGCACCTTCTTGACATCCACATCGTCCATGTAGCCCTTATTCACCGCAAAAAGCGAGGACGCCATCAAGCTGATGGGCAGTGGGCTGTACTGCGGCTGCTTGAGCAACTCGGTGACTCGGGCGCCGCGGTCGAGCTGCTTGCGGGTGGCCTCGTCCAGATCCGAGGCGAACTGCGCAAAAGCGGCGAGTTCACGGTACTGTGCCAAGTCGGTACGAATACCGCCGGAGAGGCTCTTGATCAGCTTGGTCTGGGCGGCGCCGCCGACACGCGAGACCGAAATACCGGCATTGATGGCGGGGCGGATACCGGCGTTGAACAAGCTGGTCTCCAGGAAAATCTGGCCGTCAGTGATGGAGATCACATTGGTCGGAACGAAGGCCGACACATCACCTGCCTGGGTTTCGATCACGGGCAGGGCGGTCAGCGACCCGGTTTTGCCCTTGACTTCACCCTTGGTAAAAGCTTCAACATACTCGGCGTTCACACGGGCGGCACGCTCGAGCAGACGGCTGTGAAGATAGAACACATCGCCGGGGAAGGCTTCGCGGCCCGGGGGGCGACGCAGCAGCAGCGAGACCTGGCGATAGGCTACGGCCTGCTTGGACAGGTCGTCATAGATGATCAGCGCATCTTGGCCACGGTCGCGGAAATACTCACCCATGGTGCAGCCCGAATAGGCCGACACATACTGCATGGCAGCCGACTCGGAGGCAGAGGCCGCCACCACAATGGTGTAGTCCATGGCACCGGCCTGCTCCAGGGCGCGCACCACATTCTTGATCGACGAGGCCTTCTGTCCGATCGCCACATAGATACAGGTCATGTTCTGACCTTTTTGATTGATGATGGCGTCGATAGCCACCGCCGTCTTGCCGGTCTGGCGGTCACCGATGATCAGCTCGCGCTGGCCACGGCCGATCGGCACCATGGAGTCGATGGACTTCAGGCCCGTCTGCATGGGCTGGTCGACCGATTTACGGGCGATCACGCCTGGGGCGACCTTCTCGATCACATCGGTCATCTTGGCGTTGATCGGGCCCTTACCGTCAATCGGCTGACCCAGGGCGTTGACCACTCGGCCGATCAATTCAGGGCCCACGGGCACTTCCAGAATGCGGCCGGTGCACTTGACGGTGTCGCCCTCGGCGATGTGCTCATACTCGCCCAAGATCACCGCACCCACCGAATCACGCTCGAGATTGAGCGCCAGTCCAAAGGTGGCCGCGCCGTCCTTGGTGGCGGGAAATTCGAGCATCTCGCCCTGCATCACATCAGACAGGCCGTGAATGCGCACAATGCCATCGGCCACCGACACCACCGTGCCCTGGTTGCGGATATCGGCACTGGCCCCAAGCCCCTCGATGCGGCTCTTAATCAGTTCAGAGATTTCTGCGGGATTGAGTTGCATGACTCTTTCCTTCTTTCAAGTTGGTTGATGCCCTGCGCCCCGACTCAGGCGATCAGCGCCACTTTCATTTGTTCCAAACGGGCTTTGACCGAGGTGTCCAGCACCTCGTCACCCACCACGACACGAATGCCACCGATCAAATCGGGTTGCAATTGAACCGAGAGGGACAGCTTGCGTCCGAAGCGCTTTTCCAGCACGGTCGCCAGGTCGGCCAGGGCCTGCCCTTCAACCGGGAAAGGACTGAACACCGAAGCGTCCGATGTGCCCGTCTTGGCATTGACCAGCAGGCGAAACTGACGCGCCACCTCGGGCAGCGCGGACAGACGGCCGTTGTCGATCACCGTGTGCAGGAAGTTGCGCGCCTTTTCCGGCAAGCCGGCTTTGGAGACGCCGGTGACGACCTGATAGACCTGCTCGCCAGTGACCTTGGGGTCCTCGGCCAGTCGCTGGGTCTGAGGGTCGGCTGCGATAACGGCCAGCTCCTCGAGCCAGGCAAGCGAAGCCTGCAGATCGGAGGCGCTGCTTTTATACAGTGCTTCCGCGTAGGGCCGGGCGATGGTGGCTAATTCGGCCATGGCTCAGAGCTCGGCTTTCAGGCGGTTGAGCAGGTCCGCATGCACGCCGGCATTGACCTCTCGCCGCAAGATCTGCTCGGCGCCCTTGACGGCCAGATGAGCCACCTCTTCGCGCAACACTTGGCGCGCCTTGACGGCCTGCTGCTCGGCCTCGGCCCGCGCGGCTGCGATGATCTTGGCCGCCTCTTCCGAGGCCTTGGCCTTGGCTTCTTCAATCATGCCCTGGGCCCGGCGCTCGGCCTCGGCCAGCCGAACTGCCGATTCGTTACGCGACTTGGACAATTCTTCCTCGACGCGCTTGTTGGCCGCAGACAGATCGGCCTTGGCCCTGTCAGCAGCAGCCAGACCATCGGCGATCTTTCGCGCCCGTTCGTCCAGCGCAGCCGTAATCGGCGGCCAGACGAATTTCATCGTGAACCACACCAGGATCAGGAAGACGATGACCTGGATGATGAGGGTACCGGTAATGCTCACTTTGAGTCCTTTCCCCGACGCCGCCGGCCCAAACAGGGAGCGGGCAATCCGGGTCTGTGCACGAGGGCCGGCAAATTACTTCGGCAGATTGGCGATCTGGCCAAGGAAGGGATTGGCGGTGGCGAACCACAGGGCAATACCCGTACCGATAATGAAAGCCGCGTCAATCAGGCCGGCCAGCAGAAACATCTTGGTCTGCAGTTCACCCATGAGCTCGGGCTGGCGCGCAGCGGACTCAAGGTACTTGCTGCCCATGATGCCGATGCCGATGCAGGCACCGATGGCGCCGAGACCGATGATCAGGCCGGCGGCCAGGGCAACAAAGCTGATTACTTCCATGATGTAACTCCTAAAGAGACAGGGTTGAGAGAAAACGAAAACGGTGTGTTGCTGAGGACCCGGTCAGTGGGCGTCATGCGCCTGGCCTACATAGACCAGGGTCAGCATCATGAACACGAAAGCTTGCAAGGTGATGATCAGAATGTGGAAGATCGCCCAAGCTGATCCAGCAATGATGTGGCCGATGGCCAGACCGATACCGGTGGCTGACAAGGACCAGGCACCCCCCATCAGGGCGATCAGCATGAAGATGAGTTCGCCAGCGTACATGTTTCCAAACAGACGCATGCCATGCGAAACCGTCTTGGCCACGAATTCGATGATCTGCATCAGGAAGTTGAAGGGCCAAAGCACCGGATGCGAGCCAAACGGCGCGGTGAACAGCTCATGCACCCACCCGCCCAAGCCCTTGATCTTGACGTTGTAGTAGAGGCACACAAGCAGCACTGCCAGCGACAGGCCCATGGTGACCGACAGGTCGGCAGTGGGCACGACCCGCATGTAGTCCTTGGCTCCGAATGAGGGAGCCAGTCCATGCCAAATTGCGGGGATCAGGTCGACAGGCAGCAGGTCCATGGCGTTCATCAGGAAAATCCAGACGAACACCGTCAAGGCCAGGGGAGCCACAAACTTGCGGCTCTCGGCGCTGTGCACAATGCCCTTGGCCTGGCTCTCGACCATTTCCACCAGGATTTCAACGGCGGCCTGGAAGCGGCCCGGCACCCCTGAAGTAGCCTGGCGAGCGGCCCTCCACAGGAAGAAGGTGCCTACGACCCCGAGCAGGATACCCCAGAAAAGGGAATCGAGGTTGAACACCGAAAAATCAAGCACACTCTCCGGCTTCTTGTTCTGGAGGTGGCCAAGGTGGTGAACGATGTATTCACCAGCGGTAGGTCCCTGTTGTGCAGCCATCTAATTCTTGTCCCTTCAACTTGCTCGAGCAGCCCGGGGTCTGCGTGTTTGCAACCAAACCGCCAACCAGACCACCTTCATCGTCACGACCAGTCCCGCCAGAAGGGCCGGCCAGCTCAAATCTGCCACCAACACCGGCGCAGACAGCAGCAGGGCCAAGGTCAAGCCCAGCTTGACCAACTCCCAAACGAGAAAACCCATCGCCGCCGAGGCGGCAGTGACCGAAGCCAGACGACCCGTTAAGCCCCTGGCAAACACCGCAGCCGGCAAGACCACCGCCGTGGACCCATACAGCGCCGACCAAGCCCAGGCAGCCTGACCGCTGAGGGCCGCTACCAGCGCGGCAAAAAGCAAGCCCGTCACGGCCTGCCAGGCGATCACCCGCCAGGGCGACACTGAAGGCCGGGCCATGCCCAGCGCCAGCACCTGCTCCCGGGTCAGGGCGCGCGGCCATTGCTGAGAAGCTTCTTCATCCCAAGGCTGCGACCGCACCCCACCCGCCTCATACAGGCGATGCGACGACTCGGTGGCCGGAGCGAGGGAGGATGACGACGTGTTCAAAAAAGCTGCCCTGAAAGACCCGGCTCGATCTGGCACGGCCAGTCGCAGACGGTTTTTAAGTGGTGCGCGAAACGAAATCTGACAAACGACAGCATCTCATCTTCGCGGCGCAACATTATAGGTAAAAACACTGAGAGGCTGTCAAACCTTTTCCTGAGGACGCGATTCCAAGAGCGGCGGCTAAACTGAAAGACCGCATTTCGCGGGCTGTCGCCCCCGCCCATGAACATTCCACCCCAAGAGTCCCTGATCACCTACCCCAGCGCCTTCCCCATCAAGGTCATGGGCGAGCAAGTCGAGGGCTTTGTCGCCGCCATCACCGCCGTGGCCCGCGCCTTCGACCCGCAGTTTGACGACACGCGCCTTGAATTGCGACCCAGCAAAGGCGGGCGCTACCTGGGCATCACCCTCACCATCACCGCGACCAGCCGAGAGCAACTCGACGAGTTGTACCGAACCCTGTCCACCCATCCGATGGTCAAGGTGGTGCTCTGAGCCCGGCCATGCTCATACGGTCACTTGGACTGCAAGCCTATCAGCCGACCCTGCACGCCATGCAGGCCTTCACCCGCAACCGTCAGCCCGACACGCCTGACGAGGTCTGGCTGTGCCAACACCCGCCCGTCTTCACGCAAGGCCTGGCCGGCAAGGCCGATCACCTGCTGCAGACCGGCGATGTGCCAGTGGTGCATACCGATCGCGGCGGCCAGGTGACCTTTCATGGGCCAGGACAGCTTGTAGCCTACCCGCTGATCGACCTGCGGCGTGCGGGCTATTTCGTCAAGGAATATGTGTACCGATTGGAGGAAGCGGTCATCCGCACCCTCAGCGACCTGGGCATCACCGGGCACCGGGTGGCCGGCTCACCCGGCATCTATGTGCGGCTTGACGACCCCCACGCCCATGCCGCTCTCAGCGGCCCGCAACCTGCGGACGACCCGTTCCGCGGTCTTGGGAAGATAGCGGCGCTGGGCATCAAGGTCAGTCGGCACTGCAGCTACCACGGCCTGAGCCTGAATGTGGCCATGGACCTGTCCCCCTTCGAGCGTATCAACCCCTGCGGCTACCCGGGGCTGCGAACCATCGACCTTTCTACAATCGGCGTATCTGTCAGTTGGGACGATGCCGCAGCACTGCTGGGCAGCAAACTGGCCGCCCGCCTTGCACCTTGAGCACCACCATGAGCCACCCCACCGTCCGAGAAGCCCAAAGCGTGGAAGAGTACAACCCGCTGGCCAAACAAAAGGCCGCGGCCAAGCTCTCGCGCATCCCGGTCAAGGTCGAACAGACCGAGGTACTCAAAAAGCCCGACTGGATCCGGGTCAAAGCCGCCAGTGCCGGCACCCGCTTCTACGAAATCAAGGACATCCTGCGGCAAAACAAGCTGGTCACCGTCTGCGAGGAAGCGAGCTGCCCCAATATCGGCGAATGCTTCGGCAAAGGCACCGCCACCTTCATGATCATGGGCGACAAGTGCACCCGCCGCTGCCCTTTTTGCGATGTCGGCCACGGCCGGCCCGACCCGCTCGATACCCAAGAGCCAGAGAATCTGGCCAAGACCATTGCCGCCCTCAAGCTGAACTATGTGGTCATCACCAGCGTCGACCGCGACGACCTGCGCGACGGCGGCGCCGGGCATTTTGTGGAATGCATCCGCAAGACCCGTGAACTCTCGCCTGGCACCCAGATCGAGGTGCTGGTGCCCGACTTCCGCGGTCGCGACGACCGCGCCCTTGAAATCCTCAAGGCCGCGCCACCCGATGTGATGAATCACAACCTGGAAACCGTGCCGCGTCTGTACAAGCAGGCGCGTCCGGGCTCGGACTACGCCTTCTCGCTCAATCTGCTGAAAAAGTTCAAGGCCCTGTTCCCCCATGTGCCGACCAAAAGCGGCCTGATGGTCGGCCTGGGCGAAAGCGACGAAGAAATCCTGGAGGTCATGCGCGACATGCGCGCCCATGACATCGACATGCTCACCATCGGCCAGTACCTGGCCCCCAGCAGCAGCCACCTGCCGGTGCGCCGCTATGTGCACCCGGACACCTTCAAGATGTTCGAAGAAAAAGCCTACGAAATCGGCTTTTCACACGCCGCCGTCGGCGCCATGGTGCGCTCGAGCTACCACGCCGACCAACAGGCCCATGCGGCGGCGGAGCGCGTAGGCCCTTAGCGGGAACGAAATGACAGGTCAATGCTTCGACGGTCATCAAGTTGACTTCGCCGGCCCTCAATGCACTGGTCGGACAACGCTTCTGGCTTGGTGACATCGAATGCTATGGCGTGGAGCTGTGCACGCCCTGCCCAAGGCCGGCGCAGCTGAGCCTACAGGACGCCTTTGAAGGGCGCGGCGGCCTGCGCACGCAAGTGCTGAGCAGCGGCTGGTTGCGGCTGGGCGATTGCCTGCGCCCGTAAGCCGCTTTAAACGGGGGCTTACCGGCAGGATGCGGCAGGCGCTTATGGCGCCTGCACCAGCCGCGCCGGATCGTCGCTGGCGATCACCTCTTGCGCCCAGGCCTGCAGCTTGCCCGCATCGGCACGCAGCACCTGCTGCTTGACCGCCAGGATCTGCGACGGATGCATGGAAAACGAGCGCAGGCCCAGGCCCAGCAGCAGCCGGGTCAGGCTCACATCACCGGCCATCTCGCCGCAGACGCTGACCGGCTTGCCCACGGCTGCCCCCTGGGCAATGGTATCGGCCAGCAAGCGCAGCACCGCCGGGTGCAGGGGGTCGTAGAGGTGGGCCACCGCTTCGTCGGCGCGATCGATGGCCAGGGTGTACTGGATCAGGTCGTTGGTGCCAATGGACAGGAAGTCAAAGTAGTGCAGGAAGGTGGGCAGCATCAGGGCGGCCGCCGGCACCTCGATCATGGCGCCCAGCCTGACCGGGCCATAAGCCTGGCCGCGGTTGTCCAGCTGCGCCCGGGCATGGTCGATCAGCGATAAGGTCTGCCGGATCTCACGCACATGAGCCAACATGGGAACAAGCAGGTTCACCTGCCCATGGGCGGCCGCGCGCAAGATGGCGCGCAGCTGGGTCAAAAACATCGGGGGGTCGGCCAGGCTCCAGCGGATGGCGCGCAGACCCAGGGCTGGATTGAGATGGTCATCATGCCGGTGCGCTCGGTCCAGCGGTTTGTCTGCGCCGATATCGACCGTTCGGATGGTCACAGGCAGCCCTTGCATGCCCTCAACGGCCCGCACATAGGCGAGGTACTGCTCCTGCTCATCGGGCAGCCGGCCGCTGCGGCCCATGAACAAAAACTCACTGCGAAACAGCCCCACGCCCACCGCGCCGGCCTGTACGGCAGCGGCAGCGTCTTCGGGCAATTCGATATTGGCCAGCAAGTCCACCTTCTGGCTATCGAGCGTGACCGCCGGCGTGTGGCGCAGACGGCTCAGCCGCTCGCGTTCGAGCTCGCCCTGGCGCTGCTTGAAGCCATACTCGGCCAGGATGATCGGCGAAGGATCGACGATCAACACGCCGGTGTCACCGTCGATGATGACCCAGTCATCCTGGGCAATCAGACTGCTGGCGCTGCGCGCACCGACCACCGCCGGAATATCCATGCTGCGCGCCACGATGGCTGTATGCGAGGTACGGCCGCCGACATCAGTGACAAAACCCACGAACAGGCTTTGCTTGAACTGCAGCATGTCAGCCGGCGACAAATCATGGGCAATGAGCACCAAAGGGACATCCATGGAATCGCCGAGTAACTCGCCCTGAGGCGCCCGCGGCCGGGCCGACGGTTGCACCGGCGAGGCCGCACCCTTGAGGTAGCGCAGGACCCGCTCGACCACCTGCTCCAGATCGGCCTTGCGCTCGCGCAAATACGGGTCCTCCATTTCATCGAATTGGCGCGCCAGGACTTCGTATTGGGTGGTGATGGCCCACTCGGCGTTGTAATGACGCTCCATGATCCAGTGCTTGACGCCAGCCGAAAGCTGTTCGTCCTGCAACAGCATCAGGTGCACATCAAGCAAAGCGGCTAACTCAGGCGGCGCATCTTTGGGCAGATCACGCTGTATGCGCGCAATTTCTTCGGCCACGGCATCGCGGGCTATCCGTATGCGCTGCACCTCCTGCTGCGCCTGAGCCGGATCGATGAAATAGTGGGCCACATCGGCGCGGCTGGAGGCCACCAGCACCGCGCGCCCAATGGCGATACCGCGCGATACCGCCAGGCCATGTATGGAAAAGCTCATTGGCCCTCGCCGAACTTGTCGCCAAACAGGCTCAGCAAGGCGTCCATCGCCTCCTGCTCGCGCTCGCCCAGGGTCTCCAATTCGACCGTACTGCCCAAGCCGGCGGCCAGCATCATCACGCCCATGATGCTCTTGGCGTTGACCCGCCGCTCGCCACGGCTGATCCAAACCTCGCAGGGAAAACTGCCGGCCAACTTGGTCAGCTTGGCGGAAGCTCGGGCATGCAGGCCCAGCTTATTGCTGATGGTCACGCTGGTCTTGATCATGGTATCGGCGGGGCTGGTTCTGAGGGGCAGTGATCGCCACCTGCATCACGCCCTGGCTCGCGCCGGCCAGCGCGCGGGCGACCAGGGCATCGAGCGAATCGTGGCGATAGGAGAGCGCTCGCATGAGCATGGGTAGATTCAGGCCGGCGACCAGCTTGCTGTGAACCCCATCGACCAATTTTTGCGCCACATTGCAGGGCGTGGCACCAAAGATATCGGTGATGACCAGGCAGGTGGGGCACTCCAGTTGCTGCATCACGATGCGTGCCTGCGCCAAGGTCTCCTCAGGCGGCACATTCGGCTGCACATCGAGAGCGGCAAAACAACGCGGCGGGGCCCCGAAGACATGGGTCATGCACTGGCCCATGGCCGAGGCGATCGGTGCATGGGCAATGACCAAAATGCCGTTCATGGCCCCGAATTATCGGCTTTTGCGCGCAGATAAAAAACAAACGAGGCGATACAGCAACATAGGTAGATCACGAAGGCGCCCTGAAAGCTCTCCTCCTGCGTACAAGCGCGGGCCCGCAAAGCATCGACGATCAGACCAATGCCCCATTGCATCGCAAAAATGCCCAAGAAACAGACCAGGTTGTAAGCCGTCAACGCGCGACCCGCCACCGAAGGCGCAAAGGTCATGCTCAGGGCCGGCTGTGCCAGCGACACCACGCTGCCCAGCACGATAAAAAGCGCCCAGAAGGGCCAGCCGGCAACGGAACCCAAGGCGGTGTTAACAGCCAGCACGGCCAGCATCAGTGGCACGCCCAGCGTTAGCAGGCGCTCCACCGTCCAGCCACGCCGGGTCAGGCTGGGCATGGCCCAGCCCCAGATGGAAAAAGCGACCAGGCTGGCCAGATTAATAGAGAACAAACCCGCGGCAGCCTGCAAGGGGCTCAGTCCAACCACGCGGGTCAGCCAAGGCCCCAGCCAGAGCGTCTGCAGGCCGATCAAGCCGCCATTGATAAAGAAAGCATAGGGCAGCAGGCGCCTGAAAGCCGGACTGCGCCACACCTGGGCATACCCGACAGGGCCCGCCGGATCCGGCGTGTGCGGCACATGGCGGGGAACCAGACGCATCAAGAGGATGATCGTCAGCACCAGCAGCACAGCCAGCACCCAGAACAGGGGGCGCCAACCGGTCAGCGGCAGCAGCCACTGGACTGGCAAAGTGGCGGCGACCATGCCCAAGGAGCCGACCATGAGAATCCAGGAATTTGCGCGCAGCATCTGGCCCGGGTCATACCAACGGCGAAACCCGGTCAAGGGGGCCATCAGGCAAGCGCTCAGGCCCACGCCAAGCAATACCCGCGCAGCCAGCAAGCCAGCAAAACCCGTGGCCATGGAAAAAGCCAGGCAGGCCAGCACCGCCACCGCAAGAAAGCCGATCAGCACCCGGCGCGGGCCGTAGCGGTCCAACCAGGACCCCAGCAGCAGTTGGGTGCTGGCAAAGCCAAGAAAAAAGCCGCCGCCGAGCAGCCCCAGGTCGGCGGCCTGAAGAACGAACTCCTGCGTCAGTGCGGGCGAGAGCGTGGCGATCACCGTGCGGACCACGGCCGACAGGAAATAGCCCAGCGCAAAGGCCAGGAACACCAGCACCGCTGCGCGGCCGCTCAAAAAACCGGGCGAAGCCGTGCCCGCAAGGCCGGGGGGATTCATGACAACTTGAGGCTCGCAAAAAAGGTTTCAGCCGCATCCGGAGAAATGCGCGGGGCATACACGACGGCCTGAAAAATCTGGCTGCCGCGGGCGAAGAATATCGCCTGCGCCTCCACGGCCTGGCCATCGGGGTGACTGCCGCGAGCGGCGATACGCACGGCCGCACCCGCGGCGCCGGCCACCTGCACCGGCTGCCGCACCGGCTGGACCGCCCGCATGTGCGCCAGGGTCAGGTCCTGCCACTGCAGCAGCACAGTTGCTGAGCGCTCGGCCTGGCCAAGCTCGGCCACTGAAACCACAAACATGGCGCCCGCGGCCTCACAACCCATCACGGCCAATGTCGCGGGCGAGCCCCCCAGGGGGACGGTCTTGGTGGCCCGATCGGGCTTGCAGGGCAGCAGCACAGAAAGACCACCGCCCTCCACGCGCACTTCGCGCCAATTCAGGGCGGGGCTGCAGGCCAGCAACAACAGGCTCAGGCCAAAAGCCTGAAGATGGCGAGGCAAACAAAACACCCGTGCACTGTACAGGCAATCGGCTTGCCCGACCGCGCGGGGGCACCGGTCGTGGGCCACAATGCAAACATGAACTCCCTGCAAGGCATACGCGTACTCGATCTTTCCCGGGTCTTGGCCGGACCTTGGTGCACCCAAACCCTGGCCGATCTGGGAGCCGATGTGATCAAGATCGAGCGGCCCGAGCACGGCGACGACACCCGCGGCTGGGGCCCGCCCTTTTTGCATGACGACCAGGGCCGCGAGACACAAGAGGCGGCCTACTACCTGGGCACCAACCGCAACAAACGGTCGGTGACCTGTGATATCGCCCAGGCGCAAGGGCAAGCCCTGATCCGGGAACTGGTGGGTCACTGCGATGTCTTCGTGGAGAACTTCAAGGTCGGCGACATGGCGCGCTACGGTCTCGATGCGCCGAGCTTGCTGGCGCTCAACCCGCGCTTGGTCTATTGCTCGATCACCGGCTTCGGGCAGAGCGGCCCCTACGCGGAGCGGGCCGGCTACGACTACGCCATTCAGGGCATGGGGGGTCTGATGAGCATCACCGGCGAGCGCGATGACCTCGGGGGCGGTCCGCAGAAGGTCGGGGTGGCCGTGGCCGATTTGATGACCGGCATGTACGCTACTGTGGCCATTCTGGCGGCCCTGCGTCACGCCGAGCGCACCGGAGAGGGTCAACACATCGACATGGCCCTGCTCGACACGCAGGTGGCCATGCTGGCCAACCTCGGGGCCAATTACCTGGTCAGCGGCCAAGTGCCCGGCCGGGCCGGCAATGCGCATCAGAACATCGTGCCCTACCAGGTGTTTGAGGTAGCGCCCGGCGCAGACGGTGGCCGCGACCATCTCATTCTGGCGGTGGGTAACGATGGTCAGTTTGCCCGCTTTTGCGAGGTGGCTGGCACACCCGAACTGGCCCGGGACCCCCGATTTGCCAGCAACCGACAGCGCGTGCTCAACCGCTCGGTGCTGGTTCCCCTGCTCGAAAACCTGATGAAGACGCGCCGCAAGGTCGACTGGCTGAGCGATCTCGAAAACGCCAAGGTGCCTTGCGGTGCGATCAACAACCTGGCCGAGGTCTTTGCCGACGCGCAGATCAACAGCCGCGGCATGGTCAGCCATTGGCAACATCCGCTCCGACAGGACCTGTCCCTGGTCTCCAGCCCCATGAAGCTGGGCCGAACCCCAGTTCGCGATCCATCGGGCGGCGGTCTACCGCCGCCCCTGCTCGGTCAGCACACCGAAGAAGTGCTGCGCTCGGTGCTGGCCTGCAGCCAAAAGAGGCTGGACGAACTCAGGAGCCAGCGCGTCATCTAGTGCCCGTGCCGGCAGGGGTCGCCTCCGATCGGTACACTTCATTCCATGGCCCACCGGTCCCTTGCAAATGCCTCGCGCCGCAGCCTTCTCAGCACGGTGTTGGGGACGGCCTTCCTGGCAGGCGCCTGTTCGTCGGGCAAGTCCGCGCCAGAGACACGCTTCGTACTACTCGACGGCAGCCAGACCAGCACCCAAGCGCTCAGAGGCAAGGTCTTCCTCATCAACTTCTGGGCCACCAGCTGCATCAGCTGCGTGGCCGAAATGCCCAAGCTGGTCGAGACCCATCAGCGCTTTCATGCGCGCGGCTTTGAAACACTGGCCGTGGCCATGAGTTACGACCCACCGGCCTATGTGGTCAACTTCAGCCAGAGCCGACAATTGCCTTTCATGGTGGCGATCGACAACACCGGTGCCGTGGCCAAGGCCTGGGGCGATGTCCGCGTGACTCCCACCACCTACCTGGTCAACAAGCGCGGCGAGATCATCAAGCAGTATATCGGCGAGCCTGATTTCGCCGACCTGAATCGGCTGATCGATCAGCTACTGGCCGCAACCTGACGCCTCGTTCACCGGGGCACAGGCCCTTTACTGCGCGCGGTAAGCGTCGTGGCAGGCCTTGCAGCTGCCGGCGGTTGCGCCAAAAGCTGCCTTGATCGCATCCAAATTACCGGTCTTGGCCGCCGCAGCAAGCTTGGCCGTCTCGGCCATGGCTTTCTCGCCAGCCTCCCTGAATTTGGCCTGCTCGGTCCAGATTTCAGCCTTGGCCTTGGTTGGCGCGCCCTTGTCGGTGCCGGGCCCAAAACCCGCCCAGGGCAACTTGGCCATCGCGGCCACGACTTCGGCGTTCTCGGCGGCAGCCTTCGCATCGAAAGGAATACGGCCATTGACCATCGCTCCTACCCGCTGGAAATGCTGACCCATCACGAAAAGAGCGCTTTGCCGGTAGCGGATCGAGTCTTCCGGCTTGGCAAACTGGGCCTGCGCGGGCAAGCTCGCGCCAAGGAGCAAGGCCACCGAAGCCATCGAAACTAACGCTTTCATAGAAACCCCCGTAAAAGTCAGCCGTCCACACTGCGGAACGACAGACAGTCTAACCACCGAAGCCTTTTCTTGTAAGCTATTCGCTGATCCCGACAAGATCGTCGGGGTTTGAGTTCACAAGATTTAAGAACACCGCTCATCCGAGGCCTCGCATGAATCTCTACGCCAGCCATCTGCATCGCACCCGGATCTGGGACCTGCCCACACGCCTGTTTCACTGGGCCCTGGTGATCTGTGTCATCGGGCTGGTGATCAGCGGCAATGTCGGTGGCTCGGCCATGCTCTGGCATTTCCGCTTGGGCCAGGCTGTTCTCACGCTGCTGCTCTGGCGCATCCTTTGGGGACTCGTGGGCGGGCACTGGTCGCGTTTTGCCCACTTCAAACTCCACCCACGCGATGCTTTGGATGAGCTGCGCGGCCGCACCGATGAGGGCCTGTACACCGGTCACGGCCCCCTGGGCTCGCTGGCAGTACTGGCCTTCCTGCTGATCCTGTTGGCGCAAGTCGGCACGGGTCTGCTCAGCGATGACGAAATCGCATTTACGGGTCCCTTGACGCACTTGGTCTCGGCCAGTACCGTCAGCCAAGTCACCGGCTATCACACGCAGATCGGCAAACTGTTACTTCTGGCGCTGGTGTTGATGCACCTGCTGGCCATCATCTGGCACACCTTCAAGGGCCGGCCTCTGGTCGGCGCCATGGTGCATGGCGATAAGCCCCTGGAGCAGCCCATGCCGGCAACACGGGACGATGCCCGCAGCCGGCTTATCGCCCTGATCCTTCTGGGCTTGTGCCTTGCGCTGAGCAGCTGGTTGTTCAGCTTGGCTCCACGACTGGTCTGAGTCTCAAACTGGCGCCTCCAATGCCCTCAAGCCGTCGATCTGCGCAGCGTCCTGAGCTGAGCTTCACCACCCCGAGCAGCCCCGAAGAACTGGCAGCGACGCGAGAGATTTTTCAGGAGTATGCCGACGGCCTGGGCGTGGACCTGTGCTTTCAGGATTTCCAGACGGAGCTGGCCGAACTGCCCGGTGAGTACGCGCCACCCAGAGGCGCTTTGTGCCTGGCGTACATTCATGGCCGCCTGGCCGCCTGCTGTGCTTTACGCAGACTCGACACCGTCGACTATCCCAACGCCGCCGAGCTCAAGCGCTTGTATGTTCGAAAACCCTTTCGTCGCTTCGGACTGGGTCGGCAACTGGCCGAACGCATGCTCGATGCGGCCCGTGCAGCCGGCTACCACTGTGTGCTGCTCGACACGCTCGACGACATGGAGGCCGCGCGGCAGCTCTATGCCGAATTGGGCTTCAGGGAAATCGCGCCCTACTATCACAACCCACTACCGGGGAGCCACTATCTGAAGGTTGATCTGTGACGCGAAAAAACCGCCCGAAGGCGGTTTTCTACAGGGGGAACACAAGGCTTGCGGTGTTCAGCCCTTGGCCTGAGCGAGCAGGGTGCCCGCATCGCTGACCTCGAACTTGCCGGGGCCCTCGATGTTGAGCGTGGTGACCTTGCCATCCTTGACCAGCATTGAAAAGCGATTGGCCCGCACCCCCATGCCGCGAGCGGTCAGGTCCAGGGTCAATCCGACCGCCTTGGCAAAGTCGGCGCTGCCATCGGCCAGCATACGCACCTTACCCGCTGTTTTCTGATCCCGCGCCCAGGCGCCCATGACGAAAGCGTCGTTGACACTGACGCACCAGATCTCGTCGACACCAGCGGCCTTGAGCTCGTTGAATTTTTCGACATAGCCGGGCACATGCTTGGCCGAGCAGGTCGGCGTAAAGGCACCAGGCAGGGCAAAAAGGGCGATGGTCTTGCCGGCCACGGCCTTGCTGACATCCACCGGATTGGGGCCGATGCTGCAGCCGTTGCCCTCAACTTCCGAGTACTCCATCAGTGTGGCGGCGGGCAAACTATCTCCAACTTTGATCATGGGCTCTCCTAAAAATGACGATAAGAACGAAAGAGGGGGATTGTCTGCGCTTTTGCCAAATGGTGCACAAGCCCAGAGCGGTCGGCCGACCCCGCGTGGGGCGCGCTCAGTCCAAGCCCCGGTCCTCGTCCGGCCAACGCAGGCGACAGCCCTCAGAGACCGCCAGCGCATCGATGTCTTCGAGGGTGTCCACATCGATGCGGTAAGCGCGGTCGGTGGTCGGCCAGGCGTGCACCTGCTCGGGGTGCGCGGCCTGCCACTGCCGGCATCCATATTCAGGCCCGGCAGCCAGTATCTGTTGCCGCACAGCCTGGCTTATCAGCACCGGGTTGCCGGGCAAGCCCTGAACATGAGGCTGGACAATCTGCGTGCCCATGGGGCGCTGCTCGTAGGCCTGGATCAGAGCGCGCAACTGGGCCACGCCGACCAAGGGCTGATCGCACAGCAGGACCATCACCGCCTGCGCATCGGCACCCACTGACCGCAGGCCCAGGCGCAAAGACGAAATCTGACCCTCTTGCGGCCGCGGGTGGATCAGGCAGCGCGCCGAGCTGGTCAGCAGACGCGCCTGCAAAGCTGGAGCATGGTGGCCCAAAACCACCCCCACCTCGCAGACACCGAGTTCAGTCAAAGCGTTGACAGCACGGCGAACCAAAGCCACGCCCTCCATCTCAAGCAGGCCCTTGGGCCTGTGACCCATGCGCGAGGCCGCACCGGCGGCCAACAAGAGCGCCGATACACGCACGCCGAGCGCCGGGGCTCGCTGAACGGACACTGAGGCTCCCCTTCAGAAAACCCGATGATAGGACGCCCAACAAGGGAGGGCGGTCCGCCGGAGATAGGCCCACAAAAAAGCCCACCGAAGTGGGCTTTTGCAGAACTGTGATTCCCTTAGACGGCCACAGCCTTTTGCACCAGCTTGGTCGCCATCCAATTCTTCGTCTTGGACAAGGGACGGCTCTCGGTGATCTCGATGATGTCACCGAGATGGTATTGGCCCTTTTCATCATGGGCGTGGTACTTGCTCGACATCGAGACGATCTTGCCGTAGAGCTCGTGCTTGACGCGGCGCTCAACCAGCACAGTGACGGTTTTCGCGCGCTTGTCGCTGACCACCTTGCCGATGAGCGTGCGAACGAGTTTCTTGGTTTCGCTCATTTGGAGACTCCTTTGGCAACGGTCTCGGTCAACACAGTTTTGGCCCGAGCAATGGCACGGCGGGTGGAACGCAACTGAGCGGTATTGCTCAATTGCTGCGTAGCCTTTTGCATGCGCAGGCCAAAGTGGGCCTTTTGCAGCTCTTTGACTTCTGCCTTCAGGCCGTCCACATCCTTTTGACGCAGTTCAGAGGTTTTCATGATCTATCGTCTCCTGGATCACTGACCGATCATGCGGCTCACGAAAGTGGTGCGCAAGGGCAGCTTGGCCGAAGCCAGGCGGAACGCCTCACGTGCCAGCTCTTCGGGGACACCGACGATCTCGAACACAATTTTGCCGGGCTGGATTTCAGCCACATAGTACTCAGGGTTGCCTTTACCGTTACCCATACGAACCTCTGCAGGCTTTTGCGAAATGGGCTTGTCGGGGAAGACGCGGATCCAGATGCGGCCACCACGCTTGACGTGACGGGAGATCGCACGGCGTGCGGCCTCGATCTGGCGGGCGGTCAGACGACCGCGGTCGGTGCACTTGAGACCGAAATCACCGAAAGCCACCGTGTTGCCACGGGTGGCCACGCCGGTGTTGCGGCCCTTCTGCTCCTTGCGATATTTTCTGCGAGCGGGTTGCAGCATGTTCTATCTCCGTGATGAGACCGATCACTCGGTCTTGGCACCGTCAGCTGCTGCAGCTGGCGCGGCTTTACGAACGCGCTTAACGGTGGTTTTCGGTGCGTCGGCTGCGGCGGTGGCCTCGGCCGGCTTGTCGCTGCCGTCGGCGGGAGCGCCGGCAGAGCGAGGACCGCGACGGGCGCCGGCCGGACGATCTCCAGCGGGCCGACCATCGCGGCGCGGACCGCGCGGCTTGCGTTCTTCTTCGGCGGCCGTCTCGGTTTTAACGCCGGGCGCATCACCGCGACCCAGGGTATCGCCTTTGTAGACCCACACTTTGACGCCAATCACGCCATAGGTGGTCTTGGCCTCGGAGGTGCCGTAGTCGATGTCGGCGCGCAAGGTGTGCAGCGGCACACGGCCTTCGCGGTACCACTCGCAACGAGCGATCTCAATGCCGTTGAGGCGGCCCGAGGACATGATCTTGATGCCCTGGGCACCCAGACGCATCGCGTTTTGCATGGCACGCTTCATGGCGCGGCGGAACATGATGCGCTTTTCCAGCTGCTGGGTGATGCTGTCAGCGATCAGCTTGGCATCGATCTCGGGCTTGCGCACCTCCTCGATGTTGACAGCCACCGGCACGCCCAGCTGTTTGCTGAGCTCTTTCTTCAGGCTTTCGATGTCCTCGCCCTTCTTGCCGATGACCACACCGGGTCGCGCCGAGAAAATAGTGATGCGGGCGTTCTTGGCCGGTCGCTCGATGAGCACGCGCGAGACGGCCGCGCTCTTGAGCTTGGTCTTGAGGTATTCGCGCACCTTGATGTCTTCAGCCAGCATGCCGGCGAAATCACGGTTGCTGGCATACCAACGGCTGGCCCAGTTACGGCTGACCGCGAGGCGAAAACCGGTCGGGTTGATCTTCTGTCCCATATCCTGCTTCTTCCTCTTTCAGTTACCAACGGTCACGTACACATGGCACGTGGGCTTGCTGATACGGTTGCCGCGGCCCTTGGCACGCGCAGAAAAACGCTTGAGCGTCGCGCCTTGCTCGACATAGATCGTCTTGACCTTCAGATCGTCGATATCGGCCCCGTCGTTGTGCTCGGCGTTGGCAATGGCTGACTCCACCACCTTCTTGATGATGACCGCCGCCTTCTTCTGGGTGAAGCTGAGAATGTTGAGGGCCTGGTCGACCTTCTTGCCGCGGATCAGGTCGGCCACCAAACGGCCCTTGTCGACCGACAGACGGACGCCCCGCAGGGTTGCTCGTGTTTCCATGGTCATTCCTTACTTCTTCTGCACTTTCTTGTCGGCCGGGTGACCCTTGAAGGTACGGGTCAGCGCGAACTCGCCAAGCTTGTGCCCAACCATCTGGTCGGTGATGTAGACCGGCACATGCTGCTTGCCGTTGTGCACAGCGATCGTCAAGCCGATGAACTCGGGCAGGATCATGGAGCGGCGCGACCAGGTCTTGATCGGCTTTTTGTCCTTGTTGGTCACGGCCTTGTCGGCCTTGGCCATCAGGTGGTGGTCAACGAAAGGACCTTTTTTGAGGGAACGGGTCATGTCCAGTCCTTACTTCTTGCGACGCGACACGATCATCACTTGCGTGCGCTTGTTGTTGCGGGTGCGATAACCCTTGGTCAGGTTACCCCACGGATCCACCGGGTGCCGGCCCTCGCCAGTCTTGCCCTCACCACCGCCATGCGGATGGTCAATCGGGTTCATCACCACGCCGCGAACGGTCGGGCGAATGCCCATCCAGCGCTTGACGCCGGCCTTGCCCAGACGGCGCAGGCTGTGCTCTTCATTGGCCACCTCACCGATCGTGGCACGGCATTCAACATGAATCTTGCGCACCTCGCCCGAGCGCATGCGCACCTGGGCATAAATGCCTTCACGGGCCAGCAAAGTAGCCGAAGCACCCGCCGAACGGGCAATCTGGGCCCCTTTACCCGGCTGCATTTCGATGCAGTGGATGGTCGAGCCCACCGGGATATTGCGAATCGGCAGGGTGTTGCCCGCACGAATGGGCGCCTCGGCGCCGCTGATCAGCGTGCTGCCCACCTCGACGCCACGCGGGGCGATGATGTAGCGGCGCTCGCCGTCTGCGTAGCACAGCAGGGCAATGTGGGCACTGCGATTGGGGTCGTATTCGATGCGCTCGACTTTGGCCGCAATAGCGTCCTTGTTGCGGCGGAAATCGACCACGCGATAGTGGTGCTTGTGGCCACCGCCTTTGTGCCGGGTGGTGATGTGGCCGTTGTTGTTGCGACCCGATTTCTGGAACTGCGGCTCGAGCAGAGGGCCAAAGGCATCCCCCTTGTAGAGATGGTCCCGAGAAATCTTGACCATGCCGCGCTGGCCGGGCGTGGTCGGTTTGATCTTGATGACAGCCATGATTAAGCAGCCTCCCCGGAGAAGTTGAGCTCCTGTCCAGCCTTGAGCGTCACATAGGCCTTGCGAATGTTGTCGCGACAGCCCACCGAGCGCCCATAGCGCTTGGTTTTGCCCTTCTGGTTGAGCACCGCCACCGACTTGACCTCGACCTTGAACATGAGTTCAACCGCGGCTTTGATTTCCGGCTTGGTGGCGTCTTGCAGCACCTTAAACAGCACTGAATTGGTCTTTTCAGCGACCATGGTGGCCTTCTCCGACACGATGGGTGCCACCAGCACCTGCATCAGACGGCCCTCGTCAAATTTGGGGGCGCTCATGCGAACATCTCCTTGAGTTGGTCCATGGCCGCCTTGGTCACCAGCACCTTCTTGTAGAAGACCAGCGACAGCGGGTCCGCATAGCGCGGCTCGACAACCAGAATGTCCTGCAAATTGCGCGAGGCCAGGTACAGGTTCTCGTCCACCTCCTCAGCGATGACCAGCACCGACCTGAGGTTCATGGCCTTGAACTTATCGGCCAGCACCTTGGTCTTGGGCGAATCCACCTTGAGGGAATCGACGACCGCCAAACGGCCCTCTCGCGCCAATTGCGAGAGGATGGAAGCCATACCAGCGCGGTACATCTTCTTGTTGATTTTCTGCGTGAAGTTCTCGTCGGGCATGTTCGGGAAAATCCGTCCACCGCCACGCCACAGTGGGGAGGAGGTCATACCCGCGCGAGCGCGGCCCGTTCCCTTTTGACGGAAAGGCTTCTTGGTCGAGTGCTTGACCTGCTCCCTGTCCTTTTGGGCCCGGGTACCCTGGCGCGCATTGGCCTGGAAAGCAACCACCACCTGGTGAATCAGGGATTCGTTGTACTCGCGACCGAACACGGTGTCGGGTACATCCACTTTGGCGGCAGCCAAACCTTGTTCATTGAGGAGATCGACCTGCATCAGTTCGCTCCTTTCGCTGCGGGGGCCTTGACGGCGGGACGGACGGCCACGAAGCCGCCTTTGGCGCCCGGAATTGCGCCCTTGATCATCAGCAACTGACGCGCCTCGTCAATGCGCACGATGTCCAGATTTTGAATCGTCACCGTGACATCACCCATATGGCCGGTCATGCGCTTGCCCGGAAAAACACGCCCGGGATCTTGCGCCATACCGATGGAGCCGGGCACATTGTGCGAGCGACTGTTACCGTGAGAGGCGCGCTGCGAACCCATGTTATGCCGCTTGATGGTGCCGGCGTAACCCTTTCCGATCGAGGTGCCCTGCACATCGACCTGCTGGCCCACCGCAAAAACATCGGCTGCGGGCAACACGCTGCCCGCAGCGTATTTGCCCGCCAGATCGGCCGACACGCGGAATTCTTTGAGGATTTCGCCGGATTGCACTCCGGCTTTGGCCAGATGGCCGGCCTGCGGCTTGCTGACGCGAGAGGCTTTGCGGGCACCAAAGGTTAACTGCAGGGCGTCATAGCCATCGTTGACTTGGGTTTTGACCTGGGTCACACGGTTGTTTGACACATCCACCACCGTGACAGGAACAGCGTCCCCATCATCGGTGAACAGGCGCATCATGCCCACCTTGCGGCCCAGCAAGCCCAGGGACTTGC
>VGHR01000031.1 GCA_016868205.1 Betaproteobacteria bacterium
CCGGCGCTTCGGTTGCAGCCGTGAACCCGCATCCCGAAGGCGCGGGCCCGCGCAGCAATCGTTTGCCCGATGTGCCCCAGTCCGATGATCCCCAGCGTCTGCGATCCGAGTTCGGTGCGCAGGGCCCTGGGTGCCCCAGCCCAGTAAGTCCAGCGTTGCTGACGAAGGTCTCGGTCAGCCTGAGCCAGCGGAACATGGCGGATGAGCAGCGCTGCAAAAACATATTCGGCGATCGCCTGCTCATGGCCGAAGCAGTTGCACAGGCTGCAACCGGCGGGCAAAAGCGATGCGTCGATGGCGTCGGTCCCGGCGGCCGGCGCATGATAAAGCCGCAGCTGGTGCAGCGGGGGCATCGGCGCTTGCAGCCGGATACCGATGAGCACATCGGCCCGTGTGAAGGCCTCCACCGCGGCGTCGGTGGACAAGTCGTCATCGAGGGTTTCTATCTGATGCCGATTGCCAATCAGCGCCTCCATGCCTGGCCTGAATTGCGCCGCGTTCTGGCCATGAAAGACGATGCGCAAGGGATTGGCGTTCATAGGGGGCCGCTTAGGAGTCAAGGGGAGGGCAGCGATCAAGACCCTGGTTTTGTTGCGGGCGGCTTGGAGTCGCTCTCAAGCAATTTGATCACGGCGCTGATGTCCTCGTGGGCCAGGCCTTCGTGCATGGCGCGTCTGAAGTAGGGCGCCGCCACCGAGAAAAGTGGCGCTGCACTGTGCAGATCCCGCGTCATCTCTTCGCCCAGATCCAGGTATTTGGCCAGGGTGGTGAAGGGCCCGGGCGCCGGCGTGAACTTTCGTGCGGCCATCAGCGGTGCGCGCACGCTGAACATGGTGGAGCCGCCTGCACCCTGGGCGATGACTTGGGCGATCAGGGCCGGATCGAAGCCGGCGCGAGCGCCCAGATTCATGGCTTCAGCTGCGGCCAGGGTATGTATCGTGAGCAGGTAGTTGGCGATGAGCTTCATCGACACGGCCGAGCCGTAGTCCCCGAGGTGAAACTGGTGCTCGGTAATCGCCTGCAGCAGGGCTTGACAGTCGCGCAGCACCTCGGGCGTGCCGCCCACATAAAGCGCTGCCTTGCGAGCGCTGACCATGGGGGGTGAGCCACTGACCTCGGCCTCGAGAATCCGCGCGCCTTCTTGTTGCAGCCGCTCGGCTTGTGCCAGTTTGAAGGCCCTGCTGTAGGTGCCCAACTCGATCACGATCTGCCCCGGCTTGAGGTGGGCCAGTACGCCCTCGGATCCGTCGAGAGCCGAAAGCTGCGCTGACTCATCGGGCAGGCACATCAGCAGCACATCGCAATGCCGCGTGACTTCGCCAGGGCTGGTCAGGACGCGCCCTCCCGCCTCAGTGAAAGCCTGCGCGCTGGAGCGTCGATGGCCCACCACCGGAAAGCCTGCCTGCATCAGGTTGCGTGCCACCGGCAGACCGAGTTGTCCCAGGCCGATGAGCCCGGCGGTTGGAAGCTTGTCCGTCAAGGCTGAAATCTCCTTTGAGTGCTTGTGGGTTCGCCCGCTCGATTGTGCTCCAAGTGCGCGTCCGCCGCAGCTTTGCCTTGCCGATCGACGCGCTTTTTAATATACTTAGGCGTCTAAATAAATTAAAGACCGTCAAGGCCTGCAGCCTGTAGGAGTTGTGTGCATGATCACGCCTGAGGAAAACGAGCTTCTTTGCCGTGTCGAGGGGCAAGCCCCCATGGGCCGGCTCATGCGTCGGCACTGGTTGCCGGTCTGTCTGATCGAAGAAGTCGGCGAGCCTGACGGCGCCCCGGTGCGCGCGCGGGTGCTTGGTGAAAGCCTGGTGGTCTTTCGGGACACCCAGGGGCAGGTGGGGGTGCTTGAGGAGTCCTGTCCGCACCGACGGGTGTCCCTGGTGTACGGCCGCAACGAGGAGGGCGGTCTGCGCTGCCTCTACCATGGCTGGAAGATGGATGTGAAGGGCAATGTCCTCGAAATGGTGTCTGAGCCCGCGGCTAGTTGTCTGGCTGCCAAGGTCAAGCACAAGGCCTATCCGGTGCAGGAGTGGGGCGGTCTGGTTTGGGCTTGGTTTGGCGCTGCCGATGAGGTGGCCGAGTTTGTGCCGCCGCCTTGGGCCCCGACAGCCGATGTGAGGGTCACGCTGGCCAAGGCGGTCATCCCTTGCAACTGGGCGCAGATTCTTGAGGGGGCCATCGACTCGGCGCACAGTTCGAGCCTGCATTCTTCTGATATGGTGCCGGCGCGGGTGGATGGGGCCCAGGCTACCGCCAACAACTGGCTTCGCCCCTCGACGGACAAGGCGCCGCGCATGCAGGTGCAGCGCGGCGACTATGGTTTTCGCTATGCCGCCATTCGGCGGCCCCTACAAAACGCTGCCACCCATGAGTACATCAGGTCGACGGTTTTTGTGGCGCCGATTTCGGTGTTGATTCCGCCGAACAATCTTTACAACGTGGCCAATGTCAATGTGCCGATCGACGACACCCACACGGCTTTTTATTTCATTGCCTGGGGCCATCCATCGCAAACCCCGGAAACAGAAACCTGGCGCAAGTTCTTGCGCCAGACAGTGGGCGTCGATCTGGACCCGTATTACCGTCCCCTTCGAAGCGATGACAACCGCTTCTGGCAGGACAGACAGGCGATGAAAGCCGGCAATTTCACGGGCATCACGGGATTTCCCAACCAGGATATCGCGATGTGGGTCACCATGGGGCCGATCGCAGACCGTAGCCACGACAGGCTCGGCGCCAGCGACATGGCGGTGGTCGAGTTTCGCAAACAGATGCTGGAGGCGGTTCGTGCCTTCCAGGCTGGTTCACCGGCCATCGGCGCCGGCGATCTGGCCATTCCCAAGTCGGTGGTGGCGTATCAGGCGGTCATTCCAAAGACGGTCGACTGGCGCGATCATCAGACGAGCTATGTCTGGGCCGACGGGCAGGAGCGCCCCGAACTCGAGCCCTCCTATTCGGTCCGGGCCTGAGGGCCGCAAGAGAGAGTCTGTCATGAGCAAACTTCAGTTGTCGGTGGCCATGGGGGACTATGACCGCACGCGCGCCCTGATCGATGGTCGGGTACAGATGGACGGCGTTGACCCGGTCTATATGACGCTCTACCCGGAGGAAATGTTTTTCCGCGCCATGCGCAGTCAGGACTTTGACATCTGTGAGCTGTCCTTTTCGAGTTACACCGTCAAGACGGCGCAAGGAAACTGTCCGTATGTAGCTGTGCCGGTTTTTTTGTCGCGAGCGTTCAGGCACACCTCAATTTATGTGCGCAAGGACCAGATTGCCAAGCCGGCCGACCTCAAAGGCAAGCGCATTGGGCTGCCAGAGTACCAACTGAGCGCCAATGTCTGGGCCCGTGCCATCTTGCAGGACGACTATGGCGTGGCCCCCGAGGATGTGATCTGGGTGCGGGGGGGAATTGAGACGCCGGGCCGACCCGAGAAGATCGCGCTGCAATTGCCAGCGGGCGTTCGTCTTGAATCGGCGCCGGCCGACCAGACCATCTCGCAGATGCTTGACAGCGGTCAGATCGATGGATTTATGGCGCCGCGACCGCCGAGCGAGCAGGCGCTGCGCAATCCGAACATCGGCTGGCTCTTCGACGACCCGACCGCAGTGGCGCGCGACTATTACAAGCGCACTGGCATCTTTCCGATCATGCATGTGGTGGGGGTGCGCAAAGACTTGTGCGAGCGGCATCCCTGGTTGCCCGGCGCGGTGTTCAAGGCCTTCAGTCAAGCCAAGGATGCGGCCTTGCAGGCTCTGTCGGACACCTCGGCAACCAAGGTGACGCTACCCTTTGTGGAGGAGCAGCTTAAGGCTGCCCGGGAAACCTTGGGCGAAGACTTTTGGTCCTACGGGGTGGCGCGCAATCGGGCCACGATTGACACCTTCCTGCGTCATCATCATGCGCAGGGTCTGTCGAGTCGGCGCTTGTCGGTGGAGGAGGTCTTTCACCCCGCCACCTACGAGACCTACGCCATTTGAGCGTCGGGGCCTGATCAGGGGGTGGACTTCGGGGGCGGATCGGCGCGGCTGGCATCAGCCGCCAGATTCTCAAGCATCGTGAGCAAAAATTTACGGGCCCGCCCAACCTCGGTGGCGCTGCTCCTGCCCACACTGATGCGATTGACTTCCTCAGCCAGGGGTACCAATTTTTTCTCAAGCGATCGGCCCTGGCGCGTGAGGAACACATGCATGTTTTTTCGGTTGCCTGCCAACTGGCGCCGCTCAACCAGGCCCATGGTCTCCATAGCCTTGACGGCGGCAAAGGTGGTGGGCTCCATCACACCGGCGAGCTCGCTCAGTTCGCGCTGCGTCACGCCGTCGCGCAGCCACAGGATACGAAGAAAAGTCCAGTGGCCAAACGATACGCCCCGCGCGGACAAACGCTCTTGCAGCGCACGCATTTGGGCGCGTGCGACATCGCGAATCAGGTGGGCCAGCCGGTCATTGGGTACGGCCTCGCGCCAGTGGTGCAGCATATCGGGGATAGGATTTTTTCGGCTCAAAGCGTGTCCTTGATCAGTCGAATTTTTTAAGGGCGTATGGGCACCTGATGCCTGAGCATCACATCGGTGCCGCTGCGCTGCGATTGCAACAATGCCAGACACACCTCGAGGGTCGCCCGCGACCAGAGGCCGTCATGCCGGACCCCACGGCCCTCGCGTTCGACGGCCCACAGTTCATCGATCACTTCGGCGCGCGGTACTGCTGGCAGTCGGGCCGGCACAAACCGTGTCCCCTGTGCATCGTGAATGTCCAGTCCGGTAGGGCGCAAGCGCAGGTCCGCTCGATCGCAACTGACAATGACGGGCCCGAAATGCTGGCAGGCCCCAACGGGAAGAGGCGGTGGTTGTCGGTACTCGGCGCCACCGAAATTGCGCTCCGCCTTGGCCTGCGCCTCAGCCTGCTCGTCGCTGCGCTGCGCATGAAGGGCGCGCGTGCGCGCATGGGTTAGTGGGTCCTTGGGCTGGCCCAGCTCGCCGACCCCGTCCATCAGCACATCGCTGTCGTAGTAACCGTAACCGTTGTAGCTCAGGCTGGCCCAGGCGCCGCCCTCAAACGCAATCAGGGCGCTGTAAGCGCCTTCAGTGGGGCGGTGCGCATCCCAGCCTCCGGTGTACGCGCGCACCTGCGTGGCCAGCCCACCGGCCAACCATCGCACCAGATCCACCTGATGTGCAGCCTGGCTGAACACCACGCCTCCACCCTGGCCTGTGTCCAGCTCCTCTGGCCGACGCGGCCGATAGAGAAAGTCGGTGTATTGCCAGGCCTGGATCATGCGTATCGCCCCCACCTGGCCGTTGGCGATGAGCTGGCGTGCCTGCAGCACCGGTGCATCAAAGCTGTGGCTGTGGCCCACCATGAGGTGCGTGCCGGCATCGGCGCAGGCTGCAATCATGCCGTCGGCATCTTCCAGCGTGAGCGCCATGGGCTTTTCCAGCAGCACATGCTTGCCGCAGCGGGCCGCTAGCCGCACATGCTCGGCATGAAAGCCGTGCGGAGTTGCCACATAGACCCACTGCACCGCCGGGTCTGCGCACAGCGCTTGCGCACTGGTGTGCGCGGTACCACCGAAGTCACGACTGAAAGCCAAACACGCCTGCGGCCGTGGGTCGAAGGCGGCCACCAGCTGGACCCGGGGGTCATCACGCCAGGTGGGCAGCATGAGCGTAAAGGCGCGACCCAGACCCAGGACGCCGATGCGGATCGGATCGACCGAATGGGCGGGCATGGTCAGAGGTCCAGCACCAGCCGGCCCCCGTGGGCTCGAGAAACGCAGACCATGATGCGATTGGATTTTTCTTCCTCAAGCAGTACCAGGTCGCGGTGATCGGGCTCACCCTCGATGAGCCCGGTCTTGCAAGAGCCGCAGGTGCCGCTTTCACACGAGAAGGGGACGGCAATGCCGTGGTTTCGCAATGTTTGCAGGATGCTGCTGCCTACCGGAACCTCCAGGACCTCTCCGCTGCCTTGCAGTTGCACCTCAAAGGGTTGGTCCTCATCGTGTGGGCCGGTGTCGGCCCCAAAGCTTTCGAAGTGCACTGCGCTGGCTGGCCAGTGGCCGGTCATGTCGCGCACTGCATCCATCAGCCCAGCCGGCCCACAGCAGTACACCTGAAGGCTCTGCAGGCTGCCGGGTTTTTCCAGCAGGGGCCAGAGGTCCAGGGCGCGGGCGGGATCCCCACCGTCATGGTGCATGCGGACGCGGGCGTCAAACGGCGCCTGACTAAGGATCTCGCGGAAGGCGGTGTTTCGCGCCTCTCGCGTCAGGTAAATCAGCCGGTAGCGCCGTCCCTGTGACTCGAGTTGTCGGGCCATGGCCAATAAAGGGGTGATGCCGATCCCTCCGGCGATCAGCAAAAATTCCTTGGCTCGCTCATCAAGGGAAAACTGGTTCCGCGGCGTCCCTACCTCGATCAGATCGCCCGCCTTGACCCCATCGACCAGGCTCAGGGATCCGCCCCGTCCCCGTCCCTCGCGCTGCACTGCAATCAGGTAGCGATGGGTTTCGGATGGATCGTTGCAAAGGGAATAGGCGCGAACTGCGCCCGAAGGCGTCTTCACGCGGATGTGGGCCCCAGCGCTGAAGGCCGGCAGGTCCTGGCCTTCGGCATGTCGCAACTCGAAGCTGCGGATGTTGTGCGCAAGGTCCTCGACGGCAGTCACGCGCAGAATCAGGGTGTCTAGGGACATGGCGGGTGGAAATTCTGATGAAGCGCAGGGGAATTGCAGTGCATGCATGACCCGGCGAGGGTTTTCTGCGCCTAGAATGATTCTATTAGCCGCCTAACTATTTCGCAAACGCCCAGCGCGGAGTCTGCGCATCCCGGCCTAAGCCCCGCTGTCATACCGATCCAACCTTGAGGAGATTTTTATGCAACGCAGATCCTTGATCGCCGCCGCAGCCCTGCTGACCTTGCCCTTGCTGGCGGCGGCGCAGGCCTATCCGTCCAAGCCCATCAAATTCATCGTGCCCTATGCGGCCGGAGGACTGCCCGATAGCGTGGCCCGGGTGGTGGCGCAGCGCCTGACCGAGCGCCTAGGGCAGTCGGTGGTGGTTGACAACAAACCCGGCGGCAATGGCGTTGTGGCTTATCAGGCGCTCTTACAGAGCACTCCGCAGGATGGACATGCTTTCATCGTTTCGGATGGGTCTATGCTGTCCATCACGCCCTTGGTGAACAAGGCCGTGCCCTACAAGGTCGGAGCCGACATTTTGCCTGTATCGCTGATCGCTCGGTCTCCGCTGTTTGTCGTTGCCCACCCGAAAACCAATGTCAACACCATGCAGGAGTTTGTGGCGCTGGTCAGGAGCAAGCCCGGCGAGTTCACCTACGGTTCGTCGGGCATCGGTAGTACCCACCACCTGACCATGGAGGCGCTCAAGGCGGCCCTGAACATCGATGTCAGGCATATCCCTTTCAAGGGGTCGGGGCAGTCAACCCCTGCGCTGGTCGGCGGGCAAGTGGATTTCTCAGTGGCCGCGCTGCCCTCGATGCAAGGCTTTGCCAAGGCTGGTCAGGTCAAGGTGCTGGCCAGCAATGCGGCAGCGCGCTCGCCCCAGGCCCCGGACATTCCGACGCTGGCCGAACTAGTGCCCGGCTTTGACTTTTCTGTGGTTATCGGCGTGATGGCCGCTGTAGGAACGCCTCAGGCGGCCATCAGCCGCATCAGCCAGGAGATTGCTGAGGTGGTCAAGCATCCTGAAGTGGTAAAGACCTTCCAGACCGCCGTGATCGATCCGGTCGGTGCAGGCCCCCAGGCTTATGGGCAGGTGATCGTTCGCGAGAACGAGGCCATGGCGCGCGCTGCCAAGGTGGCCAATCTCAAAGCCGAGTAAGGTGGCTGACGCAGTGGGCGCGCCTACCGCTGGTCCTTGTAGTAGCCGATCACATCGCCTTCGGTGGTCACGCCCAGACCGTTGAGCAGCCGGTTGGAGTAATTGAAGTAGGCGCAGACCTGGTTGACTTCAAGGATCTGACCGTCGTCGCAGCCGGCGGCATGCAAGGCGTCAATGTCGGCGCGGACCATCTGGGCCACATCGGTGGTGAGTTTGCCGGCGTAACGCAGCAGCGCGAGCTCGCGGCCCTGAAAAACACGCTCTGGTGCTCGATCGAGCAGGGCCAGCCGCACTGATTCTGCGCGGTCTGGGTCAGCCATCAGTCGCCTGGCGTTGGCAAAGTGGTGGGTCAGGCTGTAGTCGCAGCGATTGAGCATGCTCACATACGAGGCCACCACCTCGAGAAACCAAAACGGCAGCGTGTTGTCCGGGTTGTGCAAGACGCTGCGGTAGAGCGTGACATGGCCCTCCATGGTGTGCGGACGCAGGCTGTGCGCCTTCATCACATTGTCGACGGTTCCGTGCGGTGTCTTAACCTTTTCATAGGCCGCAGCCAGTGCACCCTGCGCATCCTCCAGGGCAATCATTTTGATCCAGGCAGACATGGGGTTCCTTGTGTGAGCGCTCAGGGCAGGGGGAGTGCACGCGGCGGACGCGAGAAGATGCGCATGACCATCGGCTCAAAGGTCGACAGCGGGGCGCACTCGTAGTGCGGGTCAATGGCGGCTTGGTCGTAGCGATCGACGAAAGTAGCCGCCCATTCGAAATGCGGATGACCGCGCCAGCGATCCCGGGCATGGGGATCGCTCAAGGGATGATGCGGCGAGTGCGCGTCCTGGAACAGCGCGTGACGCTGGAGCATCCAGTGATTGCGCTCCGAGACATAGCAGCCCAGCAGGGCCGCGGCAAATTCGCCGTGGCTGTCCGGGCAGGTGATGAAGCCCACATCGTGCAACAGGCACACCACGACATCCTCTTCGTCCAGGCCGTCGCGCAGGGCCAGGGTGGCCGACTGCAGGCAATGGCGGTAGTTGTTGACGCGGTAGCCAAAGGTGGGGTCATTCTCAGAGTCCGAGAGCATGCGCAACACCTGCCGGGCCTGCTGCTGGCGATAGTAGATGTCGCGCTGGTCAAGCAGCAGTTGCCAATCGCTGCGGCTGAAGTCTTCCAGCGTGTTTTTCGCGACATAGTGCCAGTCGTCATGGAGCAGGGGGCTGAGGGGATCTGCCATATTCATTTCATTGTGGTTGAACGGCCTTCAACCAGGCATCGGTGGCGCTCGACCAGCTTGACAAGGCGCGCTGCGCGATGCGGTCTGCGGCCAGCGCCGCCAGCCACGGCTGGAACACCCCTGGCAGTTTAAGCGGGCTGCCCAGGGTGTTCAGCACGCGCTCGGCCAAGGGCAGGGTGACGGCAAAGCCACAGTCGGCCAGCGTCGGCTCGGGGCCGGCGAGATAGGGCCCCGGCCGGGCCGTTCGCGCGAGGCCGGCGATCTTCTCCAGCAGGGCGGCTTTGAGTTGCGGCAGTTGGTCGCGCTCTTGCGGCTGACGCAGGAGCGGAAACAAGGCGCGCACCTTGGGCTCGACATGCAGGTCGTGCATGCGGGCCAGCAGGCGCACCTGCGCCCGCCGCTGCGGACCCTGCGGCAGCAGGGGACGGTCGCTGAATCGCTCCTCCAGGTACTCCAGGATGGCTTCGGATTCGGCGAGCAGGAAGCCCTGATCGTCGATGGCTGGGATGGTGCCCATGGGAACGACATCCTGCCAGGCCAGCGATCGGTAGCCCCCCGGCGGCTCACGCTCCTCAAAGGCGATACCGCGCCAGCACAGGGCCAGCCTCACCTTGGCGGTGTAGGTGGAGACCGGCAGTCCGTAGAGGATCATGAGGCGAAGAAATCGGCGATGTCCCGCTGCGCATCGGTGGCGGCAGCCTGCAGCAGGGCTTGCCCGTGTTCGGCTCGGGCCAAGGCCGAATGCGAGCCCACCCGGCCATCTGGAAACTGCCGTCGATGGCGCTGGCTGTCCGGGTGATTGTCGCCCGCATGCAGCCGCATATAGCCCTCGGGCAGGCGCTGGGGAGGGTCCTGGACGCTGACCTCCTCGCCGGCTGGATAAGCCGGACCCAGCAGCGCCATGGCGATGGCCAATTCACTGGGTGTGGCGTGCATGCCCTCCCAGTCGCCGTACAACTCACGCCTCATCTGGTTGACGCCGGGGTAGTCCCACCAGGAGCGCAGGCGGCACTGGGGCGCCTGTCCGCTGCGGTGACCCAGGCTCCACTGCGCGTAAAAGTCCTGGCAGGCCGCTTGCACCGCGGCGATGTTGGCTCCGTGCCCGTTGAGGAAGTAAAACCGCTCGAAGCCCTGGCTGGTCAGGCTGTTGAGTACATCGCCAACGACCGCCATGAAGGTTGAGGCGCGCAGCGAGACAGTACCCGCAAAGGACAAATTAAATTGCGCAGGGGACAGACTCAGTGTGGGAGCAACCAGCCAACTGTCTTGGCGGGCAGACTCTTCCGCGATGGCCTGGGCCGTTAAGGCGTCGGTGCCGATCGGTCCGCAGGGACCGTGCTGTTCGGTTGATCCGACCGGGATGATGATGCCCTTGCAGCTTTCCAGATACTGGGCCACGCGAGGCCAGGTCGATTCAACAAGTCGCATGGGGTTCAATGATAATCATTGCTCTTTCATAGCGTAGGGAGTGTTTTCCATGAGCGTACCGGCCGCCGGGTCCAGTGCCCTGATCCGCCTGCAGGCGGTGGGCAAATCCTTTGGATCGTTCAAGGCTCTCGACCGGGTCGACCTTGCAGTGGGCAGCGGCGAGAAGATCGTGATCTGCGGTCCCTCGGGCTCGGGCAAATCAACCTTGATTCGTTGTATCAGTCAGCTTGAGACCCACGATGAAGGACAGATCTGGGTCGACGCGGTTGAACTCCATGACCGGTCGCCCGAGGGAGCGCATGTGCCCGGCGATATTGGCATGGTGTTTCAGCAATTCAACCTGTTCCCGCACCTCAGCGTTCTCGACAACCTGATGCTCGCCCCGGTGCGGGTGCGTGGCCTGCAGCGTCAGGAGGCTGAGCAACTGGCCTTGCAGTACCTGGATCGGGTGGGTATTGCCGAGCAGGCCCACAAGTTCCCCGCCCAACTCTCCGGCGGTCAGCAGCAGCGCGTGGCCATAGCCCGTTCCTTGTGCATGCGGCCACGCATCATGCTCTTCGACGAGCCCACCTCGGCGCTTGATCCCGAAATGATTCAGGAGGTACTTGCGGTTATGGAGGGGCTGGCCCGCGATGGCATGACCATGATCTGCGTGACCCATGAAATGGGCTTCGCCCGCCGGGTGGCGGACCGGGTGGTCTTCATGGACCAGGGGCGGGTGGTGGAGGAGGCGCCCCCGGCTGTCTTTTTCAGCGCGCCTCGCAGCGAGCGCTGCCGAAGCTTTCTCGAGCGCATCCTGCATCACTGAAGCCGCGCTTGGAGTTCTTCTGGGCGCTGCCGAAGGCGGCGCTAGCGCGGCGCCGACGCCATGCGCTTTTCGAGACGGCGCACGCCCCAGGAGGTCAACAGGATAAGCAGCAGGTATTCAAAGACCAGGGCGGTATAAATTTCGAGCGGCCGGTACTCGGTCACATTGAGTTCATTGGCACGGCGGGTCAATTCCTGCAGGCCGATCACCGAGACCAAGGAACTCATCTTGAGTACATAGACGAACTGGTTGCCCAGTGCGGGAAGAATGGTGCGTATGGCCTGTGGGAAAACGATGTAGCGAAATGTATCGCGGCTCGACAGTCCCAGGGTGTGGGCGGCCTCGCGTTGTCCCTTGGCCACCGACTGTATGCCGGCCCTGAAGATTTCCGATTCGAAAGCTGCATCCGACAGCGCCAGCGAGATCACGCCGGCCGCAAAGGCGCCAAACTGCAGTCCGGTCACCATGGGCAGGCCGTAATAGACCCACAGCAACAGCACGAGCAGCGGTATGGCCCGAAAGACCTCCACATAGGTGCGCGAGATAGCCCTCAAGGGCTTGGGCCGCGAGAGACCGGCCAACGCGAGCAGCACCCCGAGAATCACCGAGACAACGATGGCCGTCACCGACAGCGCGAGGGTCCACCCCAGCCCCGCCAACAGAAACCTCAGGTTGGAGGCCCCTTTGTCGGTCAGCGGGTTGATGACATACCAGCCCCAGGTGTAGCCGCTGGCGTCGCCACCGTTGCTGCAAGCGCTAAGCAGCGCGAGCGACAGCAGGGCCAGCCAGGCGGCCGGTCGCACTTTCATGGCAGGCCGGTCAGGCGCTTAACGACCGAGCCACTTGGCTTCAAGCGTGTCGAAGAAACCCTCGGACTTCTTCAGGGCCACCCAGTTGTTCACGAAGGTGGTCCAGACCGGGTCGCCTTGCGGCAGTGGGTAGGCGAAGGGCCGCTTGTTGCGCAGTTCTGCCTTGGCCACGGTGGTCAGGTTGGGATAGGTCTTGACCAGGGTGGCTGCTTCCACATTGCTGGTGATGGTGGCTATCGCCCGGCCCGCCAGCACTTCTTGGTACCCGGTAGCCGGCTTTTCGATCGCCCGCACCGTAGCTTGCGGGAAGTGGGCCTTGGCCTGCTCCTCGAACACGGTGCCCAGCGAGACGGCGATCGTGGTGCCGCCTCGGTTGAGGTCGGCCCAGCCGTTGATGCGCGCGGCATCGGCCTTACGGATCACCGGGACAGTGCCGGCCTCGATGTAGGGATCGGAGAAAGCCACCGTCCTGGCACGGGCCATGCTGAGCGAGGCGCCGGAGAAGATGTCATAGCGATTGGCGGTGATGCCGGCCACCAGGGTCGCCCACTCGGCAGGCACCCACTCGACCTTGACGCCCAGGTCCTTGGCCAGCTGCTCCATGGCCTCGATGTCAAAGCCCCGGTAGCTGTTGGTGGCGGCATCGCGAATGGACATCGGGTTGAAGTCGCCGGTGGTGCCCACGCGTATCGAGCCCCGCTCCAAGATGGTTTGCAGGCGGCTCTTGGCCGGCGCCGCCTGGGCGAACGCGGAATTGCTCAGAGCCACCAGGCCACACAGGGTGACGGTCAGCAGGGACTTGATCAGTTTCATGGTCGCACCTTTCTAAGTTGGACAGCGCAGAGATGCTGCAAGTTGAGACAGCGTGGGAATCCAGGGCGCTTAGGCCCGGGCACTTCCTCCGATCGTAGCAGCTTCAGCAAACCAGGGCGCTGGGCGGGGTCGACGGCCCAGGCTGCCGCCCTGTCTTGGTGCGCAGGGCTGTCTTCGGTACCCAGGGGCTCCGTTACAGTAGGGGATTGCTGCGCAAGCGACTTCGCTTTTCGACCGAACAACAGCCTGCATCGTGCATTACCACTTCCTTGAGCTGATTAAACAGGCGCTTGCGGGCCATCGAGGATGGCCCCGGGCGTGGCGCGCGGCCCAGCCTCAGTCCAGCTACGAGGCGGTGGTGGTGGGTGGCGGCGGTCACGGCCTGGCCACCGCCTGGCATTTGGTGCGTGACGAAGGCTTGCGTCGTGTGGCGGTGCTTGAGCGTGGCTGGCTTGGGGGGGGTAACACGGGGCGCAACACCACGGTCATACGGTCCAATTACCTGCGCGAGCCAGGTATCCGTTTTCAGGATGAAAACCTGCGTTTATGGGAAGACCTGAGCGCCAGGCTTGATTTCAATTTGATGGTCAGTCAGCGCGGTCAGATCGAAATCATTCAAACCTGGGCCAAGCTTCGCGATGCGCGGCGGCGCTTGCACGCCATGCGCCTGGTCGGTGCCGACTACGATTTGCTCGATGCCGAGGCGGTTTACCGCCTGCTGCCTTTGCTGCGGCGCGATCCGGGTATGCGACTGCCGGTACTCGCCGGTGCCTGGCAGGGACGCGCCGGAACGGTGCGACACGATGCGGTGGCCTGGGCCTATGCGCGGGCGGCCAGCGCAGCGGGCGTTGACCTGATCGAAAACTGCGAGGTCACCGGCTTGGAGCTTGCTCACGGCCGGGTGCAGGCGGTACAGACCAACCGCGGCCGCATTCTCACCGACCGCGTGGGCCTGGCGGTGGCCGGCTCCACCAGTCGACTTGCTCGCATGGCCGGGCTGCGCTTGCCTCTGGAGACTTTGACCCTGCAGGCTTTTGTGTCCGAGCCGCTCAAGCCCATGCTCGATGTCATTGTCTCGTGTCCGGCCCTGGGGCTTTATTTCAGCCAGTCGGACAAGGGCGAGTTGGTCATTGGCGGCGGACCTGATGCTGGCCTTTCCTGGACACAGCGAGGTCAGCACGGCGTGATCGAGGAGTGTGTGGCCAGTCTGCTCGAATTGTTCCCTGCTCTGGGGCGGATCAAATTGCTGCGAACCTGGGCTGGCGCGATTGACCTTTCGGCCGACACCAGCCCCATCCTGTCAACCACGCCGGTGGAGGGCCTGTGCATCAGCACGGGTTGGGGCTCGGGCGGTTTTAAATCGATTCCCGCCGGCGGCCGCAGCCTGGCCGGCCTGATGGCCCGGGGACAGGCTGACCGATTTGCCGCGCCGTTTTCCCTGGCCCGGTTTGCCAGCGGCCGATTGCTCTTTGAGACGGCCAGCGCGTCCAATCGGTTCTAAACAGTTGCCATGCTGATCCTCACTTGCCCCTTCTGCGGCCCGCGTAACGAGCAGGAATTTGTGTGTGCAGGCGAAGCAGCTGATCGACCGGCGCAGCCGCAAGGCTTGGACGAGGCGGCCTGGGCCGATTACCTTTACAACCGCGACAACCCGGATGCGCCGGTGCATGAGCGCTGGTGGCATCTCCACGGTTGCAGAGCCTGGTTGCGGGTACAGCGCGACCCGCACACGCAGGCAATCCTCGACTGCTCGGCGCAGGGGCAGCCATGAGTGGCTGGCGATTGCCGCAGGGAGGGCGCTTGATCAATCGCGATCGTGCGCTGAGCTTTCGGTTTGAGGGTCGACCTCTACAAGGGTTTGAGGGCGACACGCTGGCTTCGGCGCTGCTTGCCCGAGGCACCGCGGTGGTGGCGCGCAGTTTCAAGTACCACCGTCCGCGCGGCCTGGTGGCTGCGGGTTGGGAGGACCCCTGCGCTTTCGTCGAAATGCAATCGCCCCGTGCCGAGCCCAGCGTGCTGGCCACGGTCGAGCCTTTGGTCGAAGGTTTGCAGGCTCGGGGTCAACATGCCTGGCCCAGTTTGCGCTTCGATTTCATGGCGCTGGCCGATCGATGCTCGGCGCTGCTACCGGCCGGTTTCTACTACAAGGCCTTCAAATCCCCCGCCTGGGCCTGGCCCTGGTTTGAGCGGGCCTTGAGACATGCGGCGGGTTTGGGCCGGCTGCCGGATGGAGCCGGGCAGTCCGACCCGAGCGCTTACGAGAGACGCTTTGTTCAGACCGATGTTCTGGTGGTAGGCGCCGGGGTGGCCGGGCTGTGGGCGGCGCATGCGCTGGCTCAGGCCGGGGCTCGGGTGATCCTGGCTGACGATGCGCCTGAGCCCGGTGGCCGCGGGCTGGATCGTCCCGCGGGCGGCGTTGTGGACGCGTGGATCGCGCAGACCGTGGCGTCCCTCGATGCGATGCCGCATGTACGACGCTGGCCCTCGACGCAAGTGGTCTCCCGCTATGACCATGGTTTGTGCTTGGCGATCGATCGAAGTCGCCCGGGGCACGAGCGCCTTTGGAGGATACGCGCCCCGCAGGTGCTGCTGGCCACCGGCCAGATCGAGAGGCCGCTGCTGTTTGCCCACAACGACCGTCCGGGCATCATGCTGGCTGGTGCGGTCACAAGCTATCTGCACCGGTGGGGCGTGGCCGCAGGGCGCCGCATGGTCCTGGCCACCAATAACGACATGGCCTGGACGGCGGCTTTCGAGGCGCATCAAGTCGGTATTGAGGTGCTGGCGGTGGCAGACCTGCGGCCACAGGTGCACCCCCAGCTGACTGAGCGCGCCGGCGCCCTCGGGCTGCGGGTGGAGCTCGGTGCCCGGGTTGTAGCGGCGCAGGGTCGATGGGCGCTGCGCTCGGCGGTCTTGCAGTTGGCGTCAGGTCAGCGCCTGAGCGTGCAGGCCGACTTGTTGGCCGTCTCCGGTGGCTGGACGGGCGCCCTGGCCTTGCATGCGCAAAGAGGCGGGCGCAGTCATTACGATGCCACCTTGCACGGCATGGTGCCCGAGAACGATGATGCTCAGGTGATCGGTGCGGCCCGTGGTGCCCCCGGCACACCCGCTGCGCTGGCCAGCGCCGTGCGGGGAGCGCAGCAGGTGGCCAGCGCCCTGGGGCTGCGCTTGCCGGACCTGCCGGTCCCCGCTGTGCCGAGCGAGCCCTCTGGCTTTAGCGCCACGGACCTGCAGCACATCGGTAAGGGGCGCGTGTTTGTCGACTGGGCCAGTGATGTCACGCTTGACGATCTACGCCTGGCCCACCGGGAGGGCTATGAATCGCCCGAGCACTTGAAGCGTTACACCGCCCTGGGCATGGGACCCGACCAGGGTCGCATCTCGGCCTTGCATGGCGCTGTGCTGATGGCGCAATTGCGTGGATTGTCTCCCGGGGATCTGGGCCCCACCCGCTTGAGGCCGCCCTACACGCCGATGCCCATGGGCGCCATTGCGGGGGCCGACCCCGGGGCCTTGATTCGACCGGTGCGGCGTACCCCGATGACCGACTGGCACGAGGCGCAGGGGGCTGTGATGTACGAGTCCGGGCAGAACTGGCGCCGGCCCGGCTACTACCCGCGACCCGGCGAAGGTCTGATGCAAGCGCTTGAGCGCGAATGTCGCGCCTGTCGTGAAGCGGTGGCAGTCTATGACAGCTCGCCGCTGGGCAAATTTGAAATCTGGGGGCCGCAGGCGGTGGAGTTGCTGGAGTACCTCTACACCTGCCGGGTGAGCGATCTGTTGCCGGGACGGGGGCGCTATGCGGTCATGCTGCGCGAGGATGGCCGCGTGTTTGACGATGGAACGGTATTCCGGCTCAGCGATCAGCGCTGGTGGATCACGACCACCAGCGCTCAGGCCCAGGCCGTGCACGCCGCGCTGGAGGCGGCTCTGCAGGTGCATTTCAAGGGCCGGCTCGAGGCTTTTGTGACCCCGGTCACTGACCAATGGGCGACTCTGGTCGTGTGCGGACCTCGAGCGCGGGAACTTTTACAGGCCTGCGATTGCAGCGTGGGTTTGTCGCGCGGCGACTTTCCGTTCATGGCTGTGCGCGAGGCGACGCTGGCCGGTCTTCCCGTGCGCTTGTTTCGGGTCAGCTTCACCGGCGAGCTGAGCTACGAGATTCATCTGCCGGCAAGGCAGGCCCTGGCCTTGTGGGTGCAACTGATAGACAAGGGCCAGATCCTGGGCTTGACGGCCATAGGCTCTGAGGCCAATCATGTGTTGCGGGTGGAAAAGGGTTTTATTTCGGTGGGCCATGAGGTCGACGGTTGTGTCAACCCGCTCGACCTGGGGCTGGCTTGGGCGGTACGCATGGACAAGGCCGACTTTGTCGGCAAGCGCTCCCTGGAGCGGGATCTGCAAGCGCCGGCCGGTCGCCCTGCCTTGGTGGGGCTGCTGGTGGAGCGCGGCGAAGTGCCCCTGGAAGAGGGGGCGCAAATTCTCAAGGTCGATCTGGACATGGATCCGCGGTCGGCCTTGGCGGCCGAGCAAGCCAGTGCGGGCTTTGTGACGGCCAGCGTCTGGAGCCCCAGCCTGCAAAGAGCGGTGGCCCTTGGACTCTTGGAAGATGGCGCCGACCGGCAGGGTCAAACTGTCTGGGTGACCGTGACCGCACCCTCGGGTCTGGCCCGCCGGCCAGCGCGCGTGGTGCCGCCCGTCTTTGTCGATCCGCAGGGAGGGCGCATGCGTGGCTGAGGCGGTGTCCTGGCAGGCTCGCGAAGGGCACTTGCTCTGTCTTCGCACGCGGTCGCGGTCTTGGCTTGATGGCGTGGCGCCGGGCCTGTCGTCGCTGCAGACCAGTCGGTTCTTGCGCGCGGGCCCTGCGCTTTGGATGCGCCTGGGTCCGGACGAGTGGTGGTGCTGGACATCGGCCGGTGCGGCCTGTGCCGCCCGCGTTCGTCAGTCGGCCGGCGCCCAGTTTCATGCGCTGCTCGATATCAGCGATGCGCAGCAGGCCTTCGAAATCCAAGGGGCTGTGCGCGATGTTTTGTCGCAAGGCTGCGAGCTCGACTTTGAGCGCCTGCCCCCTGATTTTGCCGGCCGCAGCCGTTGTGCCGCCTTTACCGTGGTGATCTGCCCGCAGCTGGGCGGCACCTACCTGTGGGTCGAGGCCAGTCTGGCCAGAAGCCTGACGCAATGGCTGGACCAGGCGAGCCGGCTGAGGGGCTGAGCGCGTGCGAGCCTCAAACCGAGCGGGTGATCCCGCCATCGACCCGAATGTTTTGTCCGGTGATGTAGCCGGCTCCCTCGGAGAGCAAAAAGGCAATGGTGGCGGCGATTTCCTCAACGCGCCCGTAGCGTTGCATGGGGACGCTTTGCCGTCGGGCCTCGGTGGCGGGCAGGCTGTCAATCCAGCCGGGCAGCACATTGTTCATGCGCACATGATGCGCGGCATGGGTGTCGGCGAAGATCTTGCAGAAGCTCGATAGACCTGCGCGGAATACCGCCGAAGTTGGAAACATCTCGGAGGGTTCGTGAGTCCAGGCGGTGCTGATGTTGACGATAGAGCCGCCGCCTTGTGCCACCATCACTGGCGCGACCAGGCGAATCGGCCGCAGCGCGCTGAGAAAGTAGATGTCCAGTCCCTTGTGCCAGTCTGCATCGGAAATATCCAGGAGGGGCGCACGCGGACCATGCCCGGCTGAATTGACCAGTGCGTCGATTCGGCCCCAGCGCTGCAGGGTCATGTCGACCAGCTTCTTTACATCGTCGTTTGACAGGTTCGAGCCGGTCACGCCCACGCCGCCAAGCGACTTGGCCAAGGCTTCGCCCTTGCCGGAGGAGGACAACACGGCGATCCGGTAACCATCGTCGGCCAGGCGCCGGGCAGCAGCGGCGCCCATGCCCGAGCCTCCAGCGGTGATGAGTGCGACTTTTTCTGTGGACATGCGATCTCCGAAAGGTCAGGACAGCGGGCCATTATGGGGTGCAAAAGTCCGCTGGCTTGCGGCCTTCGCCGGCTTGGCTCGCGCCGTGCGGGTGCAGCCGCTAATACGCCGCCGGGCTGTGCAGGCTCGATAGGCGACCGAGCGCCTGCACGAGCGGGCCCGAGGCCACCGACTGAACCGCCCTCTGCGGCCCGCCCCCTAGCAGCCACTGATGGACGGCGGCCATGTCGGGCGCGAGGCTGCGGTCCACCGTAAGCGCTGGACTTAAGTCGCGTACGCTTTGATGCAGTGCCTCTACCGCTGCCGTGCTTTGCAGCGGCCGGTGATGCTCCAGACCCTGGGCGGCGGCCAGCAATTCGATGGCCAGGATGGTGCCGGTGTTCTCGGCCATGTCGGCCAAGCGGCGCGCTGCAAAAGTGGCCATGCTCACATGATCTTCCTGGTTGGCCGAGGTAGGTAGGCTGTCCACGCTGGCCGGATGCGCCAGCGATTTGTTTTCCGAAGCCAGGGCTGCTGCGGTCACATGGGCGATCATGAAGCCTGAATTGAGACCGGGCTCGGGGGTCAGGAAGGCGGGCAGGCCGGAGATGGCGCTGTCGACCAGCATGGCCACCCGACGCTCGGCAATCGAACCGATCTCGGCCAGAGCCAGCGCCATGCCATCGGCGGCCAGCGCCACGGGTTCTGCATGGAAGTTGCCGCCGGAGAGCAGTTCAGGCGGTCCCTCGCCATGAAACACCAGCGGGTTATCGGTCACCGCATTGGCCTCGCGCAGCAGCACGCTGGCCGCGTGGCGCAGCTGATCCAAGCAGGCCCCCATGACCTGGGGTTGGCAGCGCAGGCAGTAAGGATCCTGCACGCGTTCGTCCTGGGTCAGGTGCGATCGCCGAATGGCGCTGCCCTCCAGCAAGGCGCGGTAGGCTGCAGCGGTGTCGATCTGGCCGGGCTGGCCGCGCAGTTGATGAATGCGCGGATCGAAGGGCGCATCACTGCCGCGGGCGGCATCCAGGGTGAGGGCGCCCACCAGCACACCGGTGGTCAGCAATTGGTCGGCGGTCAGCAGGGCATCGAGGGCCAGGGCGGTGGAGGCTTGCGTGCCGTTGATGAGCGCCAAGCCCTCCTTGGGCCCCAGCTTTAAGGCCTCGATACCGCAGACCTGCAAGGCGGTGGCTGCTGGCATGAGCTGACCACGCAGTCGCACCAGACCCTCGCCGATCAGCGGCAGGCACAGATGGGCCAAAGGCGCGAGATCCCCGCTGGCACCCACTGAGCCCTTGCAGGGCACCTCAGGCAGCAGGTCTTGCGCCAAAAATTCCAGCAGCGTCTCGATGATGCGCGGGCTGACTCCGGAGGCCCCGCGCCCCAGGCTGGCCGCTTTGAGCAACAGCATCAGGCGCACCACCGGTGCGCTCATGGACTGACCCACCCCCACCGCATGCGAGCGCAGCAGGTTGATCTGCAACTGTGCGTGCTCATGGATGCGGGTGCTGGCCAGTTTGCCAAATCCGGTGTTCAAGCCATAAACCACCTCGCCGCTGGAGAGTACTGTAGCGACGGCTTGGGCGCTTACAGTCACTTGGGCCCAGGCCTCGGGGATCAGATCCAGGCGCTGTGGGCCCTGGCGCGCGTCTCGGAGCAGATTCCAGTCGAGTTGCCCCGGGATGATCAAAACCATGTTGTGTCAACTTTCTTTTTGGGATGCGGCCTCGGCTTGCAGGCGTTCGGCCAGGGTTTTACGAAATCGGCTGGCGCCGGTGTCCAGCAGCAGACCGATATGCGGCGTGCGCTTGTTGCTCATGCCGCGATGCACAGCCTCCAGGACCTGTCGGTCTTCTTCGAAGGCGGCCTTGGCACTGGCGGCGATGCGTTCGGTCACCCCCTGATCGTGGGGGTCGGTGTTGCGGTGCTGCAGCCAGAAGTACAGCGTCGAGTGGGCGTCGATCGGCGTGAGGAAGTTGTAGGACACCATGCGGTAGATCCGGGGATCGGCGCCAGCACCCGGGCCGCCCAGGCCAGCTGGCGCGAAGACGCTGCGGTTGATCGCGATGGAGGGCAGTCGCACCTCGTAATGCTGTAGCCGGTCGACCGGCCCTGAAAATTTGAGCAAGGGAGCGTAAAACGGCGGCGGCTGCTGACCGTACATCCATCGGCTGCAGATCACTGCATCGTCGCTGCTGTGAATCTCCAGCGGGGTGTCCTCGGTGCCGGAGGCGGCAAAAGTGCCACGATGGACCCAGGCCACATGCGAGGGGTCAAGCAGGTTGTCGACCAGCCAGAGGTAGTGGCAGTTGCACAGGAGACTGTCGCCCGTGGTCAGGTGCCAGTCCGGGTGGTCATGGTTGTCGATCTCGATAAGCGCGTGGTGCTGCGCCTGATCGGCATCGCCCATCCAGATCCAGAGCAGACCGTAACGGTCTTGCACCGGATAGCTGCGCACCTTGGCGCCGGCCGGGATTCGGGCCTGCGTAGGGGCTGCGATGCACTGGCCGCAGTCGTTGAAGGTCAGTCCGTGGTAGCCGCATTCAATCGCGTCGCCCACAACACGCCCCATGGACAGCGGCAGCTTGCGGTGTGGACACGCATCCTCCAGGGCCACCGCCTGGCCGTCCTCGCGACGGTAGACAACAATGGCCTCATCAAGCAGCCGAAGGGCGCGGGGCTGACGGTTGACCTGCCTGGACAGGCTGGCGACATACCACGCATTGCGCAGGAAACTTGTGTTTTCGGTCAGATCAAGCAGGGACATGGCGGGCGCTCCGGGTCTTGGAGGGAGGGGTCATGATGTCGCTGAAGAGGCGCTGCCGGCGGCGCGTTCGCCAGGCCAGAGTCGGCCCAGCAAGTCGCGCCAGCCCGCAGCCAGGCCTTCCCAGTCGGTGTGTACGCATCGGCCAGCGACCCACACCCGGCGCGGTCGGACCGCGGGGCTGGAGAACACGCTGGCGTCGAGGAGGCTCGCTACCGGCAGACCGGCGAGCGTGGGGTGATCCACTTCGAGTTCCTGCAGATCGGCGCGCTGGCCTACCGCGATTCCCGCCAGTGGCAGGCCGCTGGCCCGGCTGCCAGCGTGCAGCGCGACTTCAAACAGGGCGGCCGCGCTGCTGGGGTGTTGTGCATGGCGCGCGGCAATGTTGCGTGCCTGGCGATGCAGGCGCTGTCCGTACTCCAGCAGTCGCAATTCATCGGCCCAGTGTCGACCCACATGGCTGTCGGTGCCCAGAGACCATGGAACGGCAAGCTCCAGGGCCCGTGCCAGTGGCCACAGGCCATCGCCCAGATCGGCCTCGGTGCTTGGACACAACACCACCTGGGCGCCGCTGCGCGCCAGGGCCTCAAGCTCGGCGGCCTCGATATGGGTGGCATGAACCAAATGCCAGGCCGGTCCGATGCCGACTTGGTCGATCAGCCATTGCACGGGTCGGCTGCCCAGATGCTGCTGGCACTGCGCCACCTCAAGAGGCTGCTCGGCGACATGGATGTGGATTGGGCCATCGTTTGCGGCTTGCGCGATCTCGCGCACCGCGTTGGCGGGGACGGCGCGCAGCGAGTGCAAAGCCACACCGGCCTGCAGCAGCGCGCTGCGTCCGCATTGGCTGGCGTGACGCCGGATCGCCTGGCGGCTGTCCATCACGAACTGCGGATCGCTGGCAAAACGGCATTGCGCCGGCAGCAGGTCGGTTTGGCCAAAGCCCTGCCGCATGTAAAGGGTTGGCAGCAGTGTCAGGCCCATGCCCGTCCGCTCTGCCGCGCGCACCAGGGCCCAGCTCAGGTCGTGGGGATCGCGATACACCTGTCCCGCCGGATCGCGATGGATGTAGTGAAACTCGCACACCTGGGTGAAGCCGCAGGCCAGCAACTCGGCATACAGCCAGGTGGCAATGGTCTCCAGCTCCTCTGGGCCTACGCTGTGCGCCACCCGGTACATGCGCTCGCGCCAGGACCAAAAGTCGTCTGCAGGGGCCGACGGATCGATACGATCGCCGACGCCGACCATGGCGCGTTGGAAGGCGTGGCTGTGCGCATTAACCAGGCCCGGCAAGACCGGACCGAGTTGTACTGCATCGCCGGCTTGATCGGCCGGCACGCCTGTGTCGATGTGCGACCAAAGCCCTTGGTCGTCGCACTGCAGCAGCGCCTGGCTCTGCCAGCGCCCATGGATCCAGGCCTGTGAGCACCAGAACCTCATGGCCGTAGCTCCTGGAGGGCCTGGTAAGCGACGCGCATCATGCGCTCAAGCATCGGGCGCAGTTGCCGTGCTTGGTCGGGTAGGTAGGCAAAGGGGGGTTCTTCTTGCATGTAGAGGTATTGGCACAGCTCGAGCTGTACCGCGTGGATTGCGCTTTCGGGCCGTCCGTAGTGGCGAGTGATGTAGCCGCCCTTGAAGCGTCCGTTGAGCACATGGCTGTAGCGCGGATCTGTGGCACAGGCGTTCAGGACGGCCTGTGCGATTAAGGGGTGCGCGGCCTGGCCATCGGCGGTGCCTATGTTCAGATCGGGCAGACGGCCATCGAAGAGCCAGGGCAGCTGCGAACGAATACTGTGTGCGTCCCAAAGCAGCACCCGGCCGTGAAGATCGCCCAGGCGCTGCAGCTCCTGCTCAAGGGCCCGGTGGTAGGGCTCCCAGTAGGCTTGACGGCGCTTGAGTTTGTCTTCGGGCGTGGGTTCCTGTCCGGGTGTGTAAAGGGCCTCACCGGTAAAGAAACGGGTGGGGCACAGCTCGGTGTTGGAGGCACCCGGGTACATCGCAGTGTCATCGGGCGGGCGGTTGAGATCGATGACATAGCGCGACAGGCGCGGCCTGAGCACGCTGGCACCCAGATCGAGCGCGAAGTCATAGAGGCGGTCCATGTGCCAATCGGCATCCTCGCTGTCGAGTGCGCGTGGCACCAGGGCCTGGCCGACTTCGGCAGGAATGTAGCTGCCCATGTGGGGCATGCTGAGCAGCAGGCCGATGCGGCCGCGGTGCAGGTCAAAGCTGAGGTCGTTCAGATTCATGACTGATTTCATGCAGGCCGTCCTGTGCCGCCTGCCCAGAGGCCGGCCTGTATGACCTGCAGGTCCGGTCGGTGTCCGATGTGGTAGCACAGCTCAACCGGGTGGTCGATACGCCAAAGCACCAGATCGGCGCGCCGTCCTGCCGCGAGAACGCCACGGTCGGCCAGGCCCAGCGCCCGGGCGGCGTGACGCGTCACACCCAGCAGCGCCTCTTCGGGGGTGAGCCTGAACAGCGTACAGCCCATGCTCAGCATGATCAGTAAGGAGGTGCAGGGCGAACTACCCGGGTTGCAGTCGGAGGCCAGGGCCATGGGAATGCCCAGTTCGCGCAGCAGGCCGATCGGCGGCAACCGGGTTTCACGCAAAAAATAAAAGGCTCCGGGCAGCAGCACGGCCACCGTGCCGGCCTGGGCCAGGCGCTGCGCACCCGACGGGCTGAGCCATTCGAGATGGTCGCAACTGAGCGCTGCGTATCGGGCCGCCAGGGCCGCACCGTCCATGTCGCTCAGTTGTTCAGCGTGCAGCTTGACCGGCAGACCCAGACGGTGTGCGGCCCGAAAAACACGCTCGGTCTGTTCCAGATTGAAGCCGATCTTTTCGCAAAAGACATCGACCGCATCAATCAGCCCCTGACGATGCAGGTCGACGAGCATCACGAGCACTTCGTCGATGTAGGCATCGGCTCGTCCCGCATACTCGGGCGGTAGTGCATGCGCGCCCAGAAAGGTGGTGCGTATGTCCACCGGCCTCAGTTGTCCGAGCTGCCGCGCCACTTGCAGGCATTTGCCCTCGTCGGCAGACCTCAGGCCGTAGCCCGATTTGATCTCCACGGTGGTGACGCCCTCGCTGAGCAGTTGATCAAGACGGGCCAGAGACCGGGTCAGCAACGCCTCCGCGCTGGCCTGCCGTGTCGCCGCCACGGTGGAGGCAATGCCCCCGCCCGAGCGGGCGATCTCTTCGTAGCTGGCTCCGTGCAAACGCAGTCGAAACTCGGCGCTGCGATCGCCTCCGAAGACCAGATGCGTGTGGCAGTCGATCAGTCCGGGTGTGACCCACGCCCCTTGCGCATCATGTATCTCACAACCGGCGCGCAATTCGCTTGGAAGGTCTTTTTGTGCCCCAGCCCAGACGATGGCGGCGCCGGCCTCGTCCCAAATCAGCGCCCCATCGGGGATCAGCCCCAGCGGATCGTCGCGATGCCCCTGCATGGTGGCCAGATGGCAGTGCGTCAGCAAGTGGCGGCTCATGGGCGACCGATCACGATAAAAAAAGCCAGTGCGTCATTGCCGCTGATGCTCCAGACCCCCTCGGGTAAGGAGCGGGTCCAGAGCATTTCGTCCGGGGCCAACTGCTCGGCGCGCCCGCAATCGTGCGCGAGCTGTGCCGCCTCGCAGGCATACAAGCCGGCGATGTGGCCGCTGCGCCAGGCCAGGGTCTGCGCGCGGGTGCAGCGCTGCAAATGCGCGCTCGCCTGACGGGTCATGAGATTGAAGTCCAGGGTTGGACCGTCCACCAACTCGGCACGGCAGGCCTCCTCGCCGCTGAATTGCACAGCCGGTCCTCGCGGCAGGGCAGGAACGCGCTGACCGCGCAGGTGCAGGTGCACGCCTGCACCCCGCACAACCGCGAATTGACGGGCGACGCCCTCGAAGTGAGAGAAATCGCCGTCCCGCTCGATACGGGCCACCGAGGCTCGCCAGCGCCACAAGTCGGCGGGCTCGGCAGCCAACTCGTGCGTGACGCCACCGCCATTGCGCCAGGGGCTCGCCGGTGCATGGTGCAATCTGGCACGATGCCAGGAACCCGGGAGCTGCGTCATGGCTGGAAGTCACCGCTGAGCTGGTAACGATGGCCGGGATGCACCAATCGCGCCAGGGTGATTACATGCTGGTGGCTCATGGTGCGCCGGACCATGATCAGGCAAGGCGCATCGGGCTCGATGCCGAGCAGCTGTGCCTCTTCGGCCGTGGCGCGAGCCGCTTCCAGGCTGTACTGGGCGCGGCGTAGCGCCGTATGCTGAAACAGGTAACGGGTGGGCGTAATACGCTCAAAATCCTGCTCAAGATAGTGGGGTGCAGCCAGGGGATTGACATAGCGGTCTTCGCACTGCAGCGGATGACCGTTTTCCAGGTGGACCAGGATGGTGTGAAAAAGCAGGCTGCCGGTGGCCAGGCCCAGTTGTTCGGCCAAGGCCGCAGGGGCGGGTTCGGCGCGACGCAAATGAACCCGGGCGCTGTGCCGATGGCCGCGGGCCTCGATTTCTTCTTGCAGGTCATGAATCGATAAGGTACTGGCCACCCGGTGCAGGGCAGCGGCAAAAGTGCCCACGCCCTGCACTCGATCGACCAGGCCCTCGGCCTGGAGCTCTCGAAGTGCCCGGTTGACCGTCATGCGGCTGACTGAAAACCGCTGCATCAGCTGGCTCTCGGACGGCATGAGTTGTCCGGGAAGCCAGGTGCCACGGGAGAGTTCGTCAAGCAGGTAGTCCTTCACCCTTTTAAAGGGGGGGGCGTTGCCGGTAGTGGCCGAGTTTTGCGAACGCAACATGGCCCTATCGTACTTGTCTAGCCTTGACTAGACAAGTGGGGAAAATCCCGGGATCGTCAGGCGGGCGTCCTGTGAGCTCAGGCTGCCGGGGGCGCGCCCCCAAATTCGTACGAACCCATGTCCACTTCGAGGGCGTGGTCGAGGAACAGACGCCGTCCGGCTTCCTGGGCCGCAGCACCGGCGGCCACCAGTAGGGGGATCAGATGGTCCTCGCGGGGATGGGCCCGTCGCGCCTGCGGTCCCGAGGCCCAGTTCAGCAGGCTGTCGCGGCGTTGTGTCGGGTCGCTCTGGCCGACGGCATCGGCCAGAAACTGCTCGAAGTCGCGGGCGATCGGCGTGGCCGCCCGGGTGCCAAAGCCCCGCATGTCGTGGTAGGTCAGGCCACTGCCCATGATGAGAACGCCTTCCTCGCGCAGGGGCGCCAAGGCTTGACCGGCCTGAAAGTGCTCCAGGGGGTCATACCCCTGTTTGAGCGAGAGCATCACGACAGGCATGTCGGCGCCCGGATACATGCAGTGCATGGGGACGAACACCCCGTGGTCCAGTCCGCGTCGTTCGTCGCTGCGACCATCGAGACCGGCCCGAGTGAGCAGGCTCAGAACCCGCGCCGCCAGGGCCGGATCGCCAGGGGCAGGATAACGAATCTCGTAGGTGTGGGCGGGAAATCCGTGGTAGTCGTATTCCATGCCGGGGTGATCGGCGCTGGAGACGGTGAATGTCTGGCTCTCCCAATGCCCGCTGACCATCAGTACGGCCCGCGGCCGCGAGGGCCATCGGCCAGGCAGGGCGGTGAGTTCTCGCTCGGTCCGGGCGAACAGCGAACGCAGGCTCTCGACCCAGGGCCAGGGGCCTCCGCCGTGGGAAATGAAGTAAGTGGGCAGTTTCATACGGATTCGACCGGGCCGGACGGTATAAAGCGGATTGTCGTGCACGCGGGAGTCGATTTCATGGACACGGGCAAGGTTGTCATGGTGACGGGGCCGGCACAGGGCATCGGCCGCGCCATTGCGGAGCGGTTTTTGCAGTCGGGTTGTTCCCTGGTGGCCTTGGACCGTCAGGCCGAAGGCCTGCAGAGTTTGGCGGCGCTGGCTCCTGAGCGGGTGGCGTGGGAGGTGATGGATGTCACAGACGATGGCGCGCCGGCGCGCGGGATGGCCTTGGCGCGTGAGCGCTTCGGTCGGCTCGATGCGCTGGTCAATAACGCGGGCATAGGCCGTCCCAAGCCCATGCATCTGACCGATGATGCTGAACTCGACCGCTTTCTCGGGGTCAATTTGCGCAGCGTGTTCCGTTTTTCGCGTGAGGCCCTGGGGCTGATGCAGCCGGGAGCGTGTATGGTGCATGTGGCCTCGACTTTCGGGCTCATGGGCAACCCGGGCGCTTCAGCCTACGCGGCGACCAAGGCGGCCTTGATCGGGCTGACCCGTCAAATGGCGGTGGATTACGGGCCTCAGGGCTTGCGTATCAACGCGGTGGCCCCAGGCCTGATCCGCACTGCGCTGATCGAGGATCGCCTTGATCAGCCGGCTTTTCGGCGTCTGATGGTGGACACCATCCCCTACCCGAGGCTGGGCGAACCCGCCGATGTGGCCGCCGGCGTGGCCTTTTTGTGCTCGCAGGACGCGGCTTTCATCAACGGTCATGTGTTGGTGATTGACGGCGGTTGGAGTGCCACCAACTGGGTCGGGCCGACGCCGGCGTGAGGGCGCCCAGGCCCGTCCGAACAGCCACGCGCAGGGGCCTGCGGCCAGGAAGTCCGAGCGGAGGCCATTTGTTCTATTGACAGGACAAATGAGCCAAGGGAAGATGCCTTTTTCTTTTCTTCATCTGTATCGTTATGGATCTGTCCAATAAGAGCGCGCGTCAGCTTTTTGCGCAGGTCAAGGCCAACCCCACCCGCAAGCGTTTCGGCTTTGGCAAGATGCCGGCCCTGATCAACATCGACCTGCAAAAGGCCTACACCTGTGTGGGTGAATTTGCCACCGCCTACGAGACCGACCCGCGTCAGCTCGACCATGTCAATCGACTGGCCCAGGCCTTTCGCGACAAGGGCTTCCCGGTGGTGTGGACCTATGTGGCCTACATGGACTCCGGAGAAGACTGCGGGGTCTGGGGCACGCGTACCAACACCCCTGATTCCTTGCAAAACATCAAGGTCGGA
>VGHR01000032.1 GCA_016868205.1 Betaproteobacteria bacterium
GATGAGTTTGACAAACTCATCGCCCACCACCGGGCTCTTGCGCGGCAGGGTCTGTAATTCTTCCAGTCGCGCCATGATATCGGGCTTGCTCATGATCTCCGGAATGAGAGCGGTCAGCCTTTGCACGATTGGTGCGGGCAGGTTTTTGGGACCCGACAAACCCAGCCACTGTGAGCCTGTGAGCGAGGGGAAGCCCACTTCAGCAAAGGTCGGGATGTTGGGGAAGGCGGGTAGGCGCGCCGGAGTGGAGATAGCCAGCGCCCGCAGGGTGCCGCCCTTGAGCGCCGCTGTGTTGGTGGTGATGGGGTCAAACAGGCTGTCGATCTGGCCGCCAAGCAGGTCCTGCATGGCCGGGGCGCTGCCCTGGTAAGGCACATGGTCGTGCTGCGGTGCCGGTCCTTCGAGCTTGAGCAGTTCGCCGTAGAGGTGGTTGGCTGAACCGATGCCCGAGGAGCCGTAGCGTACCGGCTTGGTCTTGGCCGCGGCCATGTACTGCGCCATGTTTTGGTAGGGCGACTGGGCCCGTACCAGGAGAGTCATGGGCGCTTCCACCAGCATGCCCATATGGGTGAAGTCGCCCACCGGGTCAAAGGGCATGGTGTTGCGGGTGGCCGTGGCATAGATGTGCACGGAGGCGTGACTGACCAGCAGGGTGTAGCCATCGGCCGCCTGCTTGGAGGCCAGGTCGGTGCCGATCAGGCCGCCGGCGCCGGGCTTGTTATCTACCACCACGGTTTGGCTCAAGGCCTGGGACAGATGCGGCGCCATCAGGCGGGCCACTGTGTCCACCAGTCCGCCGGGCGGATACTGCACCATCAGTCGAATGGGCCCACGGGTGGGCCAGGCGCTCTGCGCATGGACCCAGGGGGCCGACAGGGCAGCCGCGCCAGCGGCTAGGAGTTCACGACGTTTCATGGCTATCCTTTCTTTATCGAAAATTTTCTTTGGGGGAGAATCGGCAAGTCGTAACCGGCTCGACCCCTGGGATCACCAGGAACGATGCCAGCCCGCCAGGGCTCGGCTGATCCGGTCATGCACCCCTTGGGTGCGCGGCGCCCGGGCTGCGCACCAAAGTCGAGCAAATTCATCTGTTGTTCCAGAAAAGGGTTTCTTGTGAGTGCCCCTCGCCGCCTGTTGCTGATCAATCCCAACACCAGTGTTTCCACGACCGAGCGTTTGGTGCAGGTGCTCGCGCCAACCCTGCCGTCCGCTTGGGTGCTTGATGCCCACACCGCGGGTTTTGGCGCCAGCTACATCGCCTGCGAGGCCAGTCACGCAGTGGCCGCCCATGCCCTGCTTGAGGTGTGGTCGGCTCAGACCGCCTTGGCCAGCGCTGATGCGGTGCTGATCGGCTGCTTCGGCGACCCCGGGCTTTTTGCCTTGCGTGAATGCAGCGCCTGCCCGGTTACCGGTCTGGCTGAAGCCTCCTTCATCCAGGCGGCGATGCATGGCCCTTTTGCCATCGTCACCGGAGGGGAGCGCTGGCGCTCTATGCTGCAACGCCTGGCCCAGTCCTTGGGCTACGGTCAGCAGCTTGTGCACATCGAAACCGTGGTGCCCAGCGGCGCCGAGCTGCTGGCCGACCCGGACATGGCCTTGCGCTGTCTGTCCCAGGCCTGCGAGCAGGCCGCCCGACCCGGCGTCAAGGCCATCATCCTTGGCGGCGCCGGTTTGGCCGGCTATGCGCAGGCGCTGCAAGCGCATATCAAGCTGCCTCTGATTGACAGCGCTCAGGCGGGTTTGAAGGTGCTTATCAAGGGGCTGGCCCCGCCGGCCCTCTCCCCTGTCAACCGCTTTCACGCGCGCTGGTCGAATGTGCGCCTGAGCCCGGGCGCCTGAGCCCGGGTGCCCCAGCTCGTGCCGAGGGCCGATTGCCCTGCGACTCACTCAAGAAAACTGATGGCCCCTGTGCTGCTCTTTCAGATGATCGGCCAGGCGCAGGGCCAGGGCGACCAGGGTGAGGGTGGGGTTGGCGTATCCGCCTGAAGGGAACACCGAACTGCCGGCGACATACAGGTTGTCGGTTCCGTAAACCCGGCACTGCGGATCGACCACACCTTGGCGAGCGTCTGCGTGCATACGGGTGGTGCCCATAAGATGGTGCGAGCCGGTGGGTCGCTCCAGATGTGGCGAGCCGTCAGGTTCAAAGAAGCGCTCTACATGACCCAGACCTGCGTTTTCGAGTCCGCGGGCAAACAGGCTTTGAGCGCGCAGGGTTTGCGTTACATCCTCTTCGGGCCAATGCCAGTGCACCTGGAGCTGCGGGCGACCCAAGGCATCGAGGCGCTCGCCCAGGGCGATGCGGTTTTCGGGCCGTGGGGTTTGCTCCATGCTGTGCCACAACTCCACCCGGGTGAAGAGCTCGCCGGGTCGCTTGAGCTGCGACCAGCCCCCGTGACCGATACCGTAGGCGGTCGACTGCCTTCCGGTCGCGGCGCGTGCTGCGATGCGCAGCACATAGTCCAGTCCGCAAGCCAGGTGCCACAACTGGCGCAAGCCCTGTTTGAGCGCGGGCGCTGGCTGGGCCTCTTGGGCGCGGTGATGCAGAAGCTGATACCGCCGCAGCGCATTGAAGGCCTCGATGGCCCGGTCTTGCCGCGCCGGCGGCCGCGGAAACAAAAAGCAGTTGATATTGCCCATCCGCTCCTGCGCCTGCAACTGGGCCGATAGCTTGAGGTAGCCCATGACATAGGCACCGCGTCGGCGCCGCAGGTCATACAGACCCAATTGTTCCAGCACACGGCCGTGCGCCGGAATCAGATAGCCGCTACGGCCCTGAAGATGGTCGTGGTAGTAGCGCCCCACCAGGCGGTGCGCGTTGCCCAGGGCCACCCCGTCCGGACCACTCGAGAGCAGCAGCAGGCGCGCATTTTCATAGCCGCCAGCAGCCAGCACCACGGTGCGAGCGCGCATCTGCCAGGGCTGGCCCCCCGGGCTGCCCAGGCGCACCTGCTCAACGCGGCGACCGCTGGCGTCGGTGAGCAACTCGGTGGCGGTGGCGTGGGTGTAGACGGTGATATTGGACGCCTGCATCACCTGTTGGCGATGGCGGTTGGTAAAGATTTCGAAGGGTGTGAAATGAAACATCGCGCTTTCCAGCCCTGCGCTCTCAAGCGTCAGCGCCCGCGCATCGGCTTGCTCCCAGCGGCGGGGGCTGTAGTCGCACAGGCTGCCACCACACACCTCCTGCGCCCGCAGGTAGTAGGGCATCAAGGTCTCGCGCGAGAAGGGCCAGCCGCTGTGGGCGACCCAGGGACGGTGTTGAAAGTCCACCTCATCGAACATCGCGTGGCGCAACCCCTTCTCTCCGGGCGCCAGGTCGATGCACCAGACATTGGCGTTGCCGCCAAACTGACGCCGGTTGACTTCGATGGAGGGCTTGATGCCGCCCAGGCTGATACCGCTGGCCAGCGCCTGAACCTGCCGGTCATAGGCCAGACCAACGCTTTCCAGCAGGGCCACGCGCGAGGGGCTGCCAGCCCATTCGCGCGCCAGGCTGATGCCCGCCGGCCCCGCACCGATGATGCAAAGGTCGCACTCCAGGCTCATGCCGCCCAATGTTCGCGCGTCGATATGCATGAACTCCCCTTGTTTGCCGATGTGGCCGGGGAATTTTTGGCCGCGGAGCCGGGCTGGCGTTAGCCCGGCCGGAAGAATCAGGGCCAGTCGCACCGTCTGCCGCGCGTCCGTCTGACAGGGCGCAAGCGAAATCGCGCCTTGACCAGGGCCTGCCGGCGCAGGCTCAAATGCCGGTCAAGGCCGAGCCGTCTTCGGTGCCGCCGGGGCGGCGGCTATCGAAGCGGGTGCTGCGCTCACGGGCCGCCCAAGCACATCGAGCAGCCGCGCCTCGCGCGGCTTACCGATCGGGGCGGCGGCCTGGCCCTTCTGCACCGCCGCCAGATCTTCTTCGCTGGGGTACTGGCCCAGCAGCACAAAGTCGAAGACGCGCCGGGCGATCGGGGCGGCATGCGCGGCGCCAAAGCCGGCGTTTTCGACCACCACGGCCAGCGCGATCTGCGGCGCATCCACCGGCGCGAAGGCCATATAGAGCGAATGATCCCGCTGATGCTCTTCGAGCTTACTGGCGTTGTATTTTTCTTTCTGGCCGATGGACACCGCTTGGGCAGTTCCAGTCTTGCCGGCACTGAGGTAGGGCGCGCCGGCAAACACCCGGGCCGAGGTGCCCTCCTGCGTCACGCTGGCCAGCGCACGCTTGATGACGGCCACATGCTCGGGCTTGTAGTTCAGATCCAGAGGCGTGGCGGGCTTGACCTCCTGCGTCTTGCGGCTCACGCTGTCCTGGGTGGACATGACCAAATGCGGGCGGTGTTGCATCCCACCCTGGGCCAGCGTGGCCGTGGCCTGCGCCAGTTGCAGCATGGTGAAGGTGTTGTAGCCCTGGCCAATGCCCAGCGAGATGGTTTCGCCGGCATACCACTTCTGCTGCTCCGCCCGCTTATAGCTCTTGCGCTTCCATTCCTGGCTGGGCAGCACGCCTCGCACCTCGCCCAGCACATCGATGCCGGTCAGTTGGCCAAAACCCAGGGGCTTCATGAAATCATGGATGGCATCGACCCCCATTTCGTTGGCCAGGGTGTAGTAGTACACATTGCTGGACCGCACGATGCTCAAGTGCATGTCGACCGACCCGACCCCGTCGCCGTGGCTGCGGAACTGATGGCCGCCGAAGGTCCACACGCCACCATCGTAGACAACGGCGCTGGCATTGCGTTTGCCCGTACTTAAAGCGGCCAGCGCCATGAAGGGTTTGTAGGTCGAGCCTGGCGGGTAGGTGCCCCGCAGTGCCCGGTTGAGTAGCGGCTTGTCGATGGACTCGTTGAGGGCGGCCCAGCTCTCGCTGTCAATGCCTTCGACGAAGAGATTGGGGTCGAAGGTCGGCTTGCTCACGAAGGCCAGCAACTGGCCGTTGCGCGGGTCAATCGCCACCAGAGCGCCACGCCGCTCGCCAAACATGTCCTCGATCAGCTTTTGCAATTTGATGTCGATAGACAGCTTTATGGTGTCACCCGGCGTGGCCGGGCTGCTGGCCAGGCGTCGCACGGCCCGTCCGCCGGCCGAGGTCTCGATCTGTTCGACACCGGTGATGCCGTGCAGCTGCTTTTCGTAGGCTTGCTCGACCCCGAGCTTGCCGATGTAGTCGGTGCCGCGGTAATTGCCGAACTCATCTTCCTGCTCGATGCGCTCTTTCTCTTTTTGGTTGATGCGGCCGATATAGCCGACCACATGGCTGCCCAGTTCGCCAAAAGGGTAATTGCGGAACAGCCGCGCCTTGATCTCCACGCCGGGAAAGCGATAACGCTGCGCCGCAAAGCGCGCGACCTCTTCGTCGCTGAGTTTGGTGCGGATGGGAATGGACTCGAGGCTCTTGAATTCCTCGCGAATCCGCTTAAAACGGCGTCGGTCACGGTTACTGATCTCCACCACCTGGGCCAGAGCCTCGATGGTTTCGTCCAGCCGCCCCGCCCTGGCGGGCGTGATCTCCAGGGTGTAGGCCGAGTAGTTGGTGGCCAGCACCACTCCGTTGCGATCGGTGATCAGCCCGCGGTTGGGCACGATGGGAACGATGGCGGTGCGGTTATTCTCGGCCTGCTCCAGGTAGTGGTCGTACTTGTAGAGCTGCAGATAAACCAGGCGCAGCGCGAGCAGCCCGAAGCACACCAGCACCACCGCGCTGGCCACCACCACCCGGGTACGAAAGCGCCAGATCTCTTCGTCGACATTGCGCAAGGGGGTCATGGTCGGGCCCTCAGAGCGGTCGGGTGAGGTCTGGGTCGGGCGCGCGTCGCTGGGGCATCAGGAGCACGATGCTGGCCAGCGGCCATAGCAGGGCTTGCAGGAGCGGCGAGATCCAGAAAGTCCAGGGCGGCATGCTGCCGCCGCTTAGCAGACGCACCACCAACTCGAGCACATGCGCAGCCACCATCAGGGGCAGCAGTTGCAACGCCTGGGAGGGGGCGCCGAACCACAGCACACGGCGGTGGATCATGATTGAGAGAAAGCTCAGCGCGGTGTAGGACAGCGCATGCTGTCCGAGCAGGCCGGCCTGATGCACATCCATGACCAGCCCGAAACAAAATGCGGCCAGCATGCCCACGCGCAGCGGCTGGTGGATGGTCCAAAACACCAGCACCAGAGCCAGCAGATCGGGCATCCAGGGCTCGCTGCCGAGCATGGTCAGCAGCAGTGCTGCAATCAGACTGGTCCAGATGAACAGGGGGCTGGCCGGCAGCAGCAGTTGCTTGCCAAGGGGCATGATCATGGTCGCCCCCCTTTGCGTCCGGTCGGGCTGGCCTCTTGTGCAGGCGGTTGCGGCGGTAGCTGGCTCTTCAAGGGCTTGAGCACCATCAGATGACGCGCGGCCGAGACCTGCCCGATGGGCTGTGCATAGATACGGGCAAAGGCGGACTCGGCGCGCCGCATGATGCGCGTCACCCGCGCCACCGGCAGACCCGGCGGATAGATGCCGTCGATCCCGCTGGTGGTGAGCAGGTCGCCTTCTTGCAAGTCTGTATTGGCCGCCATGAAGCGCAGCTCCAGCCCGTCTTCAGAGGGCTCGCCGTAAGCCACGCTGCGCAGGCCGGTGCGGGTATTGAGCACCGGAATCGTGAGCTCGCGGTCGATCAGCAGCGTGACCTCGCTGACCAGCGGGTGCACGCGCGTGACCTGTCCCACCACACCGGCTGAGTCGATCACTGGCGAGCCCACCTCCACGCCGGCGGCCATTCCCTTGTCGATGATGACCTTGTACGAATACGGGTCGGCTGCCTGGTAGATCACTTCGGTCGCCTGCGCCGGGCCGCCCAAGCGTTGCCGCAGCTCGAGCAACTGGCGCAGCTGCTGGTTTTCCTGCGTGAGCTGCTCCACTTGACCGGCGCGCAGCAGTTGCGCGGCCAGCTCTTTGCGCGCTGCCTGGGCTTGCGCCTGCGCCTGATCCAGGCTGTCAAAGTGGCGCCCCAGGGCTTGCAGCCCGCGGCCCGGCTGCAAGGCCAGCCATTGCAGTGGATACAGGGCGGTGGCCAACGCCGAGCGCAGCGGGTCGATCACGCCCAGCCGCGCATCGGCCACCATTAGGAACACGGCCAGGGCGCTGAAGACAAACAGGCGCGACAGGGCCGAGGGGCCCTGTTTGAAAAACGGGGGCGGTGACCGGTCTATCGTTCCGAGGGGCATGGGTCAGGCGGGTCAGACGCCGCCGGTCGCGGCGCGCGCGCTCACTCTGAGGTGAAGATGGACCCCAGTCGCTCCATGCGATCGAGGGCAATGCCACATCCGCGCACCACGCAGGTCAGGGGGTCCTCGGCCACCAGCACGGGCAGACCGGTTTCTTCGCTGAGCAGGCGATCAAGGTCGCGCAGCAGCGCGCCGCCGCCGGTGAGCATCATGCCGCGATCGGCGATGTCGGCGCCTAGTTCAGGCGGCGTTTGTTCCAGGGCATTTTTGACCGCCGAGACGATGTTGTTGAGCGGGTCGGTCAGCGCCTCGAGGATTTCATTGCTGGAAATGTTGAAACTGCGCGGCACCCCTTCAGAGAGGTTGCGGCCTTTGACTTCCATCTCGCGCACTTCGCTGCCCGGGAAAGCCGAGCCGATGTTCTTTTTGATGGCCTCGGCCGTCGGCTCGCCGATCAGCATGCCGTAGTTGCGGCGGATGTAGTTGATGATGGCGTCGTCGAAGCGGTCCCCACCGACTCGCACGCTCCCCTTGTAGACCATGCCGCCGAGGGAGATGACCCCCACCTCGGTGGTTCCGCCGCCAATGTCGACCACCATCGAGCCGGACGCCTCGCTCACGGGCAGGCCGGCGCCAATGGCCGCGGCCATGGGTTCTTCAATGAGGTAGACCTCCGAGGCGCCGGCGCCCAGGGCCGACTCGCGGATGGCGCGGCGCTCCACCTGAGTCGAGCCGCAGGGCACGCAGATGATGATGCGCGGGCTGGGCCGAAACAAGCTGCGCGGATGCACCATCTTGATAAATTGCTTGAGCATCTGCTCAGTGACGGTGAAGTCGGCAATCACACCATCCTTCATGGGACGGATGGCCTCGATGTTGCCCGGCACCTTGCCCAGCATGGCCTTGGCCTCGTGGCCCACGGCCTGTATGGTTTTCTTGCCCTGGGGGCCGCCTTCGTGACGTATGGCCACCACCGAAGGCTCGTCCAGGACGATGCCCTGTCCGCGCACAAAGATCAGGGTGTTGGCTGTGCCCAGGTCGATCGCCAGGTCGGTGGAGAAGTACCGGCGGAAGGATTCAAACATGTCAGAGGTCCGTTGCAGGCGGTCCGCTGTCTGCCCGAGCGGCCGCACCATCAGAAGGGGTCTTGTGGGCCCGGCCGCTGCCGCCTCGTTCAAGCCGCCAGAGGCGTGGCTTCAACAGAGGCGCGGACGCACCGTGCGCCGAAGGCGGGATAATACCCCAAGCACCGGTGTTTGCAGGGCTTGATGACAGGCTTTTGCACCGGATTCACCCCCCGCCAGCCCGCCCGGGTCGCGCCCTCCAAGGGCCCGCCGGGAGGGCCCCGACTTTTACGGTTTTTATGGCACTGACTGCCCAAGACATTTCGCGTGTGGCGCACCTGGCCCGCCTGGAGCTTGAGCCCCAGGAAAGCGAGCGCGCCCTCGGGCACATCAATGGCTTTTTCAAGCTCGTCGAGCAGATGGCGGCCGTTGCCACCGAGGGCATTGAGCCCATGGCGCATCCGGCCGAGCTGACCGGGGCCGTAGCGCTGCGGCTGCGCGATGATGCAGTAACGGAGCCCGATCAGCGACAGGCCAACCAGCAAAGCGCCCCGGCCGTTGAGCGCGGCCTGTTTTTGGTGCCGCGGGTGATCGAATGAGCGCCCAGGGTCCTCTGCATGAAATGGGCGTGGCCCAACTGGGCGCGGGTCTCAAGGCGCGCGCCTTTTCCGCTCTTGAGCTTGCCCGTCATTGCCTCGCCCGGGCCGAGCACGACGCGACGGCCAGTTTTCTCGCCCTGAACCCCGAGGTCACCCTGGCCCAGGCCCGCGCCAGCGATGCGCGGCGGGCTGCCGGCAACGCCGCCCCGCTGGAGGGCGTGCCGGTGGCCCACAAGGACATCTTTGTCACCCGTGACTTTCCCACCACCGCCGGCTCCAAGATGCTCGCGGGTTATCGCTCGCCCTTTGATGCGACGGTGGTCGCGCGTTTGGCCCAGGCCGGTATGGTTACGGTCGGCAAGCTCAGTTGTGACGAATTTGCCATGGGCTCGGGCAATGAAAACTGCGCCTACGGGCCGGTCAGGAACCCCTGGGACGCGGCCCGCGTACCCGGTGGGTCTTCGGGGGGCAGCGCCGCGTCGCTGGCCGCGCGTCTGGTGCCAGCGGCCACCGGTACCGACACCGGCGGCTCCATTCGCCAGCCCGCCAGCTTTTGCGGTGTCACCGGCATCAAGCCCACCTATGGCCGCGCCAGCCGGTACGGCATGATCGCTTACGCCTCCAGCCTCGACCAAGGCGGCCCGATGGCCCGCAGCGCCGAGGACTGTGCGCTGCTGCTCAGCGCCCTATGCGGCCCTGACCCCGACCGCGACTCCACCTCGCTCGACCTGCCGGCCGAAGATTTCAGCGCCAGCCTGAACGCAGACCTGAAAGGCCTGCGCATCGGCTTGCCCCAGGAGTTTTTTGGTGATGGCCTGGCCCCGGGTGTGCGGGCGGCGGTCGAGGCTGCGCTGGCTGAGCTGCAAAAGCTCGGCGCTGCCCTGGTGACGATTAGCCTGCCGCGCACCGAACTGGCCATACCCGTTTATTACATCATCGCCGCGGCCGAGGCCAGCTCCAACCTGAGCCGTTATGACGGGGTTAAGTTTGGTCACCGCGCCCGCGAGTACTTCGATCTGGAGAGCATGTATAAAAAATCGCGTGCCCAAGGCTTTGGCAGCGAGGTCAAGCGCCGCATCATGACCGGCACCTATGTGCTCAGTCACGGTTACTACGATGCCTATTACCTGCAAGCCCAGAGGATCCGACGCCTGATTGCCGAGGACTTTCGCAGCGCTTTTGCGCAGTGCGATGTGATCGCCGGCCCGGTGGCGCCCACCGTGGCCTGGAAGATCGGCCAGAACGCAGCCGACCCGCTGGCCGATTACCTGGCCGATATCTTCACCTTGCCCGCCTCGCTGGCCGGATTGCCCGCAATGAGCGTGCCAGCCGGTGTGGGGGAGCATGGCATGCCGGTGGGCCTGCAACTGATCGGCAACTACTTTGCCGAGGCGCGGCTGCTCAATGTGGCGCATCGCCTGCAGCAAGCCACCGACTTCCACCATCGTAAGCCAGCGGGAGTCTGATATGTCCAGCCAGCTCGTTCAAGGCTACGAGGTTGTCATCGGTTTTGAAACCCACGCCCAGCTCTCCACCCACAGCAAAATTTTCAGTCGCGCCAGCGTGGCTTTTGGCGCCGAGCCCAACACCCAGGCCTGCGCGGTCGACCTGGCTTTGCCCGGCACGCTGCCGGTGATGAACAAAGGGGCGGTTGAGCGGGCCATTCAGTTCGGTCTGGCGGTTAATTCGCGGGTCGCTCAGCGCAGCATCTTTGCGCGCAAAAATTATTTTTACCCCGACCTGCCCAAGGGCTACCAGATCAGCCAGTTTGAAATCCCGGTGGTGCAAGGCGGCGAGGTGTCGTTCTACCTCGGCGACGAGAAAAAAACCGTGCGCCTGGTGCGCGCCCACCTGGAGGAAGATGCGGGCAAATCGCTGCACGAAGACTTTATCGGTCAAAGTGGCATCGACCTCAACCGCGCCGGCACCCCGCTGCTGGAGATCGTCACCGAGCCCGACATCCGCAGCAGCCAGGAGGCGGTGGCTTATGCCAAGGAGCTGCACAAAATTGTCACCTGGATCGGCATCTGCGACGGCAATATGCAAGAGGGAAGCTTTCGCTGTGATGCCAATGTCTCGGTTCGCAAGCCCGGCGCGCCGCTGGGCACGCGCCGCGAGATCAAGAACCTCAACAGCTTTAAGTTCATGCAGCAGGCCATCGACTTTGAAGTACGCTGGCAGATCGAAGAAATTGAAGACGGCCGCGCCATCCAGCAGGCCACCGTGCTCTTCGACCCCGACACCGGCGAAACCCGTGCCATGCGCAGCAAGGAAGATTCGGCCGACTACCGCTACTTCCCCGACCCCGACCTGCCGCCGCTCGTGATTGCACCTGAATGGATCGAGCGGGTGAAGGTACAAATGCCCGAGCTGCCCCGCCGGATGGCCGAGCGGTTTGTGCGCGACTATGGCTTGCCTGAGTATGACGCCACCACGCTCACCCAGAGCAAAGCCATGGCCGCCTACTTCGAAGTGGTCGCCGAAGTCTGCGGCCAGCCCAAGCTGGCCAGCAACTGGATCATGGGCGAGGTCTCGCGCCGCCTGAATGCGGGTGAGTTGGGGGTTGAGCAAGTTCCGGTCAGTGCGGTGCAACTCGCTGCACTGATTGGCCGCATCGCCGACAACACGATTAGCAACAGCGCCGCCAAGCAGTTGTTCGACGCCCTGTGGAGAGGCGAGGGGGAGGTCGATGCGCTCATCGGAGCCAAAGGCCTCAAGCAGATGAACGACAGCGGCGAGCTCGAAAAGATCATCGACGAAGTACTGGCCGCCCACCCCAAGAACATAGCCGAATACAAAGCCGGCAATGCCAAGGCGCTCAACGGCCTGGTCGGCCCGATCATGAAGGCCAGCAAGGGTAAGGCCAATCCGCAGCAGGTCAATGAGTTGCTGAAGAAGAAGCTCGGCTAGCCAAGCAAGAGGCGGATTCAAGCACCTGCTGCGGACTGGCCCTGCGCACGACGCGCTCGTGGGTCAAGCTGCGCGAGCAAGGACTCGGCCTCTTAATGCAGGATTGAAACTGCTTTCTCCAGCTTTCGGCCCGACCTAAGAACGGTCAGCGTTACCTGACCTCCAAGGCGACTCAGAAGTAGTGAAGAGAACTGTTGTTGGTCCGTAACAGCGCCCGTGTCAACGGCTGTGATGTTGTCACCTTCGAGCGAGGTCTACTGGCCACAAGCCGCATAAAGATCGGCGGAGCCACCTCGTTCATCCTGCTGATGCGGACGCCTCCTGCGGCGTGCAGAATTTCATTTGCGCAGTTGCTTCGACGAGGGTGCCGCTGAGTCTCCAACCTACCCGCCCATTTAGGCAAATACCCTGGAGCTTGTGGCCGCATTTTGTAATTGAGCTTCTGCGAGAAAAAGCTAAGCCCCTTCTTATGTGGGGCGGTATCTTTACTTTAAGGTCGTAGGAGATGAAATGAAAAAGTTAATTGCGGTGCTATCGATGGCGGTTCTGTCTGCGGGCTGTGGCCTCACGCAGATTCGACTCAAGGGGGAGGGCGATGAGCGATTGAGTTGCACAGAGATCGCTGTACAAAGTAAGGCCGTGCGGTCTGTATTGAGGTCCATCGAAGACAAAGCCGGCTCATCGGATCGCGAAGTGACCTTGGAAATACCCTTGCTGCCTGCACTCACCTTCAACCAGACAGGTGCGGCGGAGGCCAAGAAGGCAGCGACCGAGCGATTGGAGCGCCTTTCTGAATTGGCCAAACGCAAGAAGTGCCCGTAGTTATCGCCGTGTCTGTGGCCCCTTTGGGCAACAGCCGGATGGCTCGCGCGGGGTGCGGCTGTCTGACGGGCCCCAATGCGGGCATACTGTGGGCCCCCCGCCCAACTCTCGTAAGAGGCCACCCATGTCTACCACCCTGTCTACCGCATCGCTTCCCGTCTTCATCAAGTTCCTGGGCAATCTGCGCCATCTGCTCACTAAGGCTCAGGCCGATGTGGCCGCGCGCGGCTACGACGAGCAGGCCCTGGTGCAGTACCGCCTAGCGCCCGATATGCTGCCCTTTAAAAGCCAGATTTTTATCGCCTGCGATGCGGCCAAGTTGTGTGCTGCACGCATCACCGGCCTGGATGCACCAAAATACGACAATGTGGAGAACACGCTGGCCGAGTTGATCACCCGTATCGACAACACCGTGGCTTGGCTCCAGACGGTGCCGGCAGGCGCGCTCGATGGGCTGGAGGCCAAGGAGATCACCTTCCCGGTGGGCAAGACCGGCAATCGCACGATGACGGCCGAGGCTTATGTCAAGACCTGGGCGCTGCCTAATGTGTTTTTCCATGTCACCACGGCCTACAACATCCTGCGCCACAACGGGGTGGCGATTGGCAAGAGTGATTTCCTGGCGGGCGCCTAGGCAAGCTTCTTGTGGAGCGCCGCTGCCTCGGCGCGATGCCTTAAACCCCGTAGCGATCGCGGTAGGCTTGTGCTGGCACCAGGTGTTGACCGAGTTCGCTGCCTGCATCGCCGCCGCGTGTGGCCAGATAGGCCAGCAAGTCTTCCAGCCGTGCAATCGAACACACCCGCAAACCCAGGGTGTTCTGCACATACTGCACGGCGCTATGCGGCACATCGCGGGTGGAGCCATCGGGCTGCTTTTCGGTGGCCATTTCCTGACGGTCCAGCGCGATGGCCACCGCGTGCGCTTGAGCACCGGCCGCCTCAATCAAGGCGATGGATTCGCGCGCAGCGGTGCCGGCGCTCATCACATCGTCGACGATAAGCACGCGGCCTTTGAGGGGCGCGCCGACCAAGGCGCCGCCTTCCCCATGGTCTTTGGCCTCTTTGCGGTTGTAGGCAAAGGGCACCACCTTACCCAGGCGGGCAAGCTCGATACTGACCGCCGCGCCCAGCGGTATGCCCTTGTAGGCAGGGCCAAAAATCATGTCGAACTCGATGCCGCTTTGTATCAGGCGCTGCGCATAGAAGGCGGCCAGCCGGCCCAGCTTGGCGCCATCGTCAAAAAGCCCCGCATTGAAAAAGTAGGGACTCATGCGGCCGGCCTTGGTCTTGAACTGGCCAAACTTGAGCACGCCGCAATCGAGCGAAAATTGTACAAACTCCTGCGCCAGCGTATCGTGCGCGCCTGCTTCTGTCATGGGGATGTCCTTGTTCAAACTCACCAGCCTCAACCTCAACGGCATCCGCTCGGCTGCGCGCAAAGGCCTACAGACCTGGCTCGAAAAAGAGTGTCCGGATTGTATGTGCGTGCAGGAGCTCAAGGCCCAGCAGGCCGATGTGCAGGGCCAGTTTGAGCAGCTTGCCGGACTGCAAGGGCATTTTCATTTTGCCGAGAAGAAGGGCTATTCAGGCGTGGCCGTGTACACCCGGCACGAGCCTTCGGAGGTGATTGTCGGATTTGGCTCGGGCGAATTTGATGCCGAGGGTCGCTATGTGGAACTGCGCTTTGACCGGCCGGGCCGCAAAGCGGCGCCCAAGTTGTCCATCATCAGCTGCTACTTTCCCAGCGGCTCTTCCAGCCCCGAGCGACAGGAAGCCAAGTTCCGTTTCCTGGCCGAGTTCTATCCGCATCTCTTGGGTTTGAAGGCGCAGCGCGATTTCATTTTGTGCGGCGATGTGAATATTGCGCACCAAGAGATGGACCTGAAGAACTGGAAGGGCAACCTCAAGAACTCGGGCTTTCTGCCTGAGGAGCGCGCCTGGATGAGTGCGTTGCTGCGGCATGATGCACAGGTGGCCAAGGCGGCCGCCGACGCACTCAATGTGGGGGCCGCGCAGCCAGACATGGGTCTGGGGGGCGGTTTGGTCGATGTGTATCGCCGCCTGCAACCGACGGCCACCGAAGAGGCCTATACTTGGTGGAGCAATCGGGGACAAGCCTGGGCCAAAAATGTAGGCTGGCGCATCGACTATCACCTGGCCACCCCGGCGGTGGCTGCGCTGGCGCGCAGCGAGGCGGTGTACAAGGCCGAGCGGTTTTCAGATCATGCGCCGCTGTCGGTGGACTATGAGCTGGCGATCTAGCAGGCGGCTGCAGGGAGCCGCGCCCTCGCGGCGATCTTGGGCGCTGCAAGAGACCGTTCGACTTCAGACCAGATCGCTTACCAATCCGAGCGCCAGCGCCTCATCGGCCAGCAGGTACCAGTCGGCCTTGTGGACCTGTTCGCTCAGTTACTCGTAATTGACCTGCGTGCCCTGCACCAGATCGCTGAAGGTTTGTTTTTCGAGCTTGCGGGCCACTTCCAGTTCGGCCGGGAAATCATGGGCGCTTGTGGCGCAGACATGGAGCGGGCCGCTAAACCGGATTTCCTTTTCAATTTGCCACTCGTGAATCAGCAGCACGGCATCGCGGCTGAGGTAGCGCTGGGTTTGTGGAAAGGCCGCCATGATCATCACCCCCGCCGAGTACACCATGGCTTTGCCCACAAAGTACAAGTCCATGCCGCCGACTTCGCGGCATAACCGTATTTCTTCGGCAATGCGACGGGCCAGATCGGCGTCGCCGCCGGCGGTCGACAACTCCATCACCAGCGGGTCACTGCGTCCGCGCAGTGGTTTGAGCTGATCGAGAAAGCGACCGAGAAAGGCTTCGTCCACGGCGCCGTAGACGCGGATGGCGGGCTCCTGCACGAGGATCTCGGTCAGGTTTTTGGATTTGGGTTTTCTGGGCACAGGGTCGTCCGTAATAAGCCGTCCGCGCCCGGGTTGTCGGCGCGGCTGGCCAGCAATTTCAGCGAGAGGGGGGCGCTGCTGCGGCGCCTTGTGCAGCGGCACCGCCTGACCCAGGCGGGCCGGTAAGGGCCAGCTCAGCGGGGGCACGGAGCGGCTGGGCTCCGGTCGGGGTGCCCCGCTGTGGCGCTGAAAGCTGGCGGTGAGCTGAGTCTGCGTTTGTGGGGTGAGCTTGAGCATCTGCTCACCATAGCCAGGCGTGGCGGCCGCGTCTGTCAGCCAGAGCGCAAGCCCGTGTAGGCCGGTGTTGATGAGTGGGCTGCCGCCTCAGCGGCCCAGCGCGCGCTCGTAGAGCGGCATGACCTGCGGGATGGCCGCTTCAATTTCAGCGATGCGGGTCGATCCGGCGGGGTGGGTGGAGAGCCACTGCGGCGGTGCGCCCTTGCTGGCCGCTTGCATCTTTCGCCAGAGGCTTACGCCGGCCTGCGGGTTGTAGCCGGCCCGTGCGGCCAATTCCAGGCCGACCAGGTCCGCCTCGGTCTCGTTGTCACGGCTGAACTTGAGGGTGAGCAGCTCAGCGCCGTAGTTGGTCAGGGTGCGCCCGATATCGCCCAGCCCCAAGACCTGTGACAACAGGCCGGCGCCGATATTGGTCGCGGCGCTCTTGCCCATGCGCTCTCGCGCGTGTTCGCGCAGGGCGTGCGCGATTTCGTGGCCCATGATTTGCGCCACTTCGTCATCGGTCAGCTGTAGCTGATCCAAGATACCCGTGTAGAACGCAATCTTGCCACCGGGCATGCAAAAGGCGTTGATCTGGCGGCTACCCAGCAGGTTGATTTCCCAGCGCCAGTTGCGTGCGCGCGGATTCCAGCTGTAGGCAAAGGGGATCAATTTGTCGGCAATGCGTCGCAGGCGCATCACCTGCGGATGGTTGGGCCCGGCCAGGGCGTTCTGGCTGGCGGCCTGTTTGAGCAAGTCCTGGTATTGCTTGTTTGCGGCCGCCTCCACCTCATCTGCCGGCACCAGGCGCGCAAAAGCCGAATTGCGGCCGACATCCACGCCTTCACGGGGGGCTGGATTGGCGCTGCCTTGCGACCAGCTGGCAGACGCGAGCAGCCCCAGGCAGAGGGCCAGACCTAGAGATCGCAGCGTCCGTTGCATGGCTGAGGGCTCGCGTCGTTTGAACAGAGGAGCCCGTATTATTCCCCCATGTCCTCCCCGCCCGCATCTGGCAGCCCCGCCTCCGATTCGCTCCCAACAACCCGGCTGTCCTGGGGCCAGAGCCTGAAGGTCTATCTGGAGCCGGCCAGTCTGCGCATGTTCAGTCTGGGCTTTTCAGCGGGCTTACCTCTGCTGCTGGTCTTCGGCACCCTCAGTTTCTGGCTGCGCGAGGCGGGTATCGACCGCACCACGATCGGCTTTCTCAGCTGGATCGGCCTGGCCTATGGTTTCAAGTGGGCCTGGGCGCCTCTGGTCGACCGAATGCCGCTGCCCTGGCTCACGACGGCCCTGGGACGCAGGCGCAGTTGGCTGCTCCTGTCGCAGACGGTGATCATCGCTGCGTTGGTGGGCATGGCCTTGCACGATCCCAAGCTGTCCTTGATGCCCGTGGTCTGGTGTGCGCTGGCCTTGGCTTTTGCCTCAGCGACGCAGGACATCGCCCTCGATGCCTTTCGCATCGAGTCGGCCGATGCCAATCGCCAGGCTGCGTTGGCGGCCACCTACCAGAGCGGGTATCGCCTAGCCATGATCTGGGCCGGCGCGGGCGCGCTTTGGCTGGCCTCGCGCGCCGAGACCCCCCAGGCGGCCAACTATCAGCACGGGGCCTGGCAGTTTGCCTACCTGGTTATGGCCGCCTCCATGCTGCCGGGCATGCTCACTGTGCTGTTTTCGCGCGAGCCGGTCGCCGCGCAGTTGCCGCCGGCCCGCACCCCGGCCCTGTGGCTGCGCGGCGCCTTGATCGACCCCTTTGCCGACTTTTTACAGCGCTATGGCCGACAGGCCCTGCTCATCCTGGCCTTGATTTCGGTGTACCGCATCAGCGATGTGGTGATGGGCATCATGGCCAATCCGTTCTATGTGGACATGGGCTACAGCAAGGCCGAGGTGGCGGGAATTTCCAAGTTCTACGGCGTGATCATGACGCTGTTGGGTGCGTTCGTGGGCGGGGCGCTGGCGATGCGGCTGGGCGTGATGCGGGTGCTTATGACGGGGGCGGTGCTCAGCGCAGCGAGCAATTTGCTCTTTGCCTGGCTGTCGACCCGCGGCCATGATCTGCAGGCGCTGATCTTCGTGATCTCGGCCGACAATCTTTCCGGCGGTTTGGCTTCGGCGGCCTTCATTGCCTATCTGTCGAGCTTGACGCATGTGAACTACTCGGCCACGCAATATGCCTTGTTCAGCTCGCTGATGTTGCTTTTACCCAAGTTTCTTGCCGGTTATTCCGGCTTGGCGGTCGATGCGCTAGGTTACGCCCCGTTTTTCGTGGGGACTGCTTGCCTGGGGCTGCCGGTGCTGCTGTTGGTCTGGCTGGCTATGCGCTGGCAGCGGCCCGCCGACCGCCCCTGATCGTCGCGCGGGCACGGCTGCTGCCGACCCGGTTCAAGCGGGGGGTGTGGGAGCGCTGCCCTCGGCGCGATGCTCTGCAGACCACCCCCGGGCGATCAAGGCTTCGAGGGCCTCGGCGGGCACCGCGGGGCTGAACAGATAACCTTGAAACGCATCGCAGCCGCAAGCCTCGAGCAGCTCGCGCTGGGCCTGGGTTTCCACCCCTTCGGCCATGACCTCCAGGCCCAGGTCGCGGGCCAGTTGCACGATGGTCCGCGTGATAGCCACATCGCGCCGGTCCTCCAGCATGTCGCGGACAAAAGCGCGGTCGATCTTGAGTCTTTGCAGGGGCATCTGCTTGAGACATGACAGGGCCGAATACCCCATGCCGAAATCATCGATCGCCAGGCTCACCCCGGCCTGGTGCAGTTGCTGCAGACGAGCCAGGCAGCCCTGGATGTCGGCGGCAAGCAGGCTCTCGGTAATCTCCAGCTCAAGCTGATGCACGGGCACGCCGTGACGGGCGGCCGTCTGCAGTACATCCTGAACAAAATGCGGATGCAGAAACTGTCGCGCACTCACATTGACCGCCATTTTCAAGTCGCGGCAGAGGGGGCGCTGCGACCACAGGGCCAGCTGACGGCAGGCCGACTCGAGCACCCATTGACCCAGGGGCAAAATTAAACCGCTTTCTTCGGCTTGACCGATGAAGTCCTTGGGCCGGCGCAGCCCGGCGGTCGGATGCTGCCAGCGCAGCAGCGCTGCGACCCCAGTAATGCACCCGGCGGAGTTGACTTGCGGTTCGTAATGCAGCACGAATTGCTGCTCGTGCAGTGCCTGCCGCAGCGCGGCGGTCAGAGCGGCCTTGGCCGATGCGCTGGCTTGCATCAGCGGATCGAAAAAGCACAGCGTGTTGCGGCCGCTGGCCTTTGCTTGGTACATCGCCAGATCGGCTTGCTTGAGCAAATCGGCCACGCCCGGCTCGGGTTCGCGCAGCAAAGTCACGCCGATGCTGCAAGTACCGTAATAGGGCTGGCCGGCCAGTTCATGCGGCTGGCGCAGGCTGTGCAGAATCATTTCGCCGGCTTGGCGTGCGCGCTGCCGTGCCTGATCCTCCTGCCGGGCCAGCTCGTGCATCACCACCACGAATTCATCGCCACTGAGCCGCGCCACCAGATCGGTTTCGCGCACGCAGGCCAAAAGCCTCTGGGCGACTTGTTGCAGCAGCTGGTCGCCCCGGTCGTGCCCAAGCGTGTCGTTCAGTAGCTTGAAGTGATCCAGATCGATGAACATCAGCGCCCCAATGCAGGGCGGCGCGCTGCCGGGCCGGCCCGACGCGTGCAGACGCTGGATGAGGCTTTGGCGATTGGGCAGGCCGGTCAATGCGTCGTGGTAGGCCAGATGTGCAAATGCCTGCTCCTGTGATTTGCGCGCGGTGATATCCCGGCCCACCGCAATCCATCGCATCAGGCCTTCGGGCGAGTCGCTGACCGGCGTGATCTCCAGATCGACCCAAAAGCCCACCCCCTCCTTGGTGTGTTGCATCAGCTCGGTGCGCACCGCTTGGCCCCGTCGCAGGGCCTCGGTCAGACGCTCAAGTTCCTCGGGCGCATGTCCGGGCCCAACCAGCAGGCCTGGATGGTGGCTGACCACTTCCTGAGCGCTGTAGCCCGTCAGTCGCGAAAAGGCTGCATTGGCAAATACAAGCTGTGGAGGATGCTGGCCCCGGCGCTCGGCGATCAGCACCAGGTCATTCAAGCGCGCGATGCAGGTGTGCAGGAGCAGCAGCTGTGCCTGGGCTTGATGCCGGGCGCTGATGTCACGCATGTAAAGGGCCAGACCATCTTCAAACGGGTAAAGCCGCAGCTCCAGCCACTTGTCGAGCATGGCTGAGAACCCTTCGAATTCGACAGGCCGGTTCTGTATTAGGGCTTGCTCCATGCGCGTGCGTAGGTTTTGCGGATCACGATCGCCGACGCTGTTGAGACCTCTTCTTTGATTTCAACAGGTTGCGCTGCCAAAAAACCGCGATGTGCACAGAACGCACGCCATCGTGTCTCAGCCGCAAAAAACCTTGCTATAGACACGAATGGCGTGCTGTGCAGCAGCATGGTGAGTGCCACGCTCACTTGTGGAAGCCTTCACGCAGTTTGACGCTGGCTGCATCCATGGCAGCGTCTAGTTCACCAGCCAAAACAGCAGCCTTGATCATGTCCAGCGTGGCTGCGATGTCTCGCTCATTGGGCACTTCCACTGCGAACTTGCCCTTAGCCAGTTCAAGCAAACGAGTGCCATAGCGCACATGCAGAGCCAACTTGCCTGCATCAGTGGTGAACCACCAGGGCTTGATGCGCTTGGGCTGCTCGACTTGACGGCGCAAGCCAGTGTCGTGTTCCACGACAGTGCGAAAACGCATGGGTGCAAAATGGGTACCGTTTTGCTGGGCTCGTGCCAGTTCTGCCTGCTCCCACAGTCGCTTTGCCAGTTTGTCGCGACGCAGCTGCACAGCAGGCGTGTGCGTGGGCTTGACTGCTGTGCTGAGTTTGAGATTTGCCAGGGTTGCCATGTGCTTGTCCTTTCCTGAAGTTGTGCAAGCACAGGCAAGTCTGTTGTCGGTTTCCCATCAAGAGCAACCTGAACCCAACCGAAATGGATGGCTTCTGGCGAGCCAAGCAAACGCACGGTGCGTCTTGGCGAATTATTTGGCGGTTGATGCTGCCAAAACTGCATCAGTCAAACCCTGTACGGCTCCATGTCAAGTTGACGCTCAACCCCTCGTATGCGCAAAAAGAATTTGCAATTACCCTCGTAGGTTAAGAGGTGCTTATAGATACGACCGCTATCCAGAATTGTTTGATGCAGCTCATCCCAGTAAGGGTCAAGAACATCGAACGGCAACGCGAAGGCGTAGTCCTTGTCCATCATTGCAAGCACTAAAAACCCCCTCTTCGCTTGCGACAAGAAGCGCCGCTGCGGCTCTTCATGGTATCCGTACCAGTAGCCTTCGTCATCGTATCGCTTGGATGCAACGACTACCGCGCGAACTGAGTCTGTGGGATCCGTGAATAGCGAGGCACGGCGTCGCTGGAGCGTGACGCCTTCATGCAAGGCTACCCGTTGGATAGCTTCAGCCTTCTTCGCAAGAATTTCTTCGCGTGGCGTCCTCTGTTGAACTCGCCGCCCCGCTTCGCCTGTGACACGCGGAGGTTCAGCCTCTTCAAGCTGCTGCTCCTTATCCTCCGCAGTGGTGAACACCACGTCGACTATCTGATCGATCCTTGTGTATTCGAATGGGCGAAGAATCGTATGAATCCTCTCCGTCACTTCCTCTGAAATCGAGTTGAGGTTGACTTCCATTAACTTGATCAAAGCGTCTATTCCGACAATCCGCATCGACCAAGCATGCCTAGAGCCTCTGACTTGCGCTTCTAGAGATGAGGTGTCGATACGCCCGATGACAATCAGGATGGGCGTGTCCTTTGAAACTCTTCGCTCTTCTACGAGGCGATCGCGGTAGGTTGCAATCACATCGAGACGAATTGTGTACGCGTCTGTAGTCTTCACCTCAATCACGAGGCTCGAGCCATTTGATGTCCAGATACCGTCGTAGCCGATGTCGTTCCTCACGCCGCGATACCTACCGTTCTCGACTGAAAAGCCAAGCCGCTTACCCATCTCGTTGACGATATCTTGCAGCACTTGTCCGCTGTCAGGGAAAGTGTTTTCCAGGCAGAAAGTCGCGTAGGAAGCTAACTTTGTGCTGTCAATTTCACCCAGGAACTGCCTAAAAGCCTTGGATCCCTCGCTTCCGTCCTTCAGTGAGGGATCTGGGTCAATAGCCATCCGTAATATCGTGGGCAGGGACATGCCCAGCACAGTCGCAGGGTTTGCCTTCCAGAACTCGATCAGAGGCATTTGCATCCTTCCTTTCACCCCTTGGTATTGGGGGGCGACGGTTCGCTTAACTCTATCGCACCTGGCGGCACCGGGCGAATGACTAGGGAGGCGTCAAACCTGCGGGCGTGACTTGCGCAGCAACGCCGTTCCACGCTCGGCGTTAATCCGTCGCTGTAGCTGCTCCTTTTGCCTGCGTAATGCGTCTAGGCGAAGGGCGCCGGCGGACTTGGGCTTCTGCGGCTTGGTAGTGGTGATTTCATGAATACGCATGGCTTGCTCCATCAAGCAATCACGATGGGTGGCGCCGAGTACTCGTTCTCTCGGCTCATGTGGGCATGTGCAACGGCACGCAGCACCATCTGGCGAACTGCCATGTTCTTGGTGTCTACGTCCTGCATACGCCTTGCCACTTCCTGGGCAATCAAGTTCTGCAGCTCAGTGATGTATCGGTTGTGGCTGGTTGCCTTCTTGTGCTCCAGTACCTCTGAGAGGTACAGCAAGCTGTTGGTGGAAATCTTGAGCTGTTGAGCACTGATGCTGCCGTAGTAGCCCTCGCTCTTGCCGCAGTGCCTGCTGAAGGTTCGGGTGGTGATGTCGGGTATTGCCATGGATGTCATGGCGTATAGCTGTTTGGTGAAACTCATATCGTCTCCCTTGTAGGTGTTGTTCGAGTTCGCTCGCGCGAACTGCGACTCGATTTGTCTTCGGACAAATCTTCGCCGCGCTTTTCTTCCTCTTGGATGGACTCAAGAACCCTCAGGTGTCATTCACTAGGAAGTCATATGCCACGCCGGAAGCGGCGCGGCGACATTCACTGAGGGTTCCCATACTGCATAGGCACAACTTGATTGCTCAAGGAAGGCAGGTTTTGCTATCTCCTTTGACGTGCGTGTCCTAACGCAAGCAGCAGACAGCCTATGCAGCGGCGTTGCCTGTGCTTTGTGGGGTACTTGCTGCAAGCAAGCGTGGCGTCCCACTCACTTTGAAATTCGTCTTCTGTACCCCTGATAGGTGCCGAGCATCTATCGCATCCAAGTCACGGCAAACGTGTTCCCCGAAGGAAGTCGTTTCATGCATCCTGCCATCAGCAGGGTAGTGCAGTGCCCCAGCGCAACAAGCAGCGCCTTCTTTACCGTCACACATCAGAACGGGCTTAGCAGCTCAATTCAATCGGCGAGCAACCTTCGTCTTGTTCGTATAAGTTATTTATGCGCCTCGTCGGTTTCATTGCCCCTTGAGTGCATTTTTTGGGGTTCTTGGGTGCTCGGGTAGCTGGTGCAGGGCTCGTGCCCTTGTAGGGCGTCTGCGGGTGTCGTGTGACACGACATCACCAAAGAAAATTACAGTTTTCTTTGGCATCGTTGATTTCATTGGAGAAATCAGCACCGTCTTTTCGGTTGTTCTTCTGCGTCAAAGACAACACACTGACTGCGTGTGTTTTCTTAGACAGAGAAATTCGAGATGGCGCAAGCAAAAACCTTCACCGCCGCAGAGCCACGCTGGCGCTTGGGCGAGGCGTATGAGACTCTAAGAGAGGCCTATGGCCAAAGGGCAACTCAAGCCCTGCGCCAAATGCGGCGCGTCTGGAGGAATGCGCGGTACATCCACTCCAGCAAGCTCAGCCGCCAGCCTGAGCCGAGCAGCCTCCCCAGCCAACGCCAGCGCGGTAACTGATTCCACATGCCTATAAAGGCCGCTGCGCCGCTCACCAATTTCCCGTTGGCGTTGCGCAGATGCAGGCGCGCCAAAGCGGCATCTCTGGTGAGGTCGTCTCCCAATGAGGCTGCATCACAGCGGGTGACATCGATCCAGCGGATGTCATGGCCTCCCGGTTCGCGCTGGTACATCGCAATTTCGCGTGAACACACGGGACAGGCACCGTCGTAGTACACAGTTACGGCGCAGTTGCCAGCCACACTGCTTGTCGCTTTCGTCTTTATTTTCATCTACCGAATCGTAGGACAGGGCTCGATGCCGTGCATCCGTATGGGTAAAGTTAAAGGCCGCATGGGGGGCCGTCACGGCTCAAAGCGTCCGCGTCGGACGACGCCTTGCCCACTACCGCGTAAGGGTTCCCCAAACTGCCCAGCCTCCAAGCGCACTCCGCAGCCGAGCGGTCCCCGTGGACTCCTATCGCGGATGCAGCGCCGCAGCCTGCACCGTCAATGCTCAGAGACAGCGCCAGGTTGGCGACCGTGCGTTCATTGCAGGCGAGGCTGGCAGGGCTGCAAAGACAAAGTAGGTGCAGCTTGCCCACGGTGTGAATTGCGATGGCAGACCATGTCGACAAGGCTGGCTGCGCTGTGCAGTCTGAAGCTGCGCGCGGTTTGTGAAGTCAGGCGTCGTCCCCTCCCCGCGGGTGAGTAAGGCCACGGGAAAACCCCTAAAACAACAGGCAACCAAACGATTGTTTTGTTGTCGTTGACTCGATAGCATCCACTCGCCCCGAGCGATCCCGCTGCGTGGTTACTGAGCGAACTTACCGGAGTCAACGATGAAGAAACTTCTCCTGATGAGCTGCGCCGCCGTGGCGTTTTCGTTGCCTGTGCAGGCACAGGATTACCCCTCGCTGTCCCTGAAGATGGCCCACCCGCTTGCGCAGACCTTCCCCGGTGCGGAGTGGGATAAGTGGTTCGCCGAGGAGATCGAGCGTCGCTCCGGCGGCAAGATCAAGATCCAGATCTTCTGGTCGGGTCAGCTCGGTGGCCTTACCGAGATCAAGAATCTGGTCACCAATGGCGCCGTGGACATTGGCGTCTTCGCTCAGGCTGTACACGCATCGGAGCTGCCGCTGACCTCGGTGTCTGCCGGCCTGCTCAACCGCGTATCTGCTGATGCCAAGACCGCGTATGACCTAGCGCGCGACAGCTACGCCACCAAGGCGGTCACTGACGAGCTGGCCTCGCAGAACCTCAAGGTGATCAAGTGGACGGTGCCGTCGGCCTACACGCTGCTTTGCAACAAGCCCATCAACACCGCCGCCGATCTGCGCGGGCTGAAGGTGCGCGCAGTGGGCGGTGCTTATGTGCCGATCTGGATGGAGGCGCACGGCATGGTGCCCACCCGAGTGCAGGCCACGGAGATCCGCGAAGGGCTGCAGCGCGGAACGCTGGACTGCAACTTCGGCCCCATCGAGTGGACCCCGTTCTCGGATCTGCAAAAGGTCGCGCCTTACCTGTCTGATCTGAACACCGGCGCGTTCACCACATTCCAGATGTATGTCCCCGCCAAGACGTACAACGCCTGGCCGCGCTCTGTGCAGACGCTCTTCGCCCAAGTCGCCCAAGAAGCGATGCAAAAGGACCTGGCTGCCCTGCCCAAGGTGGAAGCCGAAGCGATCCAGAAGTTCAAGGCAACTGGCGGGCAGATCATCCCGATGAAGGACATCCAGAACTTCATTGCTCGCTCGCCCGACATGATCGAAACCTGGGTGGACCGCTCGACCAAGGCGGGCTTGGGCGAGAAGATCAAGGAGCTGGTTCCGCTTCAGCGCAAGGCAGCTCAGAGCTTTGCCAACGCACGTAACTGAAGCATGGTGGTCTGCCTCTAACGCTTGATGGAATGACATCCATCGCAAAGTGGGTTGAGACGACAGCGCTTGCCGTTTGCGCAAGCGCTGTCTTTCTCATGATGGTGATCGGTGCCTTTGACATTGTCATGGGCAACACGGTCGGTACTTTCTTGTCGTTCAAGGTCGAACTGTCGGGTACGCTGCTTGCGAGCTGCATCTTCCTGGCCTGCGGTCCTGTTCAGCGCAACTCCGAGCACATTCGCGTGGACTTGCTGGATCCGTATATGCCCTCAGCAATGCTCCGGCTGCGGGAGCTGCTTGCAGTCATTTGCGGCTGCGTCCTCATCGGCCTGATCGCCTACGGGTTGTGGCAGCAAGCACTCAAGAGCGTGGCCATCTTTGAGGCCTCGGCGGACACGTCCGGGTTTCCGATCTGGCCCTGGAAGGTTGCCTGTGCAGTGGGCGCAAGCCTGTGCTGCCTGACCTTGCTGGCCCAACTGCTGCGCGGACTCGTTCCTGCGCGCGCTGTCTCTTCCAAGGAAAGCCCGTGACGGTTGGTCTCTGGGGATTCGCAGCCATGATTGCGCTGCTGGCGCTTGGCATTCCGGTGGCTTATGCGATCGGAACGATTGCCATCGTCGGCATCTTCTATGCGGTGGGGCCGGTCTTCCTGCTGTCGACCATTCAGTCTCTGCCTTATGCATTCGCGAGCGACTACAACTTTGTGGTCGTTCCGCTGTTCGTTCTGATGGGTGCCCTTGCATCCCGCGCGGGCATCATCTCCGACCTGTATCAGGCAGCATTTCAGCTCACCAGCCGCATCCGCGGCAGCCTGATGATGGCGACGGTGATGGCCCAGGCGATGTTTGCAGCCATCTCTGGCTCGACCACCGTGGCGGCCAACATCTTCACCCGCATGGCGCTGCCTGAGATGACGCGCTACGGGTACAACAAGGGCGTTGCAGCAGGCTGTGTGGCCGCCGCAGGCACTCTGGCTGGGTTGATCCCGCCTTCCATTGCGATGGTCCTGTACGCCATCTTGACTGGCGAGCCCGTAGGCAAGCTGCTGATCGCAGGCATCCTGCCCGGGGTGCTCACCGCTGTGGGTTACATCGTTGGAATTCGCGTGATGCTGATCTTCCGCCCCGAGTGGGCGCCCATGATCACTCAGCGGTTCTCCCTGAAGGAAAAGCTCAAGGGCTTGACCAATACCTGGACTGTGCTCCTGTTGATCGGCATCGTGCTTGGGGGTATCTACGCTGGGGCCTTTCCTCCCTCTGCAGCAGGCGCCGTAGGTGCGGCTGGTGTGCTTGTGATCGCCTTGTCCACGCGCCGCCTGCCCACAGGAGCCCTGTGGGAAAGCCTGATCGAAAGCGCTCGCGTCTCTGCCGTTCTGTTCCTGATCGTCATGGCCGGATTGCTGTTCAGCCGCTTCTTGCTGATCAGCGGATTCATCGCCGACCTGAAGACTTTCGTCACGACCATCGAGCTCACAGCAGCGATGTTCATCGCACTGGTCGTCCTGCTTTTCCTGATTCTTGGATGCTTCGTAGACAGCGTTTCGCTGATGGTGATCACGTTGCCGTTTCTCTATCCCATCTCCAAGGCTGTCGGCGTTGACGGTATCTGGTTTGGCGTACTGGTCATCAAGCTCATCGAAATTGCCGCGATCACCCCGCCTGTGGGACTTAATCTTTTTGCGGTGATGTCTGCGGCGAAGGGGCAGTTGCAGTCCCGTGAGCTATTCATGGGGGTCATTCCCTTCCTTGTGATGGAAGCGGTGATCCTTGGCTTGATGGTCGCGTTTCCTTCGATTGCGACCTTCTTGCCCACCCTGATGGATTGACGAGCCCCGAGGAGATTCGCGCATGAGGGCTATCGATGCCTTGGACCGGGCAGCGTTTCAGGCGCCCGATGCGGTGTTCGTACAGCAGGGCCCAATGGCTGTTACTTATGCACAAGCTGCAGCGCTGACCCACCGTATCGCTGCGCGTGCACAGACTCTGGGCGCAGCACCCGGTACCCGAGTTGCTTTTCTTTCGCCCAATGACTGGCGCGGGCTGGTCTTCATGTATGGGCTGTGGCGGGCTGGCTTGGTGCTCGTGCCGGTCAACGTCCGCAACAGTGCTGTGATGAATGCGGCCATCCTGCGCCAGCACCAGCCCGTTGTGATGGTTCACCACAGCGACGTGGCAGAGCTGGCCGCGAGGGTCAAGGCCGAGCTGCCCTCCGTGCAGTCCTGGTGCTGTCTGGACCGAGCCGACGGCGCGGTGCCATCCATGCAAGAG
>VGHR01000033.1 GCA_016868205.1 Betaproteobacteria bacterium
CCAGGCTCTTGCTTGCAGTGCTCCTGAGCCTGATTGCCGGTTGCTCCGGCATGAGGCTCATCGACAACGAGGTGATCAGCCATGCGCGCTGGTCAGACAAGCCGGCTGCACCAGGCAGCACCTACCGCTTTGAGCGCCTGCCCTCACAACAAACCGGCGGCGAGCCCGGCCAGGAGCAGCTCGAGGCCATGGCTCAGTCGGCCTTGGGCAAGTTCGGTCTGGTGCACTACCCCGAGGCGGCGCTTCTGGTGGTGCAACTGAGCGCCACCACCGTGGTGCAGCCCGGCTACAGCGGCAGCTGGCCCCCCTTTCCGAGCGTGTCCATCGGCGCAGGCACGGCCGGCAGCCAGATTGGCATGATGTTTCCCATCATGCGCTACGAGCCGCCGCTGTACATCCGCGAGGTGCAGATCCTCATCCGCGACAGCCGCAGCTATGCGGTGGTCTACGAAACCCGGGCCCGGCACAGTGGCCTCTGGGCCGACGGCCGCGCCCTGATGCCTGCCCTGCTTGATGCGGCGCTCAGCGGCTTTCCCTCGCCACCGCCTGGGCCGCGCCGGGTGAATGTGCAGATCCCGCGCTGAGCGCGGTCCACCGCGCCAAAATAGGTGCCATGGACCAACCCACCCGCATCATCGCCATACGCCATGGCGAAACCGCCTGGAATGTGGACACCCGCATCCAGGGGCATCTCGACATTGCGCTCAATGAGCGCGGCCACTGGCAAGCGCAGCAACTCGCGCAGGCGCTGGCCGACTCCGATATTGCTGCGGTCTACGCCAGCGACCTCAGCCGTGCTTTTGAGACCGGTCGCTACCTGGCCCAAGCCGTCGGTGCACCGATTACCGCCCAGCCCGGCCTGCGCGAGCGCAGCTTTGGCCTGTTCGAGGGCCGCACATTTGCTCAAATCGAGGCCGAATTGCCTGAGCAGGCCCTGCGCTGGCGCAAGCGCGACCCCAACTTTGCCCCAGAAGGCGGCGAATCGCTGGCGCAACTCTATGAGCGGGTGGTCAGTACCTGCGAGCGTCTGGCCGCCGCCCATACCGGCGAGCAAATCGCGCTGGTGGGACACGGCGGCGTGATGGATGTGCTTTACCGCGCCGCCACCGGCCAGCACCTGCAAGCCCCACGCAGCTGGGATCTGGGCAATGCCGCCATCAACCGCCTGCTGTGGTCACCCCAGGGTTTTACCCTGGTCGGCTGGGGTGATGTGCAGCACTTGAGCCACGAGGGTCTGGACGAAAGCAGCACCTGAGGCACCTGGCCCGGGCTGCCTGTTTTAGACGCTGGCTCCACGCGCAGAGAGAGTTGCTTGGAGGCAACGAACTAACAAGCTGCAATGAGCCTGAAAAGGTACAAAAAGCCGAGCTGGAGCGTACGACTCAGCCGCGCACAGTGCCCAAGAAAAAACCCCGCCTAGTTTCCCAGGCGGGGTTTGGAGACTTGCTAAACCTCAAGCTGGCTAAGGGCCAGCGGGGGGATTAGAAGGTGTGGCGAATACCCACTCCATAGTTCGATGGGTTGGCCGGGATGGCACCGAGGCGCAGAGCGTTGGTTTGGATGGTTCTGGTAGTGCAAGAGCCGCCGCTCACAGCAGTACACCTGCGAGCCTCTCGGGCCCCCTGAGCGGGCGATCGACGCTGCCGCAAGCCTTTGGGGCTGACGGGCCTGAGTCTGCGGGGCCTGTGCGACCGGAAGCAGGCTGGCGAGGTCGGCGGCGGTTTGGGCCAGGGTGTCCTGGGCCTTGTTGCGCTGCGCCTGCGTGGTGCTGGCGTGCAGTTGCGTCAGTACCGCGCAGACCTGCTGGCGCATGGCGGCCATCCGTTCGCGCTCGGCCGCATCTTGTGGGTCGAATTGCCGCAGCAACAGATCGCGCAGGGCGCTACGCGTTTGCTCGGGCGTGGCCTGGTTTTGTGACAGCTGACGCAGCGTCAGCACGATGTCCTGTTGCCGCTTGACGCGCGCGGCCAGGGACTGTCGGGTGTCCCAGGGTGAGGCCATGATTGCATCGCGAAGAGCCTGTTCCTGCGCCCGACCGAGCGAACCGTAGAGCCAGCGCGCGCGCGACAGTCCGGCATCGAGCCGCGTCTGGAGTAACTCTGGGCCAGTGACCTCCACATACTTGTCCAGGAATTTTCGGTTGCTCTTGGCAAACTCCCGCTCCATGGCGGCCAGTTGGCGCGGACTCAGGCGCGACAGCAGTTGCAGGGTGGGCAGGTCCAGGGCCTGAACCAGACCAGGCAGCGCCGCTGCGCGCTGCCAAGCTTCGTCGACCATGCGGCAAACCTGTTCCTTGCTCAAATTCCCGGCCATCGGCCGCTGCCAGCTGCGCATGAGATCGATCGAGGAGGCGAGCTGCTTGCGGCGGTGCCACTCGTGCATTTGATGCGCCGCCCGCCGCAAAACCGCGCTGTCTTCGCCCTGCACATCAAGGTAATCGCTCAGATACCACCAGGCCAGCTCGTGACCATTGTTGTAGGCCAGCTTGACCGCGCTGCAGGCGCCCAGCAGCAGCACCAGCAGCCCAGCGCCGATAATCCTCAAAAGTTTCAGGGGCAAGGCCCCCGGGGATGATGTCATGGCAAATCCGATGGTTAGCGCTGGCCCGCTCGATGTAGTCATCATGGCTGCGGGCAAGGGCACCCGCATGAAGAGCGAACGGCCCAAAGTGTTGCACCGTTTAGGCGGTCGTGCTTTGCTTGGTCGTGTGCTTGACACCGCCGTACAGTTATCGGCCCGCCAGGCGGTGGTCATTGTCGGCCATCAGGCCGAGGTGGTGCGGGCCTGTGTCGGCTCACTGGGGCTCGAGGGCTTACAGCCTGTGTTTGCGCTGCAGCAGCCCCAGCTGGGCACCGGCCACGCGGTGCAGCAAGCTCTGCCTTTCTTGCAGGACGATGGCACAACCTTGGTGCTCTCGGGGGATGTGCCCCTGACCCGTCCCGAGACCTTGCGTGACCTGCTGGCGCTTGGCCAGGGCCAGAAGCTCGCGCTGCTGACCTTGCAGCTGCCTGACCCCACCGGCTATGGTCGGGTACTGCGCCAGGGCTCCGCAGTGCAGGCCATCGTCGAGCACAAAGATGCCACCGCGCAGCAACGGTGCATCACTGAGGTCTACAGCGGCATCATGGCCCTGCCGACGCGGCTTTTGCGGCAGTGGCTGGGACGGCTGGATCAGCGCAATGCCCAGCAGGAGTACTACCTGACCGATATCGTCCGCTTTGCGGTCGCCGATGGCGCGCCCGTGGTGGCCCATTGCATCGATAAAGCCAGCGAGGTGGCCGGAGTCAACAGCCCGGCCCAGCTGGCTGAGCTCGAGCGCATCTTTCAGCGTGAGCAAGCCGAGCGGCTGATGGCTGAGGGCGTGCGTTTGGCCGACCCCGGCCGATTTGACCTGCGTGGCCAGTTGCTGTGCGGGCCCGATGTGGAGATCGATGTGGGCTGCGTCTTCGAGGGGCGTGTTGAGCTCGGTGCCGGCGTGCGTGTTGGCGCGCATTGCGTGATTGCCCAGGCCTCAATTGCCGACGGAACCATCATTGCACCCTTTACCCATATCGATGGCGAGGCGGCTGGCGTGGAGGTGGGTGAGGATGCCCGCATCGGCCCATTTGCGCGCTTGCGACCGGGTACGCGCTTGGCCCGACAGGTGCACATCGGCAATTTTGTGGAAGTCAAGAACGCCACTCTGGCTGAAGGTACCAAGGCCAACCACCTGGCGTATCTGGGCGATGCCTCGGTGGGGGCGCGGGTGAACTATGGCGCCGGCAGTATCACCGCCAATTACGACGGAGCCAACAAGCACCGTACGGTGATTGAAGACGATGTCCATGTGGGCAGCAACTGCGTGCTGGTGGCCCCGGTGACTCTCGGGGCCGGTGGGACCATAGGCGGCGGCTCGACCATCACCGAAGACACGCCGCCCGGCGCCCTGACGGTTGCGCGCGGCAAGCAGATGTCAGTTGCCAACTGGCAGCGTCCCCAAAAGAAGCGCTGACATCGCCGCGAGGGCGCGGCTCCCACAGGCAAACCATCGCCGCGAGGGCGCGACTCCCACCCCCCACTGGCCTGCTCAGAGCGTGTAGGAGCGCCTCCCCCGGCGCGATGGGTCGCAATAAGACGGGGCTCAAAGAGACGCGGAGGGCTCTACCGCGCCTCTTCGCGGACTTACTTGAGGTACTCCGATACGACCTTCCAGCGGCCATCCTGGATCTGCGACAGGCGCGAGAGGTTGCTGCCCAATCGCTTGGTGGGGCTGAAGGTCATCTCGGCGCTGCCGAAGATGTCCGGCGGAATCACCATGGTGTCCATGGCCTTGACGAAGCTGTCGGTGCTCAGGTTGGTGCCGGCTTTTTGCGCGGCGCGGATGAAGGCATCGATGACGAAGTAGCCGTAGACCGAGAACACGGTCGGGTCCTCGTTGAACTTGGTTTTGTACTTGTTGGCCCAGAAGCGCAGCGGCTGCGAGGCCTCGTCGAGGTAGGGGTTTTGCACCGACATGGCGGCGTACAGGCCGTTCATGGCTGGCCCGCCGAGCTTGTGGATCAGGTCGGTGTAGGCGCCGCTGGAGCCCAGGAAGGTGGGGTTAAAGCCGGTACGGCGCGCTGTCGCAATGGTGCCGATGGTCTCGCGGATCAGGGTGCCCAGCACCACGAAGTCACACTCGGCCGCTTTCAGGCGGGCCACCTGCGAGGTGAAGTCGGTTGAGCCGCGCTTGAAGGTGGTTTTTTCCACCATGGTCATGTTCAGGGTTTTCAGGCCCTCGTCGGCACCGCGCTGCACCTCCAGGCCGAATTCGTCGTCCTGATAGATGGAGCAAACCTTCTTGGCACCTTTTTCCTTGACCAGGCGCGGCGTGGCCAGCCGGATCTGGTCGTAGTAGGTGGCGGCGAAGGAGTACTTGAGCCGGTGGAAGGGGTCGTACATCTCGCGCGCTGCGGTCACCGGGAAGAAGTTGACGACATTTTTCTCGAACTGCACCGGCATGGCCGCCAGGTTCTGGGCGGTGCCGATGTGACCCACCATGGCGAAGATCTTGTCTTGGTTGACCAGCTTTTGCGCGGCCAGCACGGCGCGCTTGGGGTCGTAGCCCGAGTCTTCGACCAGCAGCTTGATGCGGCGCCCGGCCACACCGCCCTGTTCGTTGAGCTCGTCCACGCGCAACTGCATGCCCGAGCGGATCTGCTTGCCGAATCCGGCCAGGGGGCCAGAGAGGTCCTGGATCGAACCCAGGGTGATTTCAGTCTTGCTCACGCCCTGCGATTGAGCCTGGGCCAAGCCGGCAGACAGTGCCAGCGTGACGGTGGAGACGGCGAGTGCGAGCGCCTTGGCGCGATGGGTCATGGAATGCTCCTTCGGTGATGATGAGGTTTACCGGTACATCGCTTCTATCTGCGCGGCGTACTTGTTTTCAACCAGTTTGCGCTTGAGCTTCATGGTGGGCGTGAGTTCTTCGTCCTCGGCGCTCAGTTGCTTATCGAGCAGGAAAAATTTCTTGATTTGCTCGACGCGGGCAAACTTGGCGTTGACCCGATCCAGTTCGGCTTGGATCAATTCTTGCACCTCCGGCGCCCGCGTCAAGCTGGCGTAATTACTGAAGGGGATTTCCCGGTCCTGCGCAAATTTCTCGACATTATCCTGGTCGATCATGACGATGGCCACCAGGTAGGGCCGCCGGTCTCCGATAACCACCGCATCGGTGATGTAGGGCGAGAACTTGAGCTCATTTTCCAGCTCGGTGGGCGTGATGTTTTTGCCACCGGCGGTGATGATGATGTCTTTCATGCGGTCGGTGATGCGCAGGTAGCCCTGCTCATCCATGACGCCCACATCCCCGGTATGCAGCCAGCCCTGAGCATCGAGTGCTTCGGCGGTCTTCTCGGGCAGGTTGAGGTAGCCCTTAAAGACATTCGGTCCGCGCACCAGGATTTCACCGGTCTGCGGCGCGATGCGCACCTCGTTGAAGCCGGCCGCCGGGCCTATGCTGCCGGGTTTGATGGCATGCGGCGGGTTGCCGGTGGAGGCGCCGCAGGTCTCGGTCATTCCCCACACTTCGAGCATGGGGACGCCCAACGCCAGATACCAGCGTACCAGGTCAGGCGAGATAGGCGCGGCGCCCGTGACGCAGTAGCGGGCCCGGTGTATGCCGATGAGTTTGCGGGTGTTGTCCAGGGCCAGCAGGCGCGCCAGGCGAAACTGCAGCCGCAGGCCCACACCGACCCGGCTGCCAGCCACCACCGCGTCGGCCACCCGGTATCCGACCCCGATGGCCCAACCGTAGAGCAATTGCTGCAGTCGGCTCGACTCCTTGAGCGCGATCATCACGCCGGAGTAAAACTTTTCCCATACACGCGGTACCGCGGTAAAGACGGTGGGCGCGATCTCGCGCACATTTTCGGGAACCGTCTCAGGGTTTTCCACGAAGTTGAGCTTGCAGCCTGTGTAGAGAGAAAAGTATTCGCCGCCAACCCGCTCGGCGATATGGCACAGGGGCAGGAAGCACATGGTTTCGTCGGACTCGTGGCGCGAAATCAGGGTGTTGTAGCCATGCACGGTATAGACCAGCGCGTCGTGGGTGTGCATCGCCCCCTTGGGCTTGCCGGTCGTGCCCGAGGTGTAGACCAGGATCGCCAGATCGCCGGCTGCCACCTGGGCTGCGCGGTCTTGCAGGGCCTGTGGCTGGGCCGCCAGATACGCGCGGCCGGCCTGGCACAACTGCTCCAGGCTGATCACCATGGGGTCTTGCAGGCCACGCAAGCCCTGCACATCGAAGACCACGATCTTGCGCAACTGCTTGAGTTGGCTGCGCACTTCCAGGGCCTTGTCGAGTTGCTCGTCGTCCTCCACAAAAAGGACAGTGGTGCCCGAATCCTCGCAGAGGTATTGCACCTGCGCGGCCGCGTCGGTGGGATAGATGCCATTGGAGACGGCGGCGCAGCTGAGCACGGCCAGGTCGGTCATGACCCATTCGCGACGGGTGTTGGCCAGGATGGAGACGACCTCGCCTCGGGCCAGTCCCAGGCTGAGCAGGCCGCCGGCGATCTCGCGCACCACCTGCCCCACCTGCTGCCAGGTCTGGCTGCGCCAGATCCCCAGTTCCTTTTGGCGCAGCCAGACGGTCTCGCCGCGCTGCTGCACCGCGTTCCAGAACAGGGCCGGGATGGTCTGCCCCTCAAGCACCACGCGTGTCTGTGCCTGGATTTGGTCGGTTTGCCAGAGGTTCATGGTTCTAGCGCCAGTTTTTCTTTTTCTTCCAGCGCCGCTCGCCGCGTACACCGGTGTCCTTGAGTCCGAGATAGAACTCGCGGATGTCGTCTTTTTCGCGCAGCCGATCGCAGCTGTCTTCCATGACGATGCGCCCGTTCTCCAGCACATAGCCGTGATCGGCCGCATTGAGCGCCATGTTGGCATTTTGCTCAACCAGCAAGATGGTGGTGCCGCGCTCGCGGTTGATGCGAACCACGATTTCAAAGATTTCGCGGGTCAGTTTGGGCGACAGACCCAGGCTGGGCTCGTCGAGCAGGATCAGCTGCGGCCGGGCCATCAGGGCGCGCGAGATGGCCAGCATCTGCTGCTGGCCGCCCGAAAGCAAACCCGCATCCTGTGCGGACCGCTCGCGCAGGATGGGAAAGTAGCCGTAGACGGTTTCTATATCGCGCGCCACACCATCACGGTCGCTGCGGGTGTAGGCGCCCATGAGCAGGTTGTCATGGACCGACAGCAGTGGGAAGACCTCGCGCCCCTCAGGTACATGTGACAGGCCGCGCTGCACGATGTCGGCCGGGTCGCGGGCGGTGATGTCCTGGCCGCGGAAATGGACCTGTCCTTTGCGCGGGTCGATGATGCCCGAGATCGTTTTGAGGATGGTGGTTTTGCCGGCCCCATTAGAGCCCAGCACCGTGACCACCTGGCCGCGCCGAACTTTCAGGCTCACGCCCCGAATGGCCCGGATCGGGCCGTAGGCGCTCTCCACATTGGCCAACTCCAGCAGCAGTTCGCCCTCAGCCACGGTGCTCATGAGCGCGCTCCGGTACTGGCCGCGGGTCGACGCAGCGAGGCCACATCGTCGGCGGTGCCCAGGTAGGCCTCGATGACCGCTGGGTTGTTCTGGACTTGCGAGGGGGTGCCCAGGGCCAGGACCTGGCCCTGGTTCATCGCCAGCACACGATCGGAGACGCGCGAGACCAGCGACATATCGTGTTCGACCATCAGCACGGTGATGCCCAGGTCCTGTTGTATGTCTTGAATCCAGAACGCCATGTCATCGGTTTCTTCGACATTCAGGCCCGAGGAGGGCTCGTCAAGCAGCAGCAGGCGCGGCTCGGTGCACAGGGCGCGGCCGAGCTCGACCACCTTGCGCACGCCATAGGGCAGGCCGGCCACCAGCGTGTCGCGGTAGTGCTGCAGATCAAGGAACTCGATCACTTTCTCGGCCTGTTCGCGCGAGCGCAACTCCGCTTGCCGCACTGTGCTGCCAAAAAACAGGTCTTGCCAGGGGGCGCTGCCGCGGTGGGTGTGGCAGCCTATCAGCAGGTTGTGCAAGACCGTGGCATGCTCGAACAACTCGATGTTCTGGAAGGTACGGGCAATGCCCACACCGGCGACCCGATGCGCCGGCAGATCGGTCAGGGTGAGCGGCCCCTGGGGACCGAGGTATTCGATGCGTCCGGCCGTTGGCGTGTAGATGCGGCTGATCAGGTTGAAGACGGTGGTTTTACCCGCGCCGTTGGGCCCGATCAGGGTGAAGACCTCGCCGGGTTGCACCTCAAAGCTGACCTGGTTGACCGCCAGCACGCCACCAAAGCGCGCGGTCAGATCGCTGGCCTGGAGCAGCGGCGCTGTCATGAGGGGGCTCCTGACAGAGCCCGGGGACGGTCGGTTCTCATTTGAGGCGGTCCGATTTCTGGAAAGATTTTTGTCGCTTGAACATGCCCTTGCGATAGAAGGGAAACAGCTGCAAATAGGTGCGGATCTTGAGCCAGCGACCGTACAGACCCATCGGCTCGAACAGCACGAAGGCGATCAGCACCGCGCCATAGACCACCGCTTTAAGGCCGGGCGCAGCCCCGATAGCCTCGGGCAAAAAGTCTTTGACCACGGAGATCGCCTGCGGCAGGCCAATCAAGAAGATGGCGCCCAGAAATACCCCGTGAATAAAGCCCAGCCCGCCAATCACCACCATCAGCAGAAGGTCGATGGATTGGATGATGTTGAATTGATCGGGCGTGAGAAAGCGGATCTGGTGCGCGTACAGCGCACCGCCGATGCCGGCCAGTGCCGCCGACAAGGCAAAGCTCAGGGTCTTGTAGTACGCCAGATGGATGCCCATGCTTTGCGCTGAAATCTCGGAATCGCGTATCGCAACAAAAGCACGGCCCGTCGGCGAGCGCAAGAGATTGAGGCAGGCAAGGGTGGCCAGCACCGTGACCACCAGACAAATAAAGTAGAAGGAGGGGGCGCTATCGGCGACCCAGCCCCACATGGCAGGCGCGCCTACGGTTTTACCGGTGTTGCCGCCGGTGACGCTGTCCCATCGGGCAAACACTTCCTCCACAATGAAGCCGAAAGCCAGTGTGGCGATGCCCAGGTAGATGCCCTTGACCCGCAGCGCCGGCAGACCCACCACCACGCCCACAGCCGCCGACAGCAGTCCGGCCATCGCCATGGCCAGAGGAAAGGGCCAGCCCATTTGTGTCAGCACGGCCTGGGTGTAAGCCCCCACGCCCAGGAAGGCCGCATGGCCGATGGAGAACAGACCGGTGAAGCCGGCCAGCATCATCAGGCCCAGGCCGACCACCGAGTAGATGAGGATGAAGGTCAGCTGCGCCAGCAAGTACTCGGACAGCAGCCAGGGCGCGGCGAGCAGAAACAAGCCGAGCAGCCCGTACCAGAAGCGGTGGCCCTCATGCTTGGCCAGCCGCAGGTCTTGCTCGTAACTGGTCTTGAAGATAAAGCGCATCAGACTTTCTTCCGCAGTTGTTCACCGAACAGCCCATTGGGCTTGACCATGAGCATGATGAGCACCACCACATAGGCGGCAATGTCCTTGAAGCCCTCGGGCAGGTAGAAGCCGGCCAGCGACTCCACCACCCCGATGATCATGCCGCCGACGATGGCGCCGGGCAGGCTGGTAAAGCCGCCCACCACCGCCGCTGGAAAGGCTTTCAGACCGATCAGGCCCATATTGGCATGCACGAAGGTGATGGGCGCCAGCAGCAAGCCTGCAATGGCTGCCATGAGCGCCGCCAGGGCCCAAACCAAGCCGTTGAGTCGCTTGACCGGAATGCCCATGTAGTAAGCCGCCAACTGGTTTTGCGAGGAGGCCTGCATGGCAATGCCAAGCTTGGTGTAACGAAACAGCGCGAACAGGGCCGCACACAGTACGGCGGTGAAGATCATCACCATCAGTTGTTCCACTGGAATGATGAGCCCCCCCAGTTGCAGCAAGGCGTCCTTGTAAGGCACCGGCAAAACATGGGTGTCGGTACCTATGCCGGGGAGCATGGTGATCAGCCCGCGCGCCAAATAGCCCACGCCGATGGTGAGCATGACAATCGAAAACGCCGGTTGCCCCAGGATGGGCCGGATCAGCGCCCGCTCGATGAGCAGACCCATCAAGCCCATGGCCGTCATGGCCGCCAGAACCGAAAGCCAGAAGGGCAAACCCAGCACAGTCATGCAGACCATGCCGCCGAAGGCGCCAAGCATCATCAGATCGCCTTGCGCAAAACTCACGGTCTCTGTCGCCTTGTAGATGAGCACAAAGCCCAAGGCGATCAGGCCGTAGATGCAGCCCAAGGCGATGCCACTGATAACCAGCTGCAGGAATTGCACGAATCTTGTCTCCGAAAAACCTGTCTTTATAGCTACCGTGCCGCCCTTTTGTCTTTAGGGCTTATCCGGTCAGGGTTGACCCCCGACGGGCGGCGAGTCTACAGCGCTTCCTCGAGGAAGCTCATTGTGTGCCACGCAGTTCGAAGGGTACGGGTGGCAGGATTTACCATTTTTAAGGTTCTACTCAGAACTCAAGGTTGTCGATCAGGCGGGTGCGACCCAGGCGCGCAGCCCCCAGGGCCACCAGGGCCTGACCCTCGAGCGCGCCTTGCGGGGGCAGCAGGTTCTCGCGTTGGCGCACGGTCAGGTAATCGGCTTGCCAGCCGCGTGCCTGCAGAGCCCGCAGGGCCTGCGCCTCCAGCTCTGGCAGTTGCCCGGCGTTGCAGCCGCGCGCGGCCGTGGCCAAAGCCTGCAGGGCGCGCGGCAAGGCCACGGCCTCGGCTCTTTCTGAGGGACTGAGGTAGCCATTGCGCGAGGACAGGGCCAGGCCGTCGGGGTCACGCTGCGTGGCGCCGGTGGCAATCGTCATGGGCAGCGCAAATTGCCGCACCATGTGCCGGATGATCAACTGCTGCTGGTAGTCTTTCAGGCCAAAGAGTGCCGTGCCCTCGCTTTTACCGGCAAAGATGGCCTGAAACAGCTTGAACACCACGGTGCAAACCCCCGTGAAGAAGCCAGGCCTGAACTGACCCTCAAGGATGTCGGCCAGCGCCGGATCGGGCTGCACCCGAAAGGTCTGGGCCTGCGGGTAGAGATCGGCCTCAGCCGGTGCAAACAGCAGTTTGCAGCCGGCATCGCGAAGGGCTTGCACATCGGCCTCGAAGGTACGCGGATAGCTGTCAAAGTCTTCGTGCGGTGCAAATTGCAGGCGATTGACGAAGATGCTGGCTACGGTGAAGTCGCCGCTTTGCTGGGCTTGTCTGACCAAAGCCAGATGTCCACGGTGCAAATTGCCCATGGTGGCCACGAAAGCCGGGTGGCGGCTGCTCGCCAGCGCCGCACGCAGTTGCTCGATGGTGTGAACGATATTCATGGGCTTGCTGCGCTGACTTGCACTTTAACTGTGGTGCCAGGGACTACCAGGCGTGGATGTCGTCTTGGGGAAACTGCCCACTTTTGACCGCCTGCACATAGGCCTGCATGGCCTGGCGCACGCTGCTGGCACCGTCCATGAAATTACGCACGAACTTGGGATTCTTGCCCAGATTGATGCCCAGCATGTCATGTATCACCAGGACCTGGCCGGCGGTGCCTTGACCGGCGCCGATGCCAATGGTGGCGCAGCGCGTCAATTGAACAGTCAGGTCGGCAGCCAGGCGGGCCGGGACCATCTCCAGGACCAGCATGGCTGCCCCGGCATCTTGCAGTTCATGGGCCTGGCGTTTGAGCGTGGCTGCGGCATCGTCGTCGCGCCCCTGCACCCGGTAGCCGCCGAGCGCATGGACGGTTTGCGGTGTCAGGCCCAGATGGGCGCATACGGGGATGCCCCGCTCGACCAGAAAGCGCACCACCTCCGCCGTCCAGCCGCCGCCTTCGACCTTGATCATGTGCGCGCCAGCCTGCATCAAGACCAAGGCACTGCGCAGCGCTTGTTCCCGTGATTCGTGGTACGAGCCAAAAGGCAGGTCGCCAATGACCCAGGCTGTCCCCTGCACCCGGCGCAGACCACGCACCACGCTTTCAGTGTGGTGGCGCATGGTGTCCAGTGTGACGCTGACGGTGCTGCTCAGGCCCTGGCAGACCATGCCCAGCGAGTCCCCGACCAAAATGACCTCGACCCCGGCCGCATCAGCCACGGCTGCGAAAGTGGCATCGTAGGCGGTGAGCATGACGATTTTTTCTCCGCTGCTGTGCATCTCGCGCAAGCGCGTCAGACTCAGCGGGCGTCGCGAGGCCGGCACGCTCGACGGTGGCAAGGTGCCGTAGGGGGAGGCCGGTTCCTTCAAACGGGAGGAATCAGGAGAGTTCGAGATCATGAGTTGAGTTGCGGGTGGGAGGCACTTGCAAGCACGAGGGGCCCGCAGTGTAGCCAGCGCGCCGTTTCGCGCAAGCGAACAACCCTGTCGTTAGCCGAGGTGCTCAGGCCGGTGTGTAGGCCAGCCGCACATAGATGGGCGCGTAGGCTTCGGCTTGGGTGACATCGACCAGGCCTTCCTTGGCCAGTTCCAGCAAGGCGATAAAGGTCACCACCATCACAGGCAGACCCCGCTCAAGGTCAAAAAGTTTTTCAAATTCGACGAAGCGCCGGCCCTGCAAGGTTTTGAGGACCAGGCTCATGTGTTCGCGCACGCTGAGTTGCTCGCGGGTGATGACATGGTGTTGCACCAGCTTGGCCCGCTTGACGATGTCGAGCCAAGCCTGCTGCAGATCGGGCAAGTGCACATCAGGAAAGCGAGGCTGCAAGGCTTGCTCGACATAAATCTGGGCGCGCACGAAATCGCGGCCCAGCTGTGGGCTCTCGCCCAGTCTCTGGGCGGCCAGCTTCGTGCGTTCGTACTCAAGCAAGCGGCGCACCAATTCGGCCCGCGGATCCTCAGGCTCCTGGCCTTCGGCGGTTTTCTTGGGGGGCAACAACATGCGCGACTTGATTTCGATCAGCATCGCGGCCATCAGCAGATACTCGGCGGCCAGCTCCAGATTGGTGGCGCGGATATCCTCGACATAGCTGAGGTATTGCCGCGTAACCGCAGCCATGGGGATGTCGAGGATGTTGAAGTTCTGCTTACGGATCAGGTAGAGCAGCAGATCCAGAGGTCCCTCGAAGGCCTCCAGAAAAACTCGCAGCGCGTCCGGGGGGATGTAGAGGTCCTGGGGCAGTGCAAACAGCGGCTCACCGTAGAGCCGGGCCAGGGCCACTTGATCGACCACCTCTGGCATGTCCGGAATGACCGGTGTCTCATCGGGCGCCGCGACCGGCAAGGAATCCTGCGCGGGCAGCGGACCGCCGGGATGCGATGGGATGTTCAAGGGCGCACGCTCTGACGAGCTTATCGGCTGTTGGGGTGGCCGCTGGTCTGGTAGACATAGGCCTTTTGCGACACGCGGGCTTGCGCGAACTCACGCTCATCCTCGCGTTCGAGCGCCGGCTCCCACCAGATCGACCGCCCCTGCCGCTGGCGCGCTTCCAGCTCAGGCTTGCTGTTTTTAAGCTCGGCGATGAAATCGGTGATGCCGGAGGTGTAGTGGGGGCGTCGAAAGAGGGACATGGCCAAGCGAGGGGAAAGTGGACTGGGGGGATTTTAAGCCCCGGGGGCAAGTGCTTGCCCTCGATCGCGCCAAGGGCGGCGCTCCCACCGCCCCCTCGCGGGCCTCGTTTGAATGTGTAGGAGCCGCGCCCTCGCGGCGATTTCAGCGTATGCGCAAGCCGGGCTGCGCCCCGGGCCAGGGCTCGAGCAGATAGATGCCCGGATGGGCTTTTTCGTCGCCGTGGCTGGCGGCCAGCACCATGCCCTCGCTGACTCCGAATTTCATCTTGCGCGGGGCCAGATTGGCCACCATTACGGTCAATCTGCCCCGCAGCTCCTCGGGTTTGTAGGCCGATGCAATACCGGAGAACACCTGCCGCAAGCGGCCCTCACCTACATCAAGGCTCAGGCGCAGCAATTTGGTCGAGCCCTCCACAGGCTCGCATTCAACGATGCGGGCAATGCGCAGGTCGACCTTGGCGAAATCGTCGATGCCAATCGACCCGGCGACCGCTTCCCCACCCGGTAAATTGGGGTCAGGTAAATTGGGGTCAGAGTCCGATTTCGTGGCCGCTTCGTCGGGCGAGGGTTCAAACAAAGCTTGCAATTGCTCGGGCGTCACGCGCTGCATCAGGTGCTGGTAGGGCTCGATGGCTTTGACAGCCTCGGTGGCATCCCAGCGGTCAAGATTCAGTCCGGTCAGTGCCTCAACCTCGCGCGCGAGGGCCGGCAGCACCGGCGCGAGATAGCGGCTGAGCAGGGCAAAGGCGTTGATCAGGACCGAGCAGACCTGGTGCAACTTCTCGTTGTTGGCCTCGTCCTTGGCCAGCTCCCAGGGTTTGTTCTGGTCCACATAGGCATTGACCTGATCGGCCAGCGCCATGATCTCGCGGGTGGCCTTGCCGTATTCGCGGCTGTCGTAGTGCTCGGCGATCGTCTCCCCGGCCTTGCGCAGCGCCTGCAAGATGGCCATCCCCTGGGCATCAAAGGCGTGCGTGAGTTGGCCGGCAAATCGCTTCGTCAGGAAACCTGCCGCCCGACTGGCGATATTGATGTACTTGCCCACCAGGTCCGCATTGACCCGCAGCATGAAGTCCTCCGCATTGAAGTCGAGGTCTTCGTTGCGCGCACTGAGCTTGGCGGCCAGGTAGTAGCGCAGCCATTGCGGGTTCATGCCCAGGCTCAGGTATTTCAGCGGATCCAGGCCGGTACCCCGGCTCTTGCTCATCTTCTCGCCGTTGTTGACGGTCAGAAACCCGTGCACATACACCCGGCTGGGCACCTTGCGTCCCGAGAAATGCAGCATCGCCGGCCAGAACAGGGTATGGAAGGTAATGATGTCCTTGCCGATGAAGTGCACCTGCTCGGTTGCTGGGTCGGCCATGAAGGCGTCGAAGTCGCGGCCGGTTTTGGCGAAGTAATTTTTCAGCGAGGCGAGATAGCCAATCGGCGCATCGAGCCAGACATAGAAGTACTTGCCTGGGGCGTCCGGTATTTCGATGCCGAAGTAGGGCGCATCGCGTGAGATGTCCCAGTCGCCCATTTTGGGCTTGCCGTCTTCCCCCGGTGCGATCCATTCGCTGATCTTGTTGAGCACCTCTGCCTGCACCGCGCCGCTGGTGGTCCACTGCTGCAAAAACTCGATGCAGCGTGGATCGGAGAGCTTGAAGAAGAAATGGTCCGACTGCTTAAGTACCGGCTGCGCGCCGGACAAGGCCGAATACGGGTTTTTAAGTTCGGTGGGCGCATAGACAGCGCCGCAGGCTTCGCAGTTGTCTCCGTACTGATCGGCCGCGCCGCACTTGGGGCACTGGCCCTTGATGAAACGGTCGGGCAGGAACATGTTCTTCTGCGGGTCGAAGAATTGTTCGATGGTCCGGGTTTCAATCAGCCCTGCCTTCTTGAGATCGAGGTAAACCGCTTGAGCCAATTGGTGATTTTCCGGTCCATCGGTCGAATGCCAGTTGTCAAAGCCGATGTGAAACCCGTCAAGATAAGGTTTGCGCCCAGCGGCGATGCCGGCCACAAATTGCTGCGGGCTCAGGTCGGCCTTCTCGGCGGCGATCATGATCGGCGCTCCGTGGGCATCATCCGCGCAGACGAAATGCACTTCATGCCCGCGCATCCGTTGAAAGCGCACCCAGATATCGGCCTGTATGTATTCCATGATGTGGCCGATATGGAAGCGGCCATTGGCATACGGCAGGGCAGTGGTGACAAAGAGGCGACGGGGCGTCATGGTGTGAAGCACGGGCTGTGGCCCGGACAGATCGGGCGGCGCAAAGGCTGGAAAGCCGATGATTTTATGCGTCCGGTCCGCCTAGCGCGGGCTGGCCTGGTCGGGAATGGGCAGTCGTCGGTTGGCCTTGACCGGTTTGAGAGAAAAGCTCGAATGAATTTCTTTGACCCCGGGCAGCGTTTGCAGCACATCGCGCGTGAACTCGCCAAAGCCCTGCAAATCGGGGGCCACCACTTCCAGCAAGAAGTCGTAGCGCCCTGAGACATTGTGGCAGGCAATGATCTCGGGGATTTCGGCCAGACGCATCTCAAAGGCGCGGGTGGTTTTTTTGTCGTGGCTGCCCATCATCAATGAGACAAAGGCCAGCACGCCATAGCCCAGGCGCGAGGCCGAGAGTTGCGCTGTGTACGCTTCGATGTAGCCGGCTTCTTCGAGCAGACGGACCCGACGCCAGCAGGCCGATGGCGACAGCGCCACCTGCTCGGCCAGTTCGGCCACCGTCAGGCGCGCGTTGAGTTGAAGCTGCTCCATCAGCCGTCGATCGAGGCGGTCCAGTTGATCCGTCATGTGAATAATTTTTCTTTAAATAGCATCTTGGCCGATCAATTTTTTGTGTTTATAAGTTTTTTACGAAAAATATGAACCATATTCCAAGCTCTGAATTCTATGATTTTTCATCGCTTTCAGGAGGTCTGCTCATGCTTCGCTCTTCGTCCCGTTTCGGTTTTTCAACCACCGCCATTCACCACGGCTATGACCCGATCGAGCACCACGGCGCTCTGGTGCCCCCGATCTATCTAACCTCGACCTTTGCGTTTCCTTCCGTGGAATACGGCGCTGCCTGCTTTGCAGGTGAAGAGTCGGGCCACTTCTACACCCGCATTTCCAATCCGACCTTGCAGCTGCTTGAGCAGCGCGTGGCCGCGCTTGAGGCGGGCGCTGCCGCGATCGCCTTTGGCTCGGGCATGGGGGCTATCACCTCGGCGCTGTGGACCTTGCTCAAGCCGGGCCAGGAGGTGCTGGCCGATACCACCCTGTATGGCTGCACTTTTGCCTTCATGCGCGATGGGCTGGCCCGATTCGGCGTGAAGATTCGGCATGTCGACATGAGTAATCTTGCAGCGGTGGCATCGGCCCTGACCGACAACACGCGGGTGGTGTACTTCGAATCTCCCGCCAATCCGAACATGCGCATGACGGACATTGAGGCGGTGGCCGCCTTGGCTCGCGCCCGGGGTGCCTTGACCGTGGTCGACAACACCTACTGCACGCCTTACCTGCAAAGGCCGCTGGACCTCGGTGCCGATGTGGTGCTGCACTCGGCCACCAAGTACTTCAGCGGCCACGGTGATGTGACCGCCGGTCTTGCGGTGTGCGCCGATCCCGAGCTGGCGCGGCAGATCCGCCTGTATGGCCTCAAGGACATGACTGGCGCGGTTCTCTCGCCGCAGGACGCTTTTCTGATCCTGCGCGGCCTGAAAACGCTGGCGCTGCGCATGGACAGGCACTGCGCCAATGCCATGGCGCTGGCCCAAAGTCTGCAGGGTCATCCGGCCATTGAGCAGGTGTTTTTCCCCGGGCTCAGCACCGACCCCTACCATGCGCTCGCACGCCGCCAGATGAGTCAGTTCGGCGGCATGCTGGCCTTCAAGCTTAAGGGAGGAGCGCCGGCAGGCAAGCGCTTCATGAATGCGCTTCAGTTGGTCACCCGGGCGGTCAGTCTGGGTGATGCCGAGTCCCTGGCTCAGCATCCGGCCAGCATGACGCACAGCGCCTACACGCCGCAAGAGCGTGCCGCACACGGCATTTCCGAGGGGCTGGTCCGGCTTTCCGTGGGTCTGGAAGAAGCACACGATGTGATCGGCGATGTTCACCAGGCCCTGGACCGCAGCCTGACCAGCGCTTGCACCCCCGCCCCCCTGGCCGTGGTTGACTGAACGCACGGATCGGCTGGCCGGACGGAAAGTCCCACGCGGCCTCCGGGTGTCCGAATTGCGTTATGGTCCGGGCGTGCGTATCTCCTTCTGGACTTTGGGGCTGACCAACACATGGCGCGATTGGCGGGCCGGTGAGTTGCGCCTGTTGGTGGTGGCCATCGCGCTGGCGGTGGCTGCACTGACAGCCGTTGGATTTTTTGCCGACCGCCTGCGCGCGGGGCTTGAGCGGGATGCGCGGCAGCTCTTGGGGGGCGATGCGGTCCTCAGCAGCGATCGACCCACGCCCCCTGCGTTTATCGACAAGGCGCGCGAGCTGGGCCTGAGCCTGACCCGTTCGGTTAGTTTCCCCACCATGGCGCGCACCCGCGAAGAGCAGGGTGGGGACAGCCGTCTGGTGGCGTTCAAGGCAGTGGAGCCGGGCTATCCGCTGCGCGGCGCCCTGCGCATTGCCGATGGGCCAGACCAGCCCGAGCAGTCCACACGCGCGGTACCTGCGCCCGGTCAGGTCTGGGTCGAGCCTGCGCTGCTCGATGCGCTGGGCCTGGAGGTGGGGCAGACCTTGCTGCTCGGCGAGGCCAGCTTGCGGGTGGACAAACTCATCATCCAGGAGCCTGACCGGGGTGCCGGCTTCATGAGTTTTTCTCCGCGGGTAATGATCAACCAGGCCGATGTGGCGGCCACGGCCCTGATCCAGCCGGCCAGCCGTACCAACTACCGGCTCGCCGTGGCGGGCAGCGATGCGCAGGTGCGGCAGTTTCAGGGCTGGGCCCAGGCGCAGATCGACGGCCAGGGCCTGCGTGGCATCCGCCTGGAGTCGCTCGACAGCGGCCGTCCCGAAATGCGGCAAACGCTCGACCGAGCGGGCAAGTTTCTCAGCCTGGTGGCGCTGCTGGCGGCCCTGCTCAGCGCGGTGGCGGTGGCTATCGTGGCCCGTGGCTTTGCCGCCAGCCATCTCGACAGCTGCGCCATGCTGCGGGTACTCGGCCAGAGCCAGCGCAGCATGGCCTGGGCCTATGCCTTTGAGTTTTTTGTGGTGGGCGTGTTGGCCAGCCTGATCGGGCTGGTTTTAGGCTATGCGGTGCATCATGTTTTTGTGATGCTGCTGTCCGGTCTGGTGGAGTCGCACTTGCCGGCCCCTGGCTTTGCGCCGGTCCTGCTGGGTCTGGGGATGGGCCTGACCCTGATGCTGGCCTTCGGTCTGCCGCCAGTCTTGCAATTGGCCCAAGTGCCACCGCTGCGGGTGATACGCCGCGAAGTCGGTCAGCTCAGGCCGGTCTCGCTGGCGGTGTTGTTATTCGGTCTCTCGGGCTTTGCCGCTCTGTTGATGGCCGTCAGCAGCGATCTCAGGCTGGGCTTGATCGCAGTCGGTGGTTTTTCGGCGGCGGTGCTGTTCTTTGCTTTGGTCAGTGCGGCGGCGGTTGGGTTGCTGCGCGCCAGCGTCAACGAGGCCACGGCGCCGCGCTGGCTGGTTTTGGCCACCCGACAGGTGGCCGCGCGGCCCACTTACGCAGTGGTGCAGGTCAGTGCCCTTGCAGTTGGACTTTTGGCCCTGGTGCTCCTTGTCCTTTTGCGCACCGATCTCATTGGCAGCTGGCAGCAGGCTACGCCTCCGGATGCTCCCAATCGTTTCGTCATCAATGTGCAACCTGAACAAGGTGCCGAGTTCCAGCAGGCTTTGCGCGATGCCGGGGTGCAGCGTTACGACTGGTACCCCATGATCCGTGGCCGGCTTGTGAGTGTCAATGGCCGACCGGTTTCGCCGCAGGACTACAGCGACGATCGCGCCCAGCGTCTGGTCGAGCGGGAGTTCAATTTGTCGCACGGTGCCGAGCTGCCCCGGCATAACCAGGTGGTGGCGGGCCTGTGGACGGGAAATGAGCGCGAGGGCTTGAGCGTCGAAGACGGGTTGGCACGCACGCTCGGGCTCAAGCTGGGCGACCAGCTCGGCTTTGATATTGCGGGACAAACGGTCAGCGCCCGTATCACGAGTTTGCGCAAGGTGGACTGGGGCTCCATGCGGGTTAATTTTTTCGTCATCTTTCCGGTGGCTCAGATGCCCGAGGTACCCCTGACTTACATCTCCGCCTTTCGTGCCCCGCCGCCCGTGCTGCAGCCCGGCGGCAGCCGCTCGCCCAGCTTTGACAACCAGTTGGTCAGGCGCTTTCCCAATATCACCAATGTCGACATGACGGCCGCTATTTCCCAAGTGCAGCGTGTGCTCGCCCAGGTGATCCGGGCGGTGGAGTTTCTTTTTGGTTTTACTTTGGCAGCTGGCCTGGTGGTACTGTTCGCCGCAGTCACCGCCACGCGCGAGGAGCGTACCCGTGAATTTGCCATCATGATGGCGCTCGGCGGGCGCGCCGGCCTGCTGCGCCAGGTGCAGCGTGCCGAACTGGCCGGGGTGGGCTTGCTGGCTGGGGCGCTGGCCTCTGGAGCCGCATCGCTGGTGGGTTGGGTCCTGGCTCATTTTGTATTTGACTTCGAATGGACGGCTTCGCCCTGGGTCTTGTTGGCCGGCAGCGCGGCAGGCGCTGCCCTGGCCTTGGCTGCGGGCTGGTGGGGACTGCGATCGGTACTCACCACCCCGGTGGTTGAAACCTTGCGGCGGGCCCAGTGACATAGATCGGCCTGCCGGCACAATCGCCTCATGCACTCTGATCCCGACGAGGCCGGCGCAGCGGACGAACAGACCCCCTTTGACCGCATGGGTGGCGAGCAAGCTGTACGGGCTTTGGTCGAGCGCTTCTATGACCTTATGGACCTGGAGCCTGACTACGCGGTACTTCGCGGCGTGCACGGCCCTGACCTGGCTCAGGCCCGCGAGCGCTTGTTTTGGTTCTTGTGTGGCTGGATGGGCGGGCCGCAGCATTACATCGAGCGCATGGGCCACCCGCGCCTGCGCCAGCGGCACCTGCCGTTTTCGATAGGTCTGGCCGAACGCGACCAATGGCTCGCCTGCATGGACCAGGCCCTGCGCGAGCTGGGCGTCGACGATGGCCTGCGTCGTCGTCTCAACGGGGCATTTTTTGAAACGGCCGATTGGATGCGCAATCGCGCCAATCCGATGTAGGCGCGGGGATCCGTCCGGCTGAAGGTGCCCCGCCGTCGCGCTGGGCTCAGCGCCGTACCCCTTCGTGCCGGGGCAACGCTTCAGGCTTCAACTTGCTTGGGCCAGCAGCACCACCAAGGCGCCTGCGCCGCCATCGGCCGGGCGGGCCTGAACAAAGGCCAGCACTTCCTTTTTTTGCACCAACCAGCGTTGCACCCGTGACTTGAGTACGGGCGTCTTGCCGGGCGAGCCCAGGCCCTTGCCATGCACCACCCGCACACAGCGCAGACCTTGCTTGTGGGCTTGGCGTATGAATTGAGCCAACGCATCCCGCGCCTGTTCCTGCCGCAGCCCGTGAAGATCTATTTGACTTTGCAGCTTCCAGCCGCCCCGGCGCAGCTTGCGCACCACATCGGGCCCGAGGCCTTCGCGGCGATAGCTTAGCGCCTCATCGGTGTCGAGCAGAGTCTCGACATCGAATTCGTCGGACAGGGCTTCGCGCATCACGGCCCGCTCGTCGGCCTGTTGCTGCAGCGCCACCGGGGGTGGGCGGCGGCTTGCAACGCTCTGGCGCTGACGATGCTTGTCCTGCAGCGGCCGCACCGGCCCAACGCTGTAGCTAAACAGCGCTTGCTCGGCCTGCCGCTCGCGCTCAAGCCGGGCGCGCTCGGCCGCCTGCTGCGCCTCAAGCGCAGCCTGTTGCTTGAGCGTTTGGCTGACCGTCTTGAGATCGCGCAGGCTTTTCAAGGGAGCCTTGTTCATGCGGCCACTGTACGACAGGCGCCGCTTCGAGCGCGCCGACGGGGCTTGATGCCTGGCAGACTGCCGCTCAGAGCCAGCCGCGTTCGGCCATGGACACAGCCTGCGCTGATGTCACCACGAAATGATCGAGTACCTGCACATCCACCAAGGCCAGTGCATTTTTCAGGGTGCGGGTCAGGGTCTGGTCGGCCTGTGAGGGCTGGGCGTTGCCGCTGGGGTGGTTGTGTGCCAGTACCACCGCCGCTGCGCCCAAGCTGAGGGCGCGTACCACCACCTCGCGTGGATAGACGCTGGTTTGTGCCAGAGTTCCGCGAAACATCTCCTCCAGCCGTATCAGGCGGTGCTGGCTGTCCAGGAACAGCACGGCAAAAACCTCGTGCGGCCGATGGCCCAATTGCAATTGCAAAAACTGACGCACCGCCTGAGGGCTGTCAAAGAGCGGCCGGTGTTGCAAGGGCTCGGCCAACGCGCGGCGGGCGATCTCGAGGACCGCGGCCAGTTCGGCCCGCTTGGCCGGCCCCAGCCCCTTGATGCGACGCAACTCCTCTGTGCTCGAGCGCAGCAGACCGGCCAGCCCGCTGAATTGGTCGATCAGCTCCTGCGCCATCACCAGCACGCCCTTGCCCGGCAGACCGCTGCGTAAAAGTAGCGCCAGCAACTCGGCATCACTGAGTGCATCAGCACCGCGAGACAGGAGCTTCTCGCGCGGTCTGCAGTCGGCGGGCAGGGCCTTCAGGTTCACGCCAACAGGATAAGCCTGCGCCTGCTGGCAGCCATGACCGAGGGGCGCCTTCAAACAAGATTTCACACAAAACCGCACCCCGGGGTCCCCTGCCTACAATCCCGGCTGCCCCGGCTCTCTGGGCGCGCCCTCTTTTGTCGAGTGTCCATGTCCACAGTTCAGGCTGACTCTTTTTTGACCTTGCACTACCGCCTGGCCGGTTTGAGCCCCCAGGGGGAGGGGGCTGATCTGATCAACACCTTCGCCGGCAAGCCGGCGACGCTCAGCTTGGGCACCGGTGAGTTGTCGCCCGCGCTGGAGTCGCGGCTGCTGGGTCTGGCGGAGGGCGCGCAAGCGCGTTTTGAGTTGCAGCCCGGGGCCGCTTTTGGACCGCGCAACCCCGATCTTCTGCAGTGGGTGGCGCGCAAGCTGCTTGATGAATTAGGCGATCCCCAAGAGCGTTATGCCACCGGCGATGTCGTGCAGTTTCCGACCCCCGATGGCACCGGCCGCTATGCGGGCACGGTCTTGCAAGTGGCGCCCGATGGGGCGGTGCAGGTCGATTTCAACCATCCGCTGGCTGGGCAAGCGGTGGTCTTTGAGGTGCAGGTGATTGGAGTGCTATGACCACGGATGCTTCTACCCCGACCCCCTCTTTGCGCGAAGTGGTGCTGGCCGAGCCGCGCGGTTTTTGTGCGGGCGTAGACCGCGCCATCGAGATCGTCGAGCGGGCGCTGCTCAAGTTTGGCGCGCCGATTTATGTACGGCATGAGATCGTCCACAACACCTATGTGGTCAACGACTTGCGCAGCAAGGGCGCCATCTTTATCGAAGACCTGGCCGAGGTGCCGCCGGGCTCGACCCTGGTCTTTAGTGCCCATGGCGTGAGCAAGGCGGTGCAGGCTGAAGCCCAACAGCGGGGTTTTCAGGTTTTTGACGCGACTTGCCCTCTGGTGACCAAGGTACATGTGGAGGTGGCCAAGCTCTCGCGCGAGGGCTACGAATTCATCATGATCGGTCACAAGGGCCACCCCGAGGTCGAGGGCACCATGGGGCAGCTCAGCGAGGGCATTCATTTGGTTGAAGATGTGGCCGATGTGGCGCGGGTACATCTCAAGCAAACCGACAAGGTGGCGGTGGTGACGCAAACGACGCTGAGCGTGGATGACGCCGCTGAGATCGCCGCCGCCGTCAAGGAGCGCTTTCCCAAAGTGCGCGAGCCCAAGAAGCAGGACATTTGCTATGCCACCCAGAACCGGCAGGACGCGATCAAGCTGATATCGCCGCAGGTCGATGTGGTGATCGTGGTGGGCAGCCCCACCAGCTCGAACAGCAATCGGCTGTCTGAACTGGCGCGTAAGTTGGGCGTCGATGCCTACATGGTGGATTCACCCGATGAGCTGCAGGCCAAGTGGCTTGAGGGCAAGACCCGCGTGGGCCTGACAGCCGGAGCCTCTGCTCCAGAGTTTCTGGTGCAGCAAGTGATCGATCGGGTTCGTCGCCTGGGTGCGGTCTCGGTCCGCAAGATGGACGGCATTGTGGAGACCACCAAATTCCCGCTGCCCAAGGGCCTCAAGTTAGAGGGCCATTCATGAGCGAGGGACAGTCTGTGCGGACCCGCATCGACAGAGCGGCCGTGCAGGCCGCGCGGGGTGTTCTGGCCCGCGGCCCCCGTGATTTTTTGAGGCTCACGCCCCTGCTGCGTCTGCCGGCCTCCGCCCTGGGTCTGTCAGGCTTTGAGGTCTGGCTCAAGCTCGAGCATTTGCAGGTAGGCGGGAGTTTCAAGGCCCGGGGCATGCTGCATCGACTGCTTGCCAATCGCATCAGCGCAGCCGGCGTCATCGTGGCCTCCGGCGGCAACGCCGGCATTGCCACGGCCGCGGCTGCTCGCGCCCTCGGTGTGCGCTGCGAAGTCTTTGTGCCCACGGTCAGCCCCAAGGCCAAGCAGGACAAGTTGCGCGAGCTCGGCGCCGAGGTGGTGGTCACCGGATCGGTGTATGCGGAGGCCTTCGAGGCCTGTCTGGCCCGTCAGCAAGAGACGGGCGCGCTCATGACTCACGCTTATGACCAGCCCGAGGTGGTGACCGGTGCCGGCACCCTGGCCGCCGAGATCGAAGCCCAGGCCGGCGTACCCGACAGCTTGTTGATCAGCGTCGGGGGCGGGGGGCTGATCGGGGGCATTGGGGCCTGGTTTGGGCAACAGGCGAAGGTGGTTGCCCTCGAGCCGACCCTGGCTCCCACTTTGTTTCGCGCGCGCGAGGCCGGGCAGCCGGTGGATGTAGCGGTCTCGGGCCTTGCGGCTGACTCTCTGGGTGCGCGACGCATCGGCGAGATTGCCTGGGAAGTCACGCAGCGCGAGGTAAAGCACGCCTTGTTGCTGGAAGACCAAGCCATTGCCCGGGCCCAGCAATGGCTCTGGAAGGAAATGCGCCTGGCTGTGGAGCCGGCCGCCGCCCTGGGTCTGGCGGCGCTGCAGACCGGAGCCTACCGGCCGCGCGAGGGCGAGCGCGTCTGTCTGGTGCTATGTGGTGCTAACTTCGATCCCTCGGTACTGGCCTGAATAAAATCGTCTCATGCTTGACATTGCCCTGCTGCGTAAAGATCTCGATGGCGTGATTGCCTCCTTGTTAAAACGCAAGAATCCCCAGCCGTTTCTGGAGGTGGACGCGTTTCGTGCCCTGGAATCGGAGCGCAAGACTATCCAGACCCGCACCGAGGAACTACAGGCGCGCCGCAATACGCTCAGTAAGCAGATCGGGGTGCTCAAAGGCAAGGGCGAGCACGGGCAGGCCGATGCTGCCATGGCCGAAGTTTCAGCGCTCAAGGCAGAGCTTGATGCCTCGGCCCTGCAACTCGAGCAGATTCAGCAGGGCCTGCAGACACTGCTTCTGGCCGTCCCCAACTTGCCGCATGACAGCGTGCCGGTGGGCGGCGACGAACAGGCCAATGTGGTGCTTAGAAGCTGGGGCACGCCGCGATCCTTCGATTTTCAGGTGAAGGACCATGTTGACCTCGGCGAAAAGCTCGGTCTTGACTTTGAAACTGGCGTCAAACTCTCAGGGGCACGCTTTACCGTCATGAAGGGCGGTATTGCGCGTTTGCATCGGGCCTTGGCCCAGTTTATGTTGGATGTGCAAACCCAGGAGCATGGCTATACCGAGTGCTACACACCCTATGTAGTCAATGCGGAAACCTTGCGCGGCACCGGGCAGTTACCCAAGTTTGAGGCCGATCTGTTTGCTGCGAAGAAGGGTGGGCAAGAAGCCAGTGGCGGTGAGAGCGCGCTGTACCTGATCCCAACATCCGAGGTCTCGCTCACCAACTTCGTGCGCGACACGGTGCTGGCCGAGACAGAACTGCCCATCAAGCTGACGGCGCATACGCCCTGCTTCAGGTCAGAGGCCGGCAGTCATGGGCGTGACACGCGGGGGATGATTCGCCAGCATCAGTTTGACAAGGTGGAAATGGTGCAGATCGTCCACCCCGACACAAGCTATGCGGCCCTGGATGAGATGACGGGCCATGCCGAAGCCATCTTGCAAAAACTCGGCCTGCCTTACCGGGTGGTGGCCCTGTGTACCGGCGACATGGGCTTTGGGGCTTGCCGCACCCACGACCTGGAGGTGTGGCTGCCAGCGCAGAACACCTATCGCGAAATCAGTTCGGTCTCCAATTGCGAAGCCTTCCAAGCACGCCGCATGCAGGCGCGCTTTAAAAATGCGCACGGCAAGAATGAGCTGGTGCATACGCTCAATGGCTCTGGGCTGGCGGTAGGCCGCGCCCTGGTGGCTGTGCTGGAAAACTATCAGCAGTCCGACGGTTCAGTGCTGATTCCCTCTGTCCTGCAGCCCTACATGGGCGGCTTGCAGCGACTCGGTTAGTGTCTCGCCTCAGAAAGGGTCACCTCATGAAAGCTCTGGTTTATCTGCTACCGGCCAGCCTATTGATGGTGGCCTGTACCGCCACGCCTTTGCAATCGGGCTCGGGTACGAGCGGCGAGAAGACCCAGTCGCCGGTGGACGCCGTAGGCCAGTCGACGCTGCCGCCTGGGGTTACTTTCAGGCCTGAGAACTCCCTCATCATCGGTGCGGGTGAACAATGGGTCGGCCGTGTTGTCGCCGATGTGGGGCGCGATGTTGAAGCCGCGTTCCGCTTTTTTATCGACACCTACCCCGCGCAAGGCTGGACCCTGATTTCTTCGGTGCGTGGAAAGACCAGCCTGTTGGTCTTTACCAAGCAGGATCGCACCGCCACGGTCGAGTTGTCTGAGGGCGGCATGATGGGCGGCGGCGCGCTGGTCTTGACGGTCTCGCCGCGCAATGCGGCGGTGGTCGCTCCCCCGCGTCGATAGACGCGGCCCCCGACGCCTCAGGGGTGGACCCATCTGCTAAACTTCTGTTGTCGACACAAAGCAGGAGAGGTGGCAGAGTGGTCGAATGTACCTGACTCGAAATCAGGCGTGGGCGCAAGTTCACCGTGGGTTCGAATCCCACCCTCTCCGCCAGAACAAGACCTGCTAACTCGCTCAGTCGGGCTGTCAGGCGCGAAGAGCCCCGCACCACGCGGGGCTTTGCGTTATGGGCTCCTGACTGACCCCATGTGTTGATGCCGAACGAAAATTGACCAGTTTTTGATGGTTGTGCCGACTGAAAATTGACCAGGGTGTTCAATCCACCTGCTTACTTT
>VGHR01000034.1 GCA_016868205.1 Betaproteobacteria bacterium
GCCCGTTGTGATGGTTCACCACAGCGACGTGGCAGAGCTGGCCGCGAGGGTCAAGGCCGAGCTGCCCTCCGTGCAGTCCTGGTGCTGTCTGGACCGAGCCGACGGCGCGGTGCCATCCATGCAAGAGTGGCTTGCCCCCGAAGGAACACTGGCCGCAGACGTCTCGCACGATCCTTCCACGCCGTGGACGCTTTACTCCACCAGCGGGACCACGGGTGCCTCTAAAGGGGTGATGCATACCCATCTATCGAACTATGTCACCAGCATGGACATGCTTTTCTCCATGCGTGTGTTCGAACCCAAGAAGCACTTGGTCGTCGCACCGATGACCCACTTCGCCGGCAGTTTCATCTTTGCGCTGACGTTCACTGGCTCAACACACGTACTGCTGGATAAGGCAGATCCTGCGTTGATCTTGCAGGCCATCGAAGAGCAAAAGGTCCAGATCCTGTTTCTGCCGCCCACCGTGATCTACATGCTGCTGGCTTCTCCTGAGCTCAAGAAGTTCAAGTACGCATCGCTTGAGTACTTCGTGTATGCGGCAGCTCCCATGGCCGAAGAAAAGCTCCGCGAGGCGATTTCCTCATTCGGCCCCGTCATGATGAACATGTACGGTCAGGCTGAAGCCATCGGCCCGATCACGGCCTTGTTGCCGGATGAGCACATGCAAGGGACGCAGCCAGCCGGCTCATCCACGTTGCGCTCCATCGGGCGAGGGTCGATCAGTCGCCAGGTTCGTGTCATGCGCGACGATGGGCAGTTCTGCGCGGTTGGTGAGCCAGGCGAGGTGGTCCTGCGCGACTGGGTGAGCGACCAGGCGTATCTGGAAGATGAAGCGGCCACGACGCACGTTCACCGCTTCGGCTGGTATCACACGGGCGATGTGGGTGCCATGGATGTGCAAGGCCGCATCATGCTGCTCGATCGCAAGAAAGACGTGATCATCTCGGGCGGCTTCAACGTCTACTCAGCCGGGGTGGAGCAGTGCCTGATGGCTCATGCCGGCGTTCAGGAAGCCTGTGTCTTTGGCATTCCCGACGACAAGTGGGGAGAGGCGGTGCACGCCGTCATCGAGCTCAAGCCGGATGGCGCAGCTACGGCCGCCGAGTTGCAGGCGCTCGTTCGCGAGCAGATCGGTGCCGTCAGCGTACCCAAGGCTGTTGAGTTCGTTCCCAGCCTGCCGCGCAGCGCAACGGGCAAGGTTCTCAAGCGTGAGCTTCGAAGCCGGTATTGGCAGGACAAGGACCGCGCCATATGACAGCGGCCGAGCTGTCGGACCTCAGGCTTGCTCCCTTAACGGCCGGCGGCCAGCCACTGGCTTGCAATCGCGTCCACCCGCTGGGCCACGCTGCACACCGCCTCAACGGATCCGACGCCGTGCCCGGCGCTCCATGCCGTCTTCCAGCTTGCAATGTCCGTAGCACCCTTGGGCAAGAGGCTTCCATCGGCGTTCATGATGCCGTTGTCCCGAAGGGACGACGCCAGAAAATTTGCCGGGATTCCGGTCACGGCATCGGTCAGCACGATGTCGTCTGCACCAGCGCCGCACAGGGCCGACTTGTACTCATCGGCGGCGAGGCTCTCATGGGTGGCGATGAATGGTGTGCCGACGTAGGCGAGATCGGCGCCAGCGATCTGCGCGGCTCGCACCTGACGCCCCGTCGTGATACCGCCTGCGACAGCCAGCGGGCCGCTCCAGAAGCTACGTACTTCCTCAATGAAGGCAAAGGGGTTGAGCCAGCCTGTGTTGCCTCCGGCGCCTGCGGTCAGCAGTACGAGCATGTCGACGCCAGCGTCAATGGCCTTTCTTGCATGGCGGATCGTGGCCACATCAGCCAGTACCCGTCCACCGTACGCACGAACCCGCTCGACGACCGGTGCAGGGGAGCCTACCGAAGTGATGATCCACGGCACCTGATGCCGGATGACCATCTCCAGATCAATGTCGCGGCGCGGATTGGACGGGTGAAGAATCAAGTTAGCAGCAATGGTTCCCTGTGCGCCCCGGATTCGATACGCCATGTCCAGCAGCCACGCGTCCAGGATTTCCGGCGTACGTGCGTTGAGCGTCGGAAACGCGCCAACGATACCCGCCTGGGCGCTGGCCACCACGAGTTCGGGGCCGCTAACCAGAAACATGGGTGCAGCCACGACGGGAACGCGCAGCTTTTGTAATTCATTGGGACTGAGCATGGCAAATAATGGTACAGACGCAGCTGGGGGAAGGGTGTCTCTGACGCTGCAAGCTAATACGGCCATCGTGCGATGCTCCAACCCGGACATGGGTCTGATGGATCCGCAGATGGAGGCTGAGCTCCTAGGGATGGTTCGGCATGTTGAATCGCTGGCTGGCCTGAGAACGGCGATCCTTACCAGCGGGCAGCCTGATGTGTTCATCCGGCACTACGACGTCGCTGAGCTGCATCGGCGATCGCAAGGCATGCGTGAGCGGGGGATGAGGTTTTCCTCGCAAAGACTCGTCCCCGCGGCACCGATCCATCAACTCATCGAAACTATTGCGAAGAGCCCGCTCGTCTATATCGCTGCGATCAACGGCTCGGCCATGGGAGGTGGCTTCGAGCTGGCTTTGGCTTGCGATCTGCGTGTGGTTCAAGACGGCGACCACGAGCATGGCCTGCCCGAGATCAATCTGGGGCTACTGCCTGGCGCCGGAGGGACCCAGCGGTTGGCGCGTTTGCTCGGCGAAAGCCGGGCTATGGAGTTCTTGCTGCTGGGACGGGTGCTGCGGCCAGCACAGATGGTTGAGCTGGGTCTTGCGCAAGCATGCGTGAAGGACGCTCTGGCGCATGCTCAGGCATTGGCGCAGCAAATCGCACTGCGGCCAGCGCGCGCCTGTGCTCATATCAAGACACTTGTACGTGGTGCTCGGGACTGGCCGCTGGAGCGCGGCGAGGGCCTGGAGCGCACTTTCTTTTGTGACTGCATGGTCGACGCTGCAGCGCAGCCGCTCATGCACGCCGTAGGGTCCAAGCAGCGTTCGATCTCGCAGGCACACCCCACGACTTGATAGGCAAGCTTCAAACACAACACGATTTCAGGAGGTACCGTGCTCACCATCGATAACGCCGAGATCACGATTCCGGACATCTTCAGCAGTCATGGAGCATTTCGCCGTCACAAGGAGGCAGTGGTCTGCGGCCCTGTACGTCGCACCTGGGGTGACTTCAATGACAACATGAACCGGGTAGCCAACGCCTTGCTGGCCGTTGGGGTCCAGCGCGGCGATCGCGTGGCGGTGATGATGGGCAACTCGGTGGAGATGCTTGAGGTCATATTCGGCATCGTCAAAGCTGGCGCGTGCGCCGTGCCGCTTTCAGGCTTGCTGACTGGCTCCCAATTGGCTGCGCTGTTGAACGACAGTGGAGCCCGCTGGGCCTTCGCCACCCCGGACTTCATTGAACGGTTGGCCCCTTACGGGGCGGAGTTGCAGCACCTGAAGGCCGAGTGCCGTTGCGTTGTGCATGGGAGTGCCAGCGGCTGGAAGCCATACGGCGACTTTGTTGCCGGCGGCTCTGCGAGCACTCCGCCGGTGGTCTACCGTAATGAAGACGACTTCAACATCATCTACAGCTCAGGTACCACGGGTCTGCCCAAAGGCATCGTACAAAGCCACAGGGCGCGAGTGCACTGGGCGATCTCCAACTCGATCGAAATGCGATTCGGCGATCGGTCCCGGGCACTGACGACCACATCGCTGTACTCCAACGGTACATGGCTGATGATGTTGCCCGTGCTCTTCAGCGGCGGAACCTGTGTGGTGATGCCAGCTTTTGACCCCAAAGGTTTCCTTAGTACGATCGCAGCCGAGCGCATCACCCACTCGTTCATGGTGCCTGCGCAGTACATCGCCGTGCTGCAGGAGGATGAACGCGCCTACGACCTGGGCAGCCTGCAGGTGCTGCTGTGCGCAGGATCTCCACTTCGCCGAGACACCAAGCGCCAGGTCATCGAACGTTACGGTGACAAGCTTATCGAGCTGTACGGGTTCAGCGAGGGATTTGCCACCATGCTCAAGCCGGGAGCTGCGCAGGAGAAGTTCGATACCGTGGGTACACCTGTTCTGGGCTTCGAAGTACGCATCCTCAGCGAAGACGGGCGTTCTCTTCATGCCGGGGAAGTCGGTGAAATCGCGGGCTACGGCCCGGGAATGATGTCCCGCTATCACGGACGCCCTGAGGCCACGGCTGAGCTGATCTGGCAAGACGAGCGTAGCCGAACCTTCATCCGCTCGGGTGACATCGGTCGTCAGGACGCAGACGGCTACCTGATCCTTGTGGACCGCAAGAAAGACATGATCATCTCTGGCGGCTTCAACGTGTTTCCGACCGATCTGGAGGAAATCATCGGAAAGCATCCGGACGTATTGGACGCGACGGTCATTGGCATACCCCACGAGCGCTGGGGAGAGACCCCGCTGGGACTCGTCGTTCTCAAGCCAGGCGCCAAGTTTGATGCTGCAGCGATGCTGGCCTGGTGCAACGGGCGCCTGGCCAAGCACCAGCGGCTCGCTGCCATTGAGGTTCGCGACGAGTTTCCGCGCAACGCACTCGGTAAAGTCCTCAAGCGGGTGCTTCGTGAGCCTTATTGGAATCAAGCGACGGCATAGTCAGCCAGCGCCTGATGTCGTGCAGCAGCGAAGACAGAGACACGTCACAACGCGGAGGAAGCGCCTTGAAGAAGTCCACAGCTGAAGCCGAATTGGTGGCCCCGCGCAGAGCCGGCTCCACGCGTACCCGCAAGCCAGAGGTCAAGGGCGGGGCGAACAACATCTCGCCCGATCGCAGGGCGGAGCTGATCGAAAAGGCAGCGCGCCTTTTCGGCGCACATGGCTACGACAAGACATCCATGCGGGACATCTCCGCGGCATTCGGCATCTTGCATGGCTCCATCTACCACCACTTCGGCTCCAAGGAGGAACTATTCATCGCGGTCTACTCGTCCGGCGTTGATCGCTTCATCGCCGATGTTGAGAAGGCCGTCGCGTCGTATACGGATCCTTGGCAGCGTCTGGAGGCGGCTTGTGTCGCCCATCTGGAAGCCCTGCTCAGCCGGGAGAGCCCGGCAGCGACGGTGCTTGCGGACTGGTCGTCCAGTTACTCAGAGTCGCTCCGCCTGGCGCTGGTGGCGCAGCGTGACCGCTACGAAAAGCTCTTCTCCAAACTGGCCGATGCGGTGGAGTTGCCAGAGGGCGTCAGGCGCCGGTACTTCCGCCTTGGCCTCTTGGGCGCACTGAATGGAGTCCTGATGTGGTATCAGCCCGATGGGGACTCACCTGCGACGGTGGTGAAACACCTCGTTGGATTGTTCCGGCGTAAGACCTGAACCCGATTCTCAGCCTGAACCGCAGCGGAACGAGCGGCGACGGTTTCGGCAAGGGCGGTCCTGCCGGTCTGCCCTAAGTGCGGTCGGCTCAGCGGCGCAGGATCGTAATGGAGCAAGCGGCCTCGTCAAAGCCGATCACGCCGCCGCCGTTTTCGGCCAGCGCCACATCGGGATTGGCGACCTGACGGGCACCGCACTCGCCGCGCAACTGCGAGACCAGCTCGTAGATCATCGACAAGCCTGTGGCGCCCACCGGATGTCCCTTTGATACCAAGCCTCCAGACACGTTGATCGGCAAGCGCCCGCCCAGCGTGGTCGCGCCGCTTGCCACGAATGGGCCGCCTTGCCCGATCTCGCAGAAGCCCATCATCTCGGCTTGGTAGATCTCGCAAAACGACGTGGCGTCGTGCACTTCGGCCACATTGATGTTTGCAGGCGTCAAACCCGCCTTGGCATAGGCCTTCTTGGCAGCAACGTGCGACAGGCCAGGCTCGTCCAGCGCCCGGTACTTGCCCCCGGTCAGGACACTGGCCCCCACCTTGACAGCGCGCTCCTGCACTCGCTTGGGTAGTGCCTTCAAAAAGCTCTCGGAGCAAAGAAGGGCAGCTGCAGCCCCGTCGCCGATGGGAGAGCACATTGAGCGCGTCAACGGCCAGCTGATTTCGCGGTCTGCCAGCACCTCCTCCGGTGAGACGGTGAATCGGTACTGTGCCTTGGGATTGAGCGCGCCCATCGCGTGGTTCTTCGACGCAGCGTACGCGATCTGTTCGCGCGTCGTGCCAAAGGTTTTCATATGATAGGCGGCCTGCATGGCGTACGTATCCATGAACAACGTGCCGCCGCCTGTGTTAGGCTGAAATGGTTTGCCCGACGCATCGCCTGCGCGCCGGTAGTACTCCGTCCATTCCTGGGAATCGAACTGGTCGATGCCGCCCTCAAAAATCTCCATCGTCCTGGCTACGTCGTTAGGAAAAAAGGTCTTTTCCACGCCAATCGCCAGCGAGACCTGCGCCTCACCTGAAAGAATGTCCTTGTACGCGCCGTGAAACGCTATGGACGCCGTGGCGCAGCCACCTTCGACGTTGATGATGGGCACCCGTTCGGGAAAAACTCTTTCGCTGACCAGTGGGGTAAAGCACACCTGGCCGCGGATGTTGCGCTGACCGAACGTGCCCATGCCGCAATTGCCAAACCAGGCTTGCTCAATCTGGTGTGCCATATCAACGCCGATATCGGACACGACTTCCGAGAATGCTTGGCGTGTGAGGTCCTTGAACGTCTTGTCGGGTTGCTTTCCAAAAGCGGTGCAAGACACACCAATGACATAAACGTTTTGCATCTGGCGTCTCCTGTTCGAAGTTCTCAGCTCTTCAACACAAGCGGCAGATTGGAAGGCCCGCGCATGACCAGCGCGTCCAGCCAGTTAACGTCGCCCGGCCCCAACTCCATGGACGCAAAGCGTCCCAGCAGCGCATTGATGCATACCTTTGCTTCAAGACGGGCGAGCGGGGCGCCCAGGCAGAAGTGCAGACCCTGACCAAATGTCAGATGCCGGTTGGGTGAGCGCTGAATTTCGAGGTCATGCGGGCGATCAAAGCGTCTGGGGTCGCGGTTGGCAGCATTGATCATCGCGAACACTCGTTCGCCCGCCTTCAGTGACTTTCCGTGTAACTCGTGATCAACCGCCACCACTCGGGCTATGGAGTTGCTGGGGCCGTCGTAACGCAAGAACTCCTCGACTGCCGAATCAATCAGCTGCGGGTTCTCGCGCAGCAGTTTTTGCTGCTGCGGGTGCTCAAGCAGCGCGACGACTGCGCTTCCGAGCAGGTTGGTGGTGGTCTCATGTCCGCCAAACAAGACGAGCATGCACATCGCCACAAGCTCATCCTCATTGAGCGAGCCTTTCTCATCCTGGGCGAGCAGCATCTTCGTGATGACATCATCGCCTAGGGTGGCGCGGCGCTGAGCGATCACATCACGGAAGTAAGCCGACATATGGTCGGCGCCAGACCGGGCCTTGCGGTATTTGTCTTCATCAGCTCGCGAGGTTCCGATGAACAGCCGCAAATCGTCGGACCATTCCTTGATCATGCGGAAGTCACCCCGTGGCAAGCCCATCATGTCCAGGATGACGTAGGCGGGCAGCAGAACGGCCACGTCCTTCATGAAGTCGAACGGTTGCCCGGCCGGAGCTTGCGAGAACAAATCTTCGACAGTGCTGCGAATCTGAGGCTCGCGCCCTTGGATCATCTGCAGAGAAAACACTGCATTCATCATCTTGCGCAGGCGCGTGTGCTCTGGCGCCGCCTTAAAGACCAGCCATTCGTTCAGGTACCGCATTACGCCGGAAAGAATCTCCCGGCGCTCATCCTTCAAGGCCTCGTAGAAAGGGCGCAGCCGATCCGAGGACATGGTCTGCGCCATCGCTACCTGACGAACGTCGTCGTAGCGGGTGATGATCCAGCTGCGAATAACCGGACTCCAGTGGATGGGGTCATGCTCCTGCAGCGATTCGTAAAGAGGAAATGGGTTGCGACGAATCGTGTCGTTCGTAGGATCGTAGACAGGCGCCTGGGTCATAGGTCGAGTACCAAGGTTTCAGATACGGCGCGCGAGCAGCGCGGTGTGAACGCGTCATTGCGTTCTTGTTCTTCGGGCAGCATGAATTGGTCGCGGTGGTCAGGAATACCCTCCAACACGCCGGTCAGGCAAGACCCGCAGTGGCCTTGCTCGCAAGACACCACGATGCTGACGCCGGCGTCCGACAGTGCATGCACCACCGTCTTGTCTGCAGGCACTTCAATCGCTTTGCCGCTGGAGCGCAGGACCACCGTAAAAGCCCGATTGCAGGACGCAGCGGTGTCGGCAGCGGCTGCAGCGTCTGAGGTGAAGAGCTCTTTCCTCATGCGCGAAGGGCTCACTGCGGAAGCCTGCGCTGCAGACACGACGGATTTCATGAAGCCTTCCGGGCCGCAGGTGTAAAGCCACGACTCGCTGTCGTCATGGCTGAAGATGCTCTCAACAGGTGTCGGATGGCCATCGTCGAAAGACATCCGCACCTGCTCCTGATACGGCCCACTCATGAGCTGATCAAGGAAAGCCATGCTGTGGCGGCTACGGGCAAAGTAGTGCAGGCGAAAGCGACGACCCTGCTCATGCAAGCGATCGGCCATCGCAAGCAGTGGCGTGATGCCGATACCGCCAGCGACAAGTACAAGAGGTCGGTCGTCGTTTGGCAGTTCAAAGTGATTTCTGGGGCCGCGTACGCTGACCTTCTGACCCTGCGTTACCGTCTGAAAAAGGTGAATCGAGCCTCCTCGGCCGCGGGTGTCCGCCAGCACGGCAATGCGCCAAAAATCTTCGCCTTGAGGCCCGCACAGGGAGTACTGACGTACAACTTCCTTGCCGCTCGCATCCTGCGTTCGTACGTCAATGTGCGCACCTGGTTGCCAAGCGGGCAAGCCAGACGCATCGGCGCGTTGCATATCAAGGATCGCAATACTGGACGCTTCATGCCGGACGCGCGCAACGGCAAGGTCGAAGAAATCGCTGCTGGTCGGGGTCATATCGAAGGCATCCTCAAACCACCGTCCAGGCGAATAACTTCTGCGTTGAGCATGGGGTTGCGCGGGATAGACAGCACGAAATCCGCAAACTCATCGGGATGGCCTGCCCGTTTGGGCCAAGCTGCATTTTTGAGTAGGCCGTCCAGGACGTCTGGCGTCACATGTTTATCCACCATCGGCGTCCAAAAGACGCCTGGACACACGGTGACCACGCGGATCCCGTGCTTGCCCAGTTCGCGGGCGAGCGGCAGCGTCATTCCTACCACTGCCGCTTTCGACGCCGAGTAAGCGGCTTGTCCGATCTGCCCGTCGAACGCTGCAATGGATGCGACGTTGATGATGACGCCGCGTTGACCGCCCGCGTCCGCATCGAGTCCTGCGAGAGGCTGAGCCGCAAGTCGCAGTACGTTGAACGTGCCGATCAGGTTGACATCAACAACCTGGCGGAACAGTTCAAGGGAGTGCACGCCAACACGTCCGAGCAGGCGCGCGCTGCGCCCGACCCCTGCGCAGTTCACGATGAGTCGGGCGACCCCCACGTCCTGTGCGGCGCGCTCCAGCACCTGCGCAACCTCGTTTTCTGATGTGACATCACAGAGGTGATAGCGCACATGTTTGAGGGGTGGGCCCTCTTGACGGTCGAGAACGGCAACCGGTGTTCCGGCCTGGCTCAGTGCGCGTGCTACGCCGAGTCCGAGGCCGGATGCCCCCCCGGTCACCACAGCAGGTCCGACCAATTTCAGCATGGCCGCGAGAGTACCAAAGTACACCAAACCAAACAAGTGGTTGGTTGGTGTCCGTTTGAGGGATTTCCCCTAGCTTTGCTGCAGGCGCGCAAGCCAAGCGCCGGTCAGCAGAACCTTTCCGTCACGACGCGGCTGATCCGCGTGGTCCAGGGCAGTGCCGATCGCGGCGAGGTCATAGGTTGCTGCGACCGACATCTGCAGGTCGCCGCGCGCCAGCAGGCCCAGCAGTGACGGAGTGACCGTCTTGGCGGTGGCGCGGTTTTGGGCGTCGGCAAACCAGCTGGCGAGCCAGAAACCGTGAGTCGACACACCTCGAAACACCAAGTCTGCTGGCTCCACTTGGCTGGGCTGCTGACTCAGCAGGCCATAGACGACCACCTTGCCCCCCGGGCTGACCGAAGCTGCGAGTTTGGAGGTCGCCTGCCCGGCGATGGCATCCAAGGCAAGTGGAATGGGTTTGCCGCCTGCAAGACGCCTTACCTGCTCTGCAAATTCAGTGCCCGACAGGTCTTGGTCGATGATCCAGTGTTCATCGCCCAGTCGCTGGTTGTCGATGGCGTCAGCCCGTCTCACGACGTTGATCAGCCGGACCCCCATGGCAGCCGCCAGTTGCCGAACGCACTGGCCAACGGCGGAGTTGGCAGCGTTTTGAATCAGGCAGTTCTGGCTAGTGAGTTCAGCCAACCCGTGTAAGAGGACCCAGGCAGTCACGGGGTTGGCGCTGAGCATGGCGCACTGAAGAATGTCAACTTCGCCCTCGACTACAGTGACTTGGCGAGCCGAGAGCACACGCTCATCTCGCCAAGTTCCACCAGGCGCCAGCGGCAATACCAAGTCACCGACGCTGACGTGAGTGACATCTGGAGCTGCTTCCAAAACGATGCCGACGCCTTCATGGCCTGGTGTGTAGGGCAGTTTGGGCTGGACGCCATACCCGCCATTCATTTGCAGCAGGTCTGCAGGATTGATGGTCATCGCCAGCATACCGACGCGGACTTCGCCGTTGTCCAGATGCCTTCGGGCTTCGGTGATGACGGCGACACGCTGGGCGATGGGCTGCTGGCGGTCGTAGCTTGTGACGTGAACGCAGCGAACGGATTCGTCCAAGCTCGGTGCGAGCTTTGGTGCGTGCAGTGAGGAGTTCTTCACGGCAGCACGATAGCAAACAGCCGTTTGGTGTGCTGGCTCCAAGCTGTTGCTGGGGTGGCCGTGAAACTGTCTGCCTTTCGCGGGCTTTCGTTCACGCGCCTACTTACTTGTTCAGCCGAAGATCTATTTGCTTGGTTTTTTGGCCACGAAGTTTATGGCAAGGGGGCCGTTGCCCAGATCGTGATCCGAACCGCTGCCAGGGGCTTTGGCTGGGCGGGCGGCGGCATCGACCGCTGCGTGCGGGACGGCCACATCAAGATCGTGATGGTCGAGCGGCTCATCGCGAAAAAACAGCCCGCAGGAGGCGGGCCGAATGTTCCTAGGAGACGTGGACTGATTGCTCAAGTCCGCGGCGGCTGTGTGCAGGCCCGTACTGGTGTTGGATCAAAGCTGCTGACGATTTGCACTGGGGCGATCCGGTGCCTGCCAAAACGCAGTTCGGATCTCTCCTGCCCACCAATCTCCAACTCCAACCTACCGCCCGCAAACCCGAATGGATACTAGAGCCTGTCTGTTGACAGTCGACAGATGAGCGGAGAGCAGAGACGGGGGAGAGGGTGTTTTGGAGCCATGTTGGGCCCAGCGGCGGGGTCTGTAGTCAACAGACCTTTCGCCAAACCCGCGCCAGCATTGGGTTCTGGCGGGGTGGTGATTCCAAGTGAGAGGGCAGTTGGTTTAGGAGACTGGTGGCGCTTCACGGATTCGAACCGCGGACCTGTGGATTATGATTCCGCGGATCAGGACCCTCCAGAAAGCCCCAGATCGGCAGCCCCAGCAGTTCGCGGGCCTGCCCGCCGAGCAGGTCATTGCAGGGTGGATTGACAAAACTGAACCGGCCCTGGCTGTCCAGCGTGGCGAAGGCCTCGGTCATGCTGGCCAGTGTGGTGCTCAATTGCATCTGCTCGTGGCGCGCCCGCAGGATCGGGCCGAGAGGCGAGTGCGCCTCCTGGGCAGTCACATCGACCGCGGCAGCCGGGGATGAATCGGGCGAGGCGCTGGGCATGGTGGGGGAGCTTTAGCTTAGAGGCCCGGCTGCCGGTCTCAAGCAAGAGGCGGCATCAGCCGGCGGGGCTAGAGTGACCGGTCTGTTTGCCACCGAGGCTGTCCATCATGTCCCTGCCCCAGTACCCGCGTTCTCAGGTTCCGCCCTTTGCGCCTCCCTCGGGGCTCGATGCCTTCGAGCTGCGCGAGCGTTTGCACCTGATGTTTTCCGAGCATGGGCAGGTGCAGAGGCTGGAGCTGCTGCGCGCCGACCAGGCCGGTCAGCGTCGCTTCCTGTGCTTCGTGCGCATGCGCAGTGAATCTGAAAATCAGGCCGTGGCCCGGGCTCTGGGACTGGGCCGTTTCGGGGGGGACCTGGTGATGTTGTTGGCCCCGGACCAGGACAGCCCGATTAATCCCCCCTGGTGGTCGAGCTTGCCCAGCTCTTCGGCCGTGGGCACCGCCCGTCTCTAGGCGGTCAGCTCCGGGGAGAGCCAGGCTCAGGTGCGGCGCAGCTCAAACACGGCCCGCCGCTGACCCACGAGCTGGCCCTTGACGCTGCGCAAATCCGGCGCACGCCAGGGCTCCAGGGCCTGGCGCTGCGCATCGTCGAGCCAGCCCAGCCGATCCATCAACGCGACCGAGGCGGCAAACAAGGCCGGCTTGCTGCCATCGCTGATCTTGATCGCCAGACCCTGACCGCGGCTGAGGCTGCCGATGGCTTGCACGCCATCGGCGCCCACCTTGGTGACCCAATCGCCGCGTCCGATGCGCATGAAGGCCTCGTCGTTGCGTGCAGTGCCCGAGACCAGATCGGGATGGCTGCGCATGGCGTGCGACAGGTGCGCCAGACTGCTGCCCATCACCGGGCTGGCCGCGCCCTGCGCCAGACGCGCATAAGCCAAAGCCAGATGAGACAGCGGTATCGCGTAGTTAGGTGCCGAGCAGCCGTCGGTGCCGGCCACCATGTGCCCATCGCTCAAGCCGAGCACCTGCTTGAGACTGCGCACGATGGCCTGCTGCAGCGGGTGATCGGGCGCCAGGTAGTTGTCAAGCGGTAGCCCGTGCTGTACGCAATAAGCTAAAAATCCAGCGTGTTTGCCGCTGCAATTGTGGTGCCGCTCGTCGTAGGGGCCAGCCGATCCCTTGAGGCCGAGTTCGACAAAATACGGAGTGTGGCAGCCGCACTGTAGGCGCTTGTAGCCCAGTCGCGCGGCCGAGAGCAGTTTTTCGACTTGAACCACATGGCGGTCTTCGCCGTTGTGGGAGGCGCACAGCAGGGCCAGCTGGCTGGACTCAAGCTTGAAATGCTCCACGCCGCCCGCCTCGACAAAAGGCAGGGCCTGGAAGGGCTTGAGCGTCGATCGGGTGAAGGTCATCAGCTCCGGGTTGCCGGCGCTGGCGAGCAAGCGGCCTTGTGCATCAACCACGGCGATAGCGCCAAAATGCACGCACTCGGTCAAGCCGGCACGATCGGTTTGAATCAGGGCAGTCCAGTCCATAGGTGCGATTGTGCGTGAACCGTGTCGCCGCGAGGCGCGAGCGTACTTAAGTCTGCCCTTGAATTCAAAAGCGCGGCAAATCCGGATGTTTGATCTGTCCGGCGCGCACCAGCATCTTGCCGTATTCAGCACAGCGGTTGAGCGTGGGGATGACCTTGCCCGGGTTGAGCAGACCCTGCGGATCGAAAGCGCGCTTGATGCCAAACATCTGCTCGTTTTCTTCGGCCGAGAACTGTACGCACATGCTGTTGAGTTTCTCGATGCCGACGCCGTGTTCACCGGTCACCGTGCCACCCATGGCCACACTGGTTTCCAGGATTTCCGCGCCGAACAGTTCGCAGCGACGCAACTGATCGGCATCGTTGGCATCGAACAGGATCAGTGGATGCAGGTTGCCGTCGCCCGCATGAAATACATTGAGGCACTTGAGCGCGTAACGCTTCTCCATCTCGGCGATGGCCAGCAAGATATCGGCCAACCGTTTGCGCGGGATGGTCGAGTCCATGCACATGTAGTCAGGGCTGATGCGGCCGGAGGCGGGGAATGCGTTTTTTCGCCCACTCCAAAATCTGAGCCGCTGGGCTTCGTCGCGGCTGACAGCGATGGCGGTGGCGCCGGCCTGGCGCAGCACTGCGCTCATGCGCTCGATCTCCTCGGCCACCTCCTCAGGCGTGCCATCACTCTCGCACAGCAAGATGGCGGCGGCGCTGAGGTCATAACCGGCATGCACGAAGTCTTCGACGGCCGTCGTCATCGGTCCGTCCATCATTTCAAGTCCGGCCGGGATGATGCCCGCTGCGATCACGGCTGCAACGGCCTCGCCGGCCTTGCGTACATCGTCGAAGCTGGCCATGATGCAACGGGCCAGCTGGGGTTTGGGCACCAGCTTGACGGTCACCTCGGTGGTGACGGCCAGCATGCCCTCGCTGCCGATGACCACGCTGAGCAGGTCATAGCCGGGGGCATCAAGCGCAGCACTGCCGAACTCCACATCTTCGCCGGTCATGGTGAAGCCCTTGACCTTGAGCACATTGTGCACCGTCAGGCCATACTTCAGGCAGTGCACGCCACCCGAGTTTTCGGCCACATTCCCGCCGATGGTGCAGGCGATCTGGCTGGACGGATCGGGTGCATAGTACAAGCCGTATGGGGCCGCGGCCTCTGAAATGGCCAAATTTCGTACGCCGCACTGCACGGTGGCCGTGCGCGCCAGCGGGTCGATCTGGAGGATGCGATTGAATTTGGCCAAGGACAGGGTCACCCCCATGCGATGCGGCATGGCACCGCCTGACAGTCCCGTGCCGGCACCACGCGCCACCACCGGCACGCCCAGGCCGTGACAGGCCTGCAGCACCGCGCGCACCTGCTCCGCGGTCTCGGGCAGGGCCACCACCAGGGGTCGCTCGCGGTAGGCAGTCAGGCCATCGCATTCGTAGGGCGTGGTGTCTTCCTGGTGCCACAGCAAGGCATGGGCCGGCAGCACCTGGCTGAGCGCGGCCACGACTTCAGACTGGCGCTGGGCGCGCTCGAGCCGCGATGGCTCCAGGGGCGTAGAGACGGCATTCATGGCGATGACTGTACCGGAGTGTCGCCAGGCCGGCGTGAAGTTTTTGAAGGAGCGCCTTGAAATAGCTGCATCGGCGTCACCTTATCGCGCCGGCTCAGCCGCGCGCTGTCTTGAGCCACTGCGCAAAAGCGCTGCACTCCCAGCGGTCCATGGCACCGGTGCGCCAGCACAGGTAGTGGGCATGCGGGCTCGGCGCCGACCTGTCAAACAGGCGCACCAGAGAGCCATCGTCGAGCCACCGAGCCCCCAGCTTAAGTCGCACCAGGGCAATGCCCATGCCGGCAGCGGCAGCATCACACATCAGGCCGATGTCATTGAACTGTGAGCCTTCGGTCGGTTCGGGCCAGTCAAGCTCGCAGGCGGCAAACCAGGTGCGCCAGGGCTCCAGTGGGGAGCGCAGCAGGGCCTGGCCTTCCAGATCTTGCACAGTCTCAAACGGGCCATGTTCGCGCACGAAAGCCGGCGAGGCCAGCGGCGTGACCTCGTCCTTGAGCAGGCAGTCGTATTCGACATCAGCGTAGCGGCCGCCGCCAAAGCGGATCATCAGGTCGGCATCTTCAGCCACCACATCAAGCAGTGGGATGGACACCTGCAGCGTCAGATCGATCTCTGGATAGGCTTCGGTAAATTGCGACAAGCGTGGAATCAGAAGAGCGCGTGCGAAAGTCGGCGTGACAGCCACACGCAGTTTGCGCTTACCCGGGGTTGTGCTTTGCCCGGCCACGCCCGGAAACTTTTGCAGGGTGGCCAGGCCCTCGCGCACATGGGTCAGGTATTCGATGCCCTCGGTGGTCAGCGAAAAGTCGGCTCGACCAAACAACTTGGTGCCCAGAATCTGCTCGAGTTGTCGCACCCGGTGGCTGACGGCACTGGGGGTGACAAACAATTCATCGGCTGCCTGCGTCACACTACGCAGCCGCGCCAGCGCTTCAAAGGTCAGCAGGCACTGGATCGGTGGAATGCGCTTGCCGCCGGCGGGGCTGGCCATGCCGAGCTCCTACTTGAAGATGACGGTCTTGTGGCCATTCAGCAGCACCCGCCGCTCACTGTGCCACTTGACCGCACGCGCCACCACCAGACTTTCGGTATCACGACCCAGGGCGGTGAGATCCTCGACCGTGCGACTGTGCTCGACCCGTGTCACATCCTGCTCGATGATCGGACCCTCGTCCAGATCAGAGGTGACATAGTGCGCTGTCGCGCCAATGAGCTTGACGCCGCGCGCGTGGGCCTGATGATAGGGGCGCGCGCCCTTGAAACTCGGCAGGAAGCTGTGGTGAATATTGATCGCCTGCCCCGAGAGCTTGCGGCACAGATCGTCGGAGAGGATCTGCATGTAACGGGCCAGCACCACCAATTCGGCCCCTTCGCCGCTGATGATTTCATACTGCCGCGCCTCGGCGGCAGCCTTGGTGGCAGCGGTGACAGGGATGTGGTGGAAGGGCACGTTGTAGCTGGCGGCCAGCTGATAGAAGTCGCGGTGGTTGGAGATGATGGCGCGCACATCCAGGCCCAGCAGGCCCGATTTCCAGCGGAACAGCAAGTCGTTGAGGCAGTGGCCCTCCTTGCTGACCAGGATGACCGTGCGCATCGCTTGTCCGGCGGCGTGCAGGCTCCAGCGCATCTCGAAGCCCTGTCCAAGTTGCCCCAACTCCTGTCGCAGCGTCTGCAGCGACATATCGCAGGCAAAAGCCACGCGCATGAAGAACAGGCCGGTGGCATCTTCATCCTTGTCATCGGCGTACTGCGCAGCATCAAGGATATTGCCGCTGCGCTGAAACAGAAAGCCCGAGACGGCATGAACAATGCCGGGTCGGTCGGGGCAGGACAGGGTCAGGATGTAGGTGGGTATCATGCGCGCATTGTCGCAAATGGTTTCTGCGGGCCGGGGGTTGTGGTCAAGGCCTTATTCCGGAGTGAAAATCGGCCCCGGCCCTTACCGAGGGCTGTCAAACGCAGGAGAAAAAGTGGCTTACCCAGACTTCAGCATGGAGCACCAGTGGCTCCCCTTCACTCCCAACCGGAGTTTCTTCAAAGATCCGCGCGTGTTTGTAGCCGCCGACGGCATGCACTTCACCACCCACGATGGACGCAAGGTGCTCGACGGGATCTCAAGTTTGTGGTGCGTCGGTGCCGGCCACAACCGCAAACCCATCAACGAGGCCATCACTCGGCAATTGGGCACACTGGACTATGCGACCGCCTTCCAGGCCAGCAACGACCAGGCCTTTCGCGCCGCGCAGATGATCGCCGAGCGGGCTCCGGGCGATCTGAACAAAGTGCTGTTTTGCAACTCGGGTTCGGAGGCGGCCGACACCTCGCTGAAGATTGCATTGGCCTACCATCGCGCCCGCGGCGAAGGGCACCGCCATGTATTCATCGGCCGCGAAAAAGGCTATCACGGCGTCAATTTTGGGGGTATGAGCGTGGGCGGTCTGCCCGCCAATCGCAAGGTTTATGGGGCCCAGCTCTTGCCGCGTGTCGATCACATGCGATTTATCCACGACCCGGTGCATCATGCCTATATCCATGGCAGTGAGCCCGTGTGGACCGAAGACCCCTTGCTCGAGCTAGAGCAACGCATCCTGCCCTTGCATGATCCTGCCAATGTCGCGGCCATCATCGTCGAGCCGGTGGCCGGCAGCGCCGGCTGGTACATCCCGCCCCAGGGCTACCTGCAGCGCTTGCGCCAGATCTGTGACAAGCACGGCATCATGCTTATTTTTGATGAGGTCATCACCGGCTTTGGCCGGCTTGGGGTCAACTTCGGCGCCGATTTTTTTGGTGTGATGCCCGACATGATCAACTTTGCCAAGTGCGTCACCAACGGTGTGATTCCCATGGGCGGGGTGATTTGCTCGGACCGCATCTACAGCGCCATGATGCAGTCACACGGCAGCAGCCCTGACCATGCCATCGAGCTGTTTCATGGCTACACCTATTCGGGCCATCCGGTCGCTTGTGCCGCGGCCATCGCGACCTTGCAGCTCTTCGATGAGGAGGGGCTTTTTGAGCGTGCGGCTCTCATGGGCAAGCTCATGGGCGATGCGGTTCATGCCCGGATCCGAGGTCTGCCCCATGTCGTGGGCATTCGTACGCTGGGCTTGGCCGCCGCCGTCGAGCTCCGTGCGGGTGCCGTTGCCGGGCAACGCGCCTACGAGGTGTTCCTGCGCTGCTTCCAGCGTGGCGTGCTGGTGCGGCCGGCCGGTGAGAATCTGGTGTTGTGTCCTCCCTTCATCGTCGAGCCGGCGCACATCGAGCAGATGGTGGAGGTGCTGGCGCTGGCGATTGCCGAACAGGCCTGAGCTCGCGCCCGGCCGCCTCAGCCCGGGGCCAAAGGTCGGCCGGTCGGCCGAAAGCGTTCTCGCAGGGCGGCGCAGTGATCGGTGTTCGGGGCCGGCTCGGTCGCCCAGTTTGCATCGAAGTGCCCGCCGGCCGGATCTGCCCCCCGGGCGAGTAAACGCACGCTGGCCGTCTTGAGTTCGGCGGGCAGATGCTGGGGAACGCCCAAGGTTTTGTCGGCATGGACGCTGCCGCACAGCAGCAGCACCATCTGGCCGGCCGGGGCCGCGCGAGCGGCCGCCACCACGGCATGGGCCAGGCTGAGGTCGCGCGCGATCTGCATCCGTGCCATGGGCAGGATCTGGCTCTCTGGCAGCAGGTGGCAGTGACCTTCGCGCATCAGTTGCATCTGGCGGGTCAGGGCAGCAGACGAGAGCTTTTGCTCCAGCTCGGTGCGCCCCATGCTTGCGCGCAGCTGTTCGCGCGCCAGATCGCCGCCCCGAACCGCGACGCCCGCGCGCACCGCCGCCCGTACCACCGGTCCGTAGGCTGCCCAGGGCCACGCGCTGTCGTCCCAGGCCAGAGTCCTGCGGATGTCCTCATCGGAGGCGCTCATGGCCAGCCCAGCGCTGCTGCGCCCAGCCGGCAGCATTTCCAGGATCACGGCGGCTAGGCGCTGCCTGAGCGCCAATGTTCGCACCACCTCGGTCGCGATGCGCTGATGATCAGCGGCATCGTGCTGCTCACCGAGCAGCAGCGCATCCAGGCCGGTGAGCGCTGCAAGGCGCTCGCTCAGGTCGGAGTGTGGCTCCAGATTTGGAGCGAACGCGCGGCTCGCAGGTGGGCTCAGAGCCCATGCTGCAGCCCCGAGCAGCCAGCGACGCTGGAGCTCAGGTCCTTTGGGTTGAACGGGCATGGCCGGATGCTAACCCGCGGGGCGTGCGGCCAGAGGGTCAGTCAGTCAGTGCAGAACCACCGGGGTCTGCGCCAGCTGGGCGTAGCCTTCCAGCGTGGTCTCGATTTCGTCCTGGCTCGGCGCTTTTTCGCGCCAGCGCTGCAGGCGTTCCTCGAACAGATCGGCCCACAGGCCCTCGAGAAAGACTTCTTTGCCGTGGCGCTTGTCAACGATCTCAAAACCATGACGCACCGGTTGCGACGGGGCTATGTTGGCAGGCGCATGGGCTTCGTCGGCCACCATGTGCACAACCACAAAGGCGTCGGAGTCGTAGAGCATTTGCATCGTCATCTGCAGGGCCTCCAGGCTTGTTGCGAGCTATCTGAGGACGCCCCGCCCACCTTTCAAGAGACAGGGGCGGATCAAGGCTTTTCAGTGCCGCTGAGCTGCTGGTCGAGCCGGTCGCCGTTGGCTTGGGTCAGCACCAGTCGAACTGGCAGGTAGGCCAGCGCGGGCGCAAACCAGACCTCGACGGTTGCGTCGTAGGCATGACGCGGTTCGCGCCGCAGCAAAACAGCCTCCTGCTCGCCAGCGGGCAACTTGAGGGTCTCGCGGCCGACCACCGTGAAGTCCCACGGCTCAAGCTCGCGCCCTCCGACAGTCGGCAGGCTGATCCGGAGGCCCGGTTCAAAGCGGGCCGGGTCGCCAGCGATCAGGGCCGAGAGTTGCAGCAGCACGCTCAGCCGGTCTTGGAGCCCGGGCGTCCAGACGGCCTGCGGGCTGTTGTTGCTAAACACCACGCGACCCAGGTCAGGCTGGAAGTGCACCGCCACCTCGCTGCGCGTACGGTCTGAAAAACGGCGCGGGGACAGGCCTTCGGGCGTGATTTCGCCAACGCTGGTCTGCACGCGGCTGGGCAGCGGAAAGCTGTTGATGGCCAGCCGGCTCTGGTAGCGTTGTCCATCGTGCTGCCAGTCCAGTTGGCCGCTGGCCGACAGCTCGAAACCGCGAGCGCGGCCGGTGACCTGGTAGCGTAGCCGGATCGACCCCGGTATCGAGATGGCCACCGCAGTGCCGGACGGCCTTGCGTTGGGCGGCGGTGGGGCTGGCGCGGGCGTTTGCGCATCAGCCGGCGGGCTGGGCGACGGGATCGGGGCGGGGCTTGCGGGCGCCGGGGCCGCAGGTGGCCTTTCGTCGGTGGCGGCTGCCACCACTGGCTCGGGCAAGGACGGTTCGACCGGGCCCGGTCCGGGCGGTAAGGCCTCGGTGACGCCCGCTGAAATCGTGGCAGGTGCAGGCGCAGGAGGCGCTACCGTGCCCGCTTCTTCGGTCCTGGGGTTCGCAGCGACGGCCCTGCTACTGACCCGCGGCGCCGGCGCTTGCAGGTCGGCCGCTGCGGGCACAGTGCGGGTGTGCAGCGTCACGGCTTGGGCCATGGCTGGCGTCACCGTCAGTTGCGAGGGGCCCGCTGCGAGCAACCAGGCATGCAGCACAGACACGCCCAGCGTCAGGGCCAACACCGCGCGCCATGACGGGCCGCTGCGCGTGGACAGGTTAAGCTTGCGGGTTGGGTACACGATCAAATCCTTGATCGTCCTTTTGCAACTGGGCTTCGCGCCCGATTCTGTGCATCATGAAACTGGCAACTTACAAAGACGGCTCCCGCGATGGCCAATTGGTGGTGGTCTCTCGCGATTTGACAACGGCCCATTATGCGACGGCCATTGCTGGCACCTTGCAACAGGTGCTCGACGACTGGAATTTCCTGGCCCCCCAGTTGCAGGACCTCTATCAGACGCTCAACCAGGACAAGGCCCGCCATGCGTTCCCCTTCGAGCCGCAACGGTGCATGGCCCCGCTGCCCCGCGCTTATCAATGGGCCGACGGCTCGGCCTATATCAACCATGTTGAGCTGGTGCGCGCGGCCCGCGGCAGCCAGGTGCCTGAGAGCTTTTACACCGATCCGCTGATGTACCAAGGCGGCAGCGATGACTTTATTGGGCCTTGCGACCCGGTGATCTGCCCTGATGAGGCTTTTGGGATTGACTTCGAGGCTGAGATTGCGGTGGTTACCGGCGATGTCGGCATGGGCAGCAACCCTGAGCAGGCGCTCGATGGTATCCGCCTGCTGATGCTGGTCAATGATGTGTCGTTGCGCAACCTGATTCCGGATGAGCTGGCGAAGGGCTTTGGTTTTTTTCAGAGCAAGCCGGCCACGGCCTTCAGCCCGGTAGCGGTTACGCCCGATGAGCTCGGTGCAGCCTGGGACGGTGGGCGGGTGCACCTGACGCTGCAGTCCACCTGGAATGAGCGAAAGGTGGGGATGTGCGAGGCGGGCCCGGACATGACCTTTCATTTTGGGCAACTGATTGCCCACATTTGCAAGACGCGCAATGTGCGCGCTGGTTCCATTGTCGGCAGCGGTACGGTGAGTAATCGAGGCACCGAGGAGAACGGTCGCAAGATCTGGCCCAAGGGTTACAGCTGCATTGCCGAAAAGCGCGCCATCGAAACCATCGTCGACGGCAAGCCGAGCACTGAGTTCATGAAATTCGGCGACACCCTACGCATTGAGATGAAGGGCAAGGACGGTCAGAGCGTCTTCGGCGCCATTGACCAGCGCATCGCCCGGTTGCAGACCTGAGACTCTGCGGTCTCAGGCGGGCCAGCTTTGCGGCAGGGCCTTGAGCCCCCGGATGAACATCTCCACGGCGATGCTCACCAGGACCAGGCCCATCAGGCGCTCAAAAGCGGTGATCACCCGGGAGCCGACCAGGCGCTGCAGCCGCTCGGCCATCAACAGCGCCCCGGCACAGGCGATCATGGTCAGGCTCAGCGCAGCCACCCACTCCAGCCGTCGTTCGGGGGCCTGGCTGACCAGCAGCAAAACCGTGGCCAGCGCCGATGGGCCAGCCAAGGCGGGTATGGCCAGTGGCACGATCAGCGGTTCGTGCTCGGCGACAGGGTTGTCACTGGGTGGCGGCGGAAAGACCATCCGCAGCGCAATCAAGAACAGCACCATGGCCCCGCCAATTTGCAGTGAAACTTCAGACAGATGCATGGCGCGCAGAAAAGCCTGACCGGCAAACATGAAGGCCAGCAAGACGGCAAACGCAATCAGTACCTCGCGCAGGATGACCCATTTGCGCCGGTGACTGGGCACGGCCTTCAGGCTGTTCACGAAGATGGGTATGTTGCCCAGCGGATCGGTGATCAGCAGCAGCAAGATGGTGGCTGAGGCCAGGGTGTGTTCCATGAGGGCGCCGAGCATATCAACCTCGGTTGACTTCTGAGGGGCCTATTGGTCATAAATCGTAAATGTGGCAAGGCGCAGCGACTGACTCTTATGGCCCAGTCTGCGCGTAGACTGCGGCCTTGAACGCATTGCAAGGGCACTGCATTGGAGGCAAAGTCATGGGCGAGTCGACTGGTTTTGGAGATTTCGGCAAGTGGGTGCCGGGGTTTGAATTTCTGCAGAGCTTGACGCGTGCCGGCGCCTCCCAGGGCCCGGCGGGCTGGGTCGCGCCAACCTTGAGCGTGGAGGAACTCGACAAGCGGGTGCAGGAGCTCAAGGCGGTATTGTTTTGGCTCGAGCAAAACTCCACCGCGCTCAAAGCCACCATTCAGGCGCTGGAGGTTCAGAAGATGACCTTGAATACGCTCAAGGGCATGAATGTGAGTCTACAGGACATGGCCCAGGCTTTTAGTGCCAAGGCCCCGGACGCGCCGGATGCAAGGGGTAGCGCCACGCTCAAGCCGCAGCCGGCGGCGCGTGCGGCCAAGCCGGCCGAACCGCGCAAGCCCAGGGCGCGTGTTTCGGCCTCGGCCCAGACGGGTGTCGGCGCAGCCCCGGGCGCGGTCGATCCGATGCAGTGGTGGAGCGCGCTTTCCCAGCAGTTCCAACAGATTGCGAGCGCTGCTGTGGCCGATGCGCAGACGCGCACCGAGCCGGCCGCTGTGGGGAAAAAGCGCCGGCCCGCCTCCAAGCCGCGGACCAAGACCGGCAAACCATCGGTTTAGGGCGTGCGGTGAGCCAGCGCTTTGCCTTCGCTCATGCCACGCACCCGCAGTGGGCCATGGCCGCCGCTTTGGTGCTCGCGCAGTTGCGTGCGCAGATGGCTTTACCCGGCTATGCCGGCGCCCCCACCCTGGGACTGATTTACATCACCGATCACTATGCCGCGCATGCGGCCGAACTCCTCGATCATTTGTGCGATCAGCTGCCCGAGGTGGTCGACTGGGCCGGCACCGCTGGTGTGGGCATCGCCTCCAATCAGGTCGAATACTTCGACGAGCCAGCACTGGCGGTCATGCTGTGTGACTTGCCGCCCGATCAGTACCGGGTGTTCTCCGGGGTGGCGCCCCTGCGCGCATCGGGTGGCCGCTTTGTCGCGCAGTCGGCCCTGGTCCATGCCGACCCGGCGGAGCCCGACCTGGCCGAGTTGATTGCCGAACTGGCCGCCAGCACCCGCAGCGGCCATGTTTTCGGCGGACTGACGGCCAGCCGCGCTGCTGCAGTGCAGTTCGCCCAGAGCGGAGGGGGTCATCTGCGTGGCCAGGGTGCGGCCGGCAGCGTATTTGTCGGCGGCTTGAGCGGGGTGGCTTTCGGGCCCGAGGTGGCGCTGATTTCGCGCGTCACCCAGGGGTGTCAGCCGGTCTCACCCGAGCGCACCATTACGGCGTGCGAGGGCCATGTGGTGATCGAGCTGGATCATCGCCCGGCGCTTGAGTGCCTGCTCTCGGATTTGCAAATCAGTCTGGACCAGCCGCAGCCGGCTTTGGCCAAGGTGCGCCGCACCCTGGTGGGCTTGCGGCTGGCCGGCGCTGCTGCGGGTCAGCGGCGGCGTGACGCGGCTTTTGGTGCCGATACTCTGGTGCGCCACATCATCGGCCTGGATCCGGCGCGTCACGCGGTGGCGGTGGCCCATGCGGTTGAGCCGGGTATGCAATTGAGCTTTTGTGAGCGCCATGTTCAGGCGGCGAGGGCCGATCTGGTGCGCATCTGTGCCGAGATCCGCGAGGAGGTCGAGGCGCCTGAATGGGCGCTCGAGCAGTCGGCTCAAGAGGTCCGGGCTGCGCAGCCGCCCCAGCGGCAGATTGCTGGCGCGGTCTACATCAGTTGCTCGGGCCGCGGCGGCCCGCATTTTGGCGGGCCGAGTGCCGAAATGCAGATCGTGCGTCGCAGTCTGGGCGATGTGCCTGTGGTCGGTTTTTTTGCGGCTGGCGAGATTGCCGGTCGCAGCGTCTACGGCTACACCGGGGTGCTGACGGTTTTTGTAACGCCAGTCTGAGGTTGTTCATGAGATTGCATATTGCCAACAAGAACTACTCTTCCTGGTCCTTGAGGCCTTGGGTGTTGATGTCCACCTTGGGGCTGGCCTTTGAAGAGTCTGTGCATCCCTTTCCGACCGCTGGCGCCCCCAGTGGTTTTGAGGCGTTTTCACCCACCGGCAAGGTGCCGACCTTGGTCGATGACGATCTGACGGTTTGGGACAGCCTGGCCATCGTTGAGTATCTTGCAGAGCGTCATCCGGGGGTATGGCCACAATCGGCGCCTGCCCGCGCCTGGGCGCGCTGCGCCAGCGCCGAGATGCACAGCGGTTTCGCGACTCTGCGCCGGATCTGCTCCATGAGTTGTGGCGTGCGGGTGGGCCTGCGCCCCGAGGCCCTGACGGAGTTGACCCCCGACCTGACGCGCCTTCAGTCGCTGTGGCGCGATGGGCTGCAGCGCTTTGGCGGGCCGTTTTTGGCCGGTGATGCCTTCACTGCGGTGGATGCCTTTTTCTGCCCGGTGGTCTTTCGGGTGCAGACCTACGGTTTGTCGCTCGACCCCGTGTGTGCCGCTTATGCGCAGGGCCTGCTTGATTTGCCCGCCATGCGGCAGTGGCACGAGGCAGCCCTACGCGAGCCTTGGATCGAGCCCTCGCACGAGGCCGATGTCTTGGCCTGGGGCGAGTTGCTCAGCGATGCCCGGCTTGCAGCGCGCTGAGCTACTTCAGCTCAGCAGCCGCGCGCGCGGTCACTATGGAACTGTTGCACGAAGCCAGAGAAGCGGCCCGCCTCCAGCGCTTGCCGTATCTCGCTCATCAGGTTGAGGTAGTAGTGCAGGTTGTGGATGGTGGTGAGCATGGGGCCGAGCATTTCACCGCAGCGGTCGAGGTGATGCAGATAGGCGCGAGAAAAGCCCTCGCGGCCTCCATCGTTCCAGGCCTGCCCTGAGGGGCCGGCGCAGGCCATGCAGGTGCAGCTCGGGTCTAGGGGCTGTGGGTCGTCGCGATGGCGTGCGTTGCGCAGCTTGAGATCGCCATAGCGGGTAAACACCGTGCCGTTGCGGGCATTGCGCGTGGGCATGACGCAGTCGAACATGTCCACGCCGTCGGCTACGCCCTGCACCAGATCGTCAGGGGTGCCCACGCCCATGAGGTAACGCGGCTTGTGCTCGGGGAGCCGGTGCGGCGTGTGCGCCATGATGCGGCGCATCAGGTCTTTGGGTTCGCCCACGCTGACCCCGCCGATGGCATAACCGGGAAACTCCATGCGCACGAGCGCTTCGAGAGATTCTTGCCGCAGGTGTTCGAACATGCCGCCTTGCACGATGCCAAACAGGGCGTTGGGATTGCCCAGTCGTTCGAATTCGGCGCGGCTGCGTTCGGCCCAGCGCAGGCTCATTTCCATGCTCAGGCGCGCCTGCTCCTCGGTGGTGAGTCGCCCATCGGTCTCGTAGGGCGTGCACTCATCGAGCTGCATCACGATGTCTGAATTGAGCACGGTCTGGATTTGCATGCTCACCTCGGGCGACATGAACAGTTTGTCGCCATTGACCGGGCTGGCAAAGTGCACGCCTTCTTCGGTGATCTTGCGCATGGCGCCCAGGCTCCAGACCTGAAAGCCGCCCGAGTCAGTCAGGATGGGCTTGTGCCACTGCTCAAATTGGTGCAATCCGCCAAAGCTTTTCATGATGTCCAGCCCCGGCCGCATCCACAGGTGAAAGGTGTTGCCCAGGATGATTTGCGCGCCCATTTCGTGCAAGCTGCGGGGCATCACGCCCTTGACGGTGCCGTAGGTGCCCACCGGCATGAAGATCGGCGTTTGCACCACGCCGTGGTTGAGGGTCAGGGTGCCGCGCCGCGCGTGGGTGGCGTTGTCGCGAGTGAGGATCTGAAATTGAAGCATCGGAAATTGGTCCTGCGGGGGCACCTTTCAGGGCAGACGCTGCCGCTCAAGCAGCATGGAGTCACCGTAGCTGAAGAAGCGGTAGCGCTGGGCCACCGCGTGCCTGTACAGGGCCATGATGTGTTCATGGCCGGCAAAGGCGCTGACCAGCATCATCAGGGTGCTGCGCGGCAGATGAAAGTTGGTGATCAGCACATCGACCACCTTGAACTGAAAGCCAGGCGTGATGAAGATATTGGTGTCTTTGTAGTCGGGGCCGAAGTGCGCCGCTGACTCGAGCGCCCGCACCGTGGTGGTCCCCACCGCCAGCACCCGTCCCCCCCGCGCCTTGCAACGCGCAATCGCTTCGTGCGTGAGCTGGGGCACTTCAAAACGCTCATGGTGCATGACATGGTCATTAATGCGCTCGGCCTTGACGGGCTGGAAGGTGCCCGCCCCGACATGCAGGGTGATGTGCGCACGCTCGATGCCCCGTGCGTCCAGCGCCTCGAGTACGCCCTGGTCGAAATGCAGCGCTGCCGTGGGTGCAGCCACCGCTCCTGGCTTGGCTGCAAAAACGGTCTGGTAGCGCGCCTCGTCAGCGGCGGTGTCCGCGTGCTTGATGTAGGGCGGCAGGGGCACATGGCCGTGCGCCGCCATGAGGGCGTAGGGGTCGGCGCTGAACTCCAGCCGGTAGAGAGGTCCGTCTTCTTCGGGCCAGCGCCCCAGCACCCGCGCGGTGAAGCCGCCGTTCATCTCCAGGGTGGAGCCGGCCGGAGCCTTTTTGCTGACCTTCATGTGTGCCGCGACGGTATGGCCTTTGAGCACCCGCTCGACCAACAGCTCAAGGCGCCCGCCCGTTTCCTTGCGTCCGAACAAACGGGCTTTGATCACCTGTGTGTCATTGAAGACGAGCAGGTCACCGGCTT
>VGHR01000035.1 GCA_016868205.1 Betaproteobacteria bacterium
CCTGCTGGTTTTTGTTGATCCGCACAGCGATGAATTGCGTGCTGCACTCCAGACCGCTCGCGTGCAGTGGCTGCACACCGCAGCGATGCGCGAAGAGCTCTTGCGCGTGCTCGATTACCCGCAGCTGCAGTCCCGTCTGAGCCTCTGCGGTCGCACGCCGGCACAGGTAATGGCCTCCTTTGATGCAGACTCCACGCTATGTCCGACCCCAGCCAAGGCCCCCTGCACCTGCAAAGATCCCGACGATCAAAAATTCATTGATCTCGCTGTGGCGCACCGGGCTGTGCTTTTGAGCAAGGACAAGGCGGTGTTGTCGATGCGCAAGCGCCTGGAGCGCCTGGAGGTCAGACTCAGCTTGCAGCCCGGGTCTTGAAGCTGGCCCGCCCGCCTCAGAGCAAGGGTGTTTGCGCTTCGTTGGCCTCGGACTTGCGACTGCGGGAGCGGCCCTCCGGGGCGGGCTGCAAACCAAAGCTGTGTGCGCTGGCGCGGCTCCAGTAATCGCGCCACACGCCGTCGTACTTTGCGCTGCTGCTCAGCAGGGTGCCGGCCTCGAGATGGGGGATGAGCCTGGAAAGTGGCTGCACCTCGGTGTCGCTGACTCGGCGCATGATGTGCTCGGCGGTGATCTCCCCAGGATGCTTGAGGCCGGCGGCCTGCACCAGCTCCTGCAGGGCATGCAGCGTGCTGCGGTGGAAGTTGTGCACGCGCTGGGCTTTGCTTTGCGGCACCAGGGCGCGCTGTCGCAGGGGGTCCTGTGTTGTCACGCCGGTGGGGCACTCGCCGGTGTGGCAGGTCTGAGCCTGTATACAGCCGAGCGCTATCATGAACCCGCGCGCTGCGTTGCACCAATCGGCACCCAGCGCCATCAGTCGAGCTATATCAAAAGCGCTGGTCACTTTGCCGGCCGCGCCGATGCGGATTCGATCGCGCAGTCCCACGCCCACCAGGGTGTTGTGAACCAGCAGCAAGCCCTCCTGCACGGGTGTGCCCACATGGTCGGTGAATTCGACCGGTGCCGCCCCCGTGCCGCCCTCGGCCCCATCGACCACGATGAAATCTGGGGTGATCCCGGTCTCCAGCATGGCCTTGACCATGGCAAACCATTCCCATGGGTGACCGATACACAGCTTGAATCCAGTGGGCTTGCCACCGGAGAGTTCACGCAGCCTGGCGATGAAGTGCATCAACTCGACCGGCGTTGAAAAGGCACTGTGCGATGCCGGTGAGACACAGGTGACCCCCACCGGTACGCCGCGCGCTTCGGCGATTTCCGGCGTCACCTTGGCCCCGGGCAGCACGCCGCCGTGGCCCGGCTTGGCACCCTGACTCATTTTGATCTCGATCATCTTGACTTGAGGGCTGCGCGCGTTGGCCTCAAAGCGCTCGGCGTTGAAGCTGCCGTCAGGATTGCGGCAACCAAAATAGCCCGACCCGATCTCCCAGATCAGATCGCCGCCGTGCTCACGGTGATGGCGTGAAATCGAACCCTCGCCGGTGTCATGCGCAAAGCCCCCGAGCTTGGCGCCCTGATTGAGCGCCAGAATCGCGTTGGCCGAGAGCGAGCCAAAGCTCATGGCCGAGATATTGAACACGCTGGCTTGGTAGGGTTGGGTGCAGGGCGATCGCGAGTTGGAGGGCCGGCCGGGCTCGCCGCCGACCCAGACCCGGAAATCAGTCTCGCTCAGGCGGCTGGGCTGCAGCGAATGGTTGATCCATTCGTAGCCGTTTTCGCCGACATCAAGCTGCGTGCCAAAGGGGCGGTTGTCGGGGGCGCCCTTGGCCCGCTGGTAAACCAGTGAGCGCTGTGCCCGCGAAAACGGCGCGGCTTCGCGATCGCTTTCAATGAAATACTGCCGAATCTCCGGACGAATGAATTCCAACAGGAAGCGCATGTGCCCGATGACCGGGTAGTTGCGCGTGATGGCATGGTGGGTCTGGTTCAGGTCCAGAACGCCGCGCAGCGTGAGCAATCCGGCGATCAGGAAGATCCATCCACCCTCCCGAAACAGCAGCAGGCTCAATGCAGAGGCCACTGTGAGCATGGTGCAGGCGGCCAGGGTCCAATACCGGACGGGCAGCACGGCCTCTATTTTTTGTAGCATAGGCAAGCTCTCCTGAGGGTCAAAACATTCTGTATCACAAAATGTTTCATTGCCACCGTGGGAACCCCGGTTTGGCCGCGGTGGGCCCTTCAGCCTGCCTGCGGGGGCGGTGCGCCTGAAAGCCCTTGGCTTGTACCGGTTCAGCCTTGAGGCGCTGTCTTGACGAAGGCCCCTCCCTGATGGAGGGTTGCCGGATCTTGCAGGTCCAGATGCGGCTGTCTGGCTTCGACGGTGGCTCGGTAGGGGTCGGACGAGTCGCGGGGACGATAGCCCAGGTGCCGGGCCAGGCGGTTGTCGTACCAACTGCTGCTGTTGTCGGATGTGCCGTAGATGATGCTGTGACCCACCACAGGCGCACTCAAGGCGGCCACCACCAGCCGCTCGAGGTCGTCGTAGCTTAGCCAGGTCGAGAGCATGCGGCGGTCCTTGGGCTCAGGGTAGCTCGAGCCGATGCGCACGCTGACTGTCTCGATGCCCCAGCGGTCCCAATACATCTGTGCTACATCCTCGCCAAAGGCCTTTGACAGACCGTAAAAGCCGTCGGGACGCGGCGGCGAGAGGGCATCAACCACCTCATCCTGGCGGTAAAAGCCCATCACATGGTTGGAGCTGGCAAAGACGATCCGCCGCGTACCCTGCTTGCGTGCAGCCTCGTAGAGGTTGACCATGCCCATGACATTGGCCGCCAGAATTGGGGCCCAGGGCTGTTCCGTCGAGACACCGCCCAGGTGCACCACGGCCTGCACCCCTTCAAGCAATTGCATCATGGCATCGGCGTCTTCCAGCGCGCAGGGCCTGATCTCCTCGCCGCTGGCGGCCTGCGGGGGCACCAGCGGGGCCACATCACTCAGACGCAGGATTTCGCAGTAGCGTTGGAGCCGGGGGCGCAGCTCCCGGCCGAGGCCGCCGGCCGCACCGGTGAGCAGCAGGCGTGGAAAACGCAGGGCTGTGGCAGGGGTGTCGAGCATAGTCGGGCTCCTGGTTCAACGGGCCTTGAAGCGCGCAGCTAAAGCGCTGGCGCTGTCGCGCAGCAAATTCTGGTCGGCACCGACGGCCACGAAGAGCCCCCCGATATCGATGAAGTGGCGTGCCAGCGCCTCGTCTCCAGTCAGGATACCCGGCGCCTTGCCGCAGGCGCGTATGCGCTTGAAGGCGTCCTCCACCGCTGCCACCACCTCAGGATGCTTGGGGTTGCCCAGGTGACCCATATCGGCCGACAAGTCGCCGGGGCCGATAAACACGCCATCGACGCCCTCGATCTGGGCGATGGCCTCCAGATGCTTGAGCCCCTCCAGAGTTTCGATTTGCAGCAGCAGGCAGATCTCATCGGCGCATCGTTTGGCATAGTCCTTGATGCGCCCATAGCCGCTGGCACGCGGTGCCCCGGCATAGCCGCGCACCCCGTGCGGCGGATAGCGGGTGTAGGCCACCGCCTGCCGCGCTTCATCGGCATTCTGGATATAGGGGACGATGAGCGTCTGCGCCCCGATGTCGAGCAGGCGCTTGAAGGTGACCATGTCGTTCCAGGGCGGCCGCACGACGGGCATGGTGGGGCTGTTTCCCAGGGCTTGCAACTGGCCCAGGACCTCGGGCAGCTCGTTGGGCGAATGCTCCATGTCCAGCACCATCCAGTCAAAGCCGCAATAGCCCAGGACCTCGGCACTGACCGGATGGCACAGGTGCGACCACAAACCGATTTGCGGCCGGCCCTCGCGCAGGGCACGCTTGAAATGATTGATGGGCAGGTCCATTTGTTTCTCTCCGTGGTCAGGTTTTCTCGATCAGAATCGCGCGGAAGTCGTTGATATTGGTCAGTGTCGGGCCGGTGATGATCGAGTCGCCCAGGGCGCCGAAAAAACCATGACCATCGTTGTCATCGAGCCGCGCCGCTGCGCTTACGCCGATCGCTCGCGCTCGCTCGAGCGTATCGGGCGCGATGAGGGCACCAGCGATCTCCTCGGCGCCATCGACGCCGTCGGTGTCTCCGGCCAGGGCCCAGATACCGGCCTGCCCCTTGAGTGACAGTGCCAGGGCGAGCAGGCACTCCACATTGCGGCCTCCGCGGCCCTGGCCGCGTACGGTCACCGTCGTCTCACCCCCCGATAGCAGGATGCAGGGCGGCGGCAAGGGTTGCCTATAACGGGCCGTCTGTAGCGCGATGCCGGCCAAAACCCGGCCCACTTCGCGTGCCTCGCCTTCCAGGCTGTCACCCAGGATGCCGACAGCGTAGCCGGCCTGCCGGGCCACTCGAGCCGCCGCCTCCAGGCCGATTTGTGGCGAGCTGATCAAGCGCGTCTGGCAGCGTGACAGACGCGGGTCTCCCGGTTTGAGGGTCTCGCCCCGCCCGCTCTCGAGCAGAGTGCGGACCACCTCGGGCACCGTGATGCGGTAGCGCCGGAGGACGGCCAGTGCATCGGCACAAGTGCTCGGGTCGGCAACGGTGGGGCCTGATGCGATATCGGTGAGTTCGTCGCCTGGCACATCGGAAATCAGCAGGGTCAGCACCCGTGCCGGCTGGCACAGCGCCGCCAGCCGGCCTCCCTTGAGTGTGGACAAGTGGCGCCGTACGCAATTGATTTCTCCGATCGAGGCGCCGCTCTTGAGCAGTTCGCTGTTGATCGACTGCTTGTCCGTCAGGCTCAGACCTTCTGCCGGTGCCGGCATCAGCGCCGAGCCGCCCCCTGAGAGCAGGCACAGCACGAAGTCGTCTGCGCTGAGGCCCTGCACCAAGGCGGCGATTCGTGCTGCAGCCTGCAGACCGGCCTGGTCCGGTACCGGATGTGAGGCCTGGACGATCTCGATGCGCTCGCAGGGCACGCTGTAGCCGTGGCGGGTGATGACCAAGCCGCTGATCCGGTCGGCGTGTGCGGCCCAATGTGTTTCGACGGCGCGCGCCATGGCGGCCGAGGCCTTGCCGGCACCGATCACGATCAGCCGTCCTTTGATGGAGGCTGGCTCGGGCAAGTGCGGCGGCAGAGCTACTGAAGGCTGTGCCGAGGCGATGGCCGCCTCGAACAGGGCGCGCAAGAGTTCACGCTGGGTCATGCGCGGATCACCCCCCGGGCCTGCGCTGCATCGTCACGCACCCTGCTGATAGCCGCTCGCATCAGGTCCTCTCAGCCTTGCGCGAGCTGAAAGTTGGCCGCGATTTCCAAGGCCCGCACCAGGCTGGAGTGATCGAGCTGACCGCCGCCGTGGGCTGTGCAACTGTTCATCAGCTGCAGGGCGCTGGCGGTGTGGGGCAGAGACAGCCCCAGAGCGTGAGCGCCCTCCAGGGCAAGCTTGAGATCCTTCTGGTGGAGCTCGATGCGAAAGCCCGGGTTGAAGGTGCGCTTGATCATGCGCTCACCATGGACCTCCAGAATGCGGCTGGCGGCAAAGCCGCCCATCAGGGCCTGCCGCACCTTGGCCGGATCCGCCCCGGCCCTGGCAGCAAACAAGAGAGCTTCGCCCACCGCCTCGATATTGAGGGCGACGATGATCTGGTTGGCCACCTTGCAGGTCTGACCGTCGCCGATTGCGCCAACATGGGTGATGTTCTTGCCCATCAATTCGAACAGCGGCTTGACTCTCTCAAAGGCGCCCTCGCTGGCCCCCACCATGATGGTCAGACTTGCCGCTTTGGCCCCCACCTCGCCGCCGGAGACCGGCGCATCGAGGTAGTCACAGCCCAGAGCCTGGATGCGCTGAGCAAAGGTCTTGGTGGCGATCGGCGAGATCGAGCTCATGTCGACCACGGTCTTGCCGGCACTCAGGCCGTGAGCAAGCCCCTGCGCGCCGAGCAACACCTCCTCTACATGTGGCGTGTCGGGAACCATTGTGAAGATGATGTCGGCCTGCTTGCCCACTTCGGTGGCGCTGGCGCAGGGGCGCGCACCCGCTTCTTTGAGGGCCTGCGGCACGCCGCTGCGCGACTGCGCGTAGACCTCATGTCCAGCGGCCAGCAAATGACCGGCCATGGGCGATCCCATGATGCCCAGGCCGATGAATCCGAGTTTCATGTCAGCTCCGTTGATGTGAGTGCGGGACTTCAGGGCCTGACCATGCAGGGTTGTTTGGGGTTGAAGGTCCAGCCGGGGATCAGGTATTGCATGGCCAGCGCATCATCGCGCGCGCCAAGGCCGTGCTGCCTATAGAGGGCATGCGCTCGCATCACTGCGTCCATGTCGAGCTCGATGCCCAGTCCGCCGCGCTTGGGCACTTGGACCAGTCCATCGCGAATTTGCAGGGGATTGCGCGTCAGGAACTGTCCATCCTGCCAGATCCAGTGGGTATCGATGGCGGTGATCTGGCCCGGGGCGGCGGCGGCGCAGTGCGTGAACATCGCCAGCGAGACATCGAAGTGGTTGTTGGAGTGGGAGCCCCAGGTCAGGCCATGCATTTGGCACAGCTGTGCCACCCGGACCGAGCCCTGTAGCGTCCAAAAATGCGGATCGGCCAGCGGGATGTCCACCGACTGCAGCGCCAGGCTGTGAGCCATTTCGCGCCAGTCGGTGGCCACCATGTTGGTGGCCGTCGGCAGACCGGTGGCGCGCCGGAATTCGGCCATCACCTCGCGACCGGAAAACACGCCTTCAGCGCCGCAGGGGTCTTCGGCATAGGCCAGCACGCCGTGCAGGTTGCGCAGCAAACCAACCGCATCTTTGAGAAGCCAGCCTCCGTTGGGGTCGAGGGTGATGCGCGCCTTGGGGAACCGTTCGTGCAGGGCTACGATGGCCTCGACCTCGGCCTGGCCGCGCAGCACTCCGCCTTTGAGTTTGAAGTCCTCAAAGCCGTAGCGGTCCTGCGCCGCCTCGGCCAGGCGCACGACCGCCTCTGGCGTGAGCGCTTCTTCGTCGCGCAGCGCAAACCAGGGGTGATCGTCTTGCGCGGTGCTGCGATAGGGCAGGTCAGTCTTTCGGCGGTCAGCGATATAAAAGAGATAGCCGAGCATGCGCACTTGATCGCGTTGCTGGCCTTCACCGAGCAGGGCGCAGACCGGGACATCCAGATGCTGACCCAGAAGATCGAGCAGAGCGCTTTCGACGGCGGTGACGGCATGAATGGCCACCCGCAGATCAAAGGTCTGCTGCCCGCGGCCACTCAAGTCGCGGTCGGCAAAGCGGGCGCGCATGGCATTGAGCAGCCGCTGGTAGTGGCCGACCGGCTGGCCTTCGATCAGGTCGGCGGCGTCGGCCAGGGTCTGGCGTATCTTTTCGCCGCCGGGCACTTCGCCGACTCCGGTGCGGCCGGCCGAGTCGGTCAGGATGAGCAGGTTGCGGGTAAAGAACGGTCCGTGCGCGCCGCTTAGATTGAGCAGCATGCTGTCGTGACCGGCCACTGCAATGACTTGCAGGCGCTTGATCAGGGGTGTAGAGGCGGTCACGGTTTTAGGAATTTAAACGTCAGACATCGTACAACTTAATGGCGTTCTGGAGTCTGGTGGAAACCCCAGGCGAGGTCGCGGGTCAGGCGCCCGACGGCTCCCCGCGCCGCAGGCGGTCGCGGCTGTTGGACAGATGGGTGCGCATCGCCGCCCGGGCAGCCTCTGCATCCTGCGTCGCAATGGCGTTGTAGATACTCTCGTGCTCCAAGTTGACCCGGCGCAGGTAGGCCTGGCGGTCCGGGCTCACGAGGGTGGGGGTGTTAAGCCGGCGGCGCGGGATGACGCCCAAGCCGAGCGAGCCAATCAGGTCGACGAAGTGGTGGTTTTGGCTGGCACGCGCCACCGCCCGATGAAAGTTAAAGTCAGCACCCACTGCGTCTGTACCCTCCTCCAATGAATGATGAAAGTCATCCAGTGCTCTGCGCATTTCGATCAGGTTGTCCTCGTGCCGGCGTTGGGCGGCCAGTGCGGCCGCTTCAGTTTCGACGCTGATGCGAAACTCCAGCAGTGCAATTACTTCGCGCAGGGTGCCCAGCTGATCCGGGCTCACGCGAAACGCCGGCGCCTCTGCGGGGACGCGTACAAAAGTGCCCACCCCATGCCGGGTTTCGACCAGACCGGCGGCTTGCAGGTGCGACAGCGCCTCGCGCACCACAGTCCGGCTGACCTTGTGCGAGTGCATGAAGTCCTGCTCGGTGGGCAGTTTTCCGCCGGGCGGCAGCTCGCGCGAGCGAATACGCTCGATCAGGTTGCTCGCCAGATCGGCCGATAAGGTTTTGCGCGGCGGCCGTTGCATCAGGGTTAACCACAGTTCATGAAAGACGGAGCCTGAATGTATCATTGTTGTACGATGACTGATGTTAGGGCATGTACTAAGCTTGCAGCAAAAGTCCTCGATCCGTGTGGGCCCACTGCCTGAGGTCCGACCAAAAGAACCGTTAACAGCGCCCCGGGCGCCAAGGAGATGACGCAATGAAAATCCGCAGACTCATGATGGCCTGGCCCTTGGCCGCAGTGCTGGCCAGCAGCTGGGCCCATGCCCAGACGGTGATCAAGGCTGCCGATGTGCATCCACAGGGCTATCCCACGGTGGTGGCGGTGGAGAGTATGGGCAAGAAAATGGACGCGGCCACCAATGGCCGGATCAAGTTCCAAATGTTCCCGGGCAGCGTGCTCGGTGACGAGAAGGCCATGATTGAGCAAACCCAGGTCGGGGCGATCGGCCTGCTGCGCACCTCGCTCGGTCCGGTCGGCCCGGTGGTGCCCGATGTCAATGTGTTCAACATGCCTTTCGTGTTCCGCGACATCGCCCACATGCGCGCCGTCATTGACGGGCCGATTGGCCAGGAGTTGCTCGACAAGATCAGCGCCTCCCCAGCCCGCATGGTGGCCCTGGCCTGGATGGACGGGGGCTCGCGCAGCCTCTACACCAAAAAGCCGGTGCGTAAGCCCGAAGACCTCAAGGGCCAGAAAATTCGCATGATGGGCAACCCCCTGTTTGTCGACACCATGAATGCCATGGGTGGCAACGGCATCAGCATGGGCTACGGCGAGGTCTTCACGGCCTTGCAGACGGGTGTGGTTGATGGGGCTGAAAACAATCCGCCCAGCCTCTACACCGCCAACCATTTCAAGGCTGGCGCCAAGTACTACACGCAAACCAACCATCTGATCATTCCTGAGATTTTGGTGATGTCCAAAGTGGCCTGGGATCGTCTGTCACCGGCGGATCAAGCCCTGTTCAAGCGCCTCGGTCGCGAAGCTCAAATGGAGCAGCGCAAGCTCTGGGATGCTGCTGTGGCCGACTACACCACCAAGCTCAAGGCCGAAGGTGTCGAGTTCATCGAGATTGACAACCGGCCTTTCTTTGAGGCCACCGCGCCTGTTCGCGCCAAATACGGCGCGCAGTACGCTGATCTGATGAAGCGCATCGCAGCCGTTCGCTGAGACCCATCCACGCTCGACCCGGCGACGACCCCGGCCCTTCGGTTGGGGTCGTCGTACTTTGAGTCATCTGACCCCAGCCCCCATGAAGAAGACCTATGTCGCGTTGATGGATACGGTGTACTTGGCCTGTATCTGGAGCGCCGGAGCGGCCATCGTCATGATGTCCCTCATCATCCCCTGGGGGGTTTTCACCCGCTATGTCCTGGGTACCGGCTCGCAGTGGCCCGAGCCGATCGCTATCTTGCTGATGATGGTCTTCACATTCCTCGGGGCGGCGGCCACCTACAGAGCCAACGGACATATCGCAGTGAGTCTGCTCACCGATGTGTTGCCCGCATCCCTGCAGCGGTTTTCGCGGGTGCTGGTGGATGGGCTGATGATGCTGGTTTGTAGCTTTGTGGTCTGGTACGGCGCGCGTCTTTCGCTGGGCACCATGGGGCAGACCATTAGCGAGCTGCCCTGGCTGCCCGTCGGGGTGACCTACGCCTCGCTACCGCTTGGCAGCCTGGCCACGCTGCTGTTTGTGGTCGAGCGCTTCTGGGTGGGGCCGCAGCATGAGCGACGCCTGATGCGCTACGAGGAGGACCACCCGCCTGGCCTCCAGGCTGATGAGGGAGCGCGCTGATGGACGCCTTCGTCTTGATTGGCAGCTTTGTGCTGCTCATGCTTATCGGCTTGCCAGTGGCTTACTGCCTGGGCTTGGCCGCGCTGATTGGCGCCCTATGGATCGACCTGCCGCTCGATGCGGTCATGATCCAGATAGGCGCTGGCGTGAACAAATTTTCCTTGCTGGCCATTCCCTTTTTTGTGTTGGCCGGCGCCATCATGGCCGAAGGCGGCATGGCGCGCCGTCTGGTCGCTTTTGCTGGCGTGTTGGTCGGCTTTGTGCGCGGTGGACTGTCGCTGGTCAATATCATGGCCTCCACTTTCTTTGGCGCGATCTCCGGCTCCTCGGTGGCCGACACGGCCTCCATAGGCTCGGTGCTCATTCCCGAGATGGAGAAGAAGGGCTACCCGCGGCCGTTTGCGACAGCCGTGACCGTCAGCGGCTCGGTTCAGGCCATCCTCATCCCGCCCAGCCACAATGCGGTGCTCTATTCGCTTGCGGCCGGCGGCTCGGTTTCGATTGCTGCTCTCTTTATGGCCGGTGTGCTGCCCGGCCTCTTGCTGGGGCTGACGCTGGCCGTCTTGTGCCTGTGGAAGGCGCACCGTCACGGCTATCCTAAAGAGAGGGCGGTGCCCTTGCGCGAGGCCTTGCGCATCAGCGTGGAGGCCCTGTGGGGCCTGATGACCATGGTCATCATTCTCGGGGGCATCCTCAGCGGGGTCTTCACTGCCAACGAATCGGCCTCGATCGCGGTGGTCTGGGCCTTCTTTGTCACCATGTTCATCTACCGCGACTACAAGTGGCGCGATCTGCCCAAGCTGGTGCACCGCACGGTCAAGACGGTGACCATCGTGATGATCCTCATAGGATTTGCGGCCGCGTTTGGTTACATCATGACCATGATGCAGATTCCGATGAAGGTCACCGGCTTCTTGACAGATATTTCGGCCAACAAGTATGTACTCCTGGCGTTGATCAACATCCTGCTCCTGTTCCTCGGCACCCTTATGGACATGGCGCCCCTGATCCTCATCCTCACGCCGATCTTGTTGCCCGTGGTCAAGCTCATGGGCGTTGACCCGGTGCACTTTGGCATGATCATGATGGTCAATCTCGGTATCGGCCTGATCACGCCTCCCGTGGGCTCGGTGTTGTTTGTCGGGAGCGCAATTTCCAAGCTCAAGATAGGCGTCATTACCCAGGCTATGCTGCCCTTCTTTGTCGCCCTTCTGATGGTGCTGATGATGGTCACCTATGTGCCGTGGCTTTCGCTGTGGCTGCCGCGCATCATGGGACTGTGAGCGCCGTGTATTGGGTCTGCGTCTCCAACGCTGACAGCGGCCAGATAAGTTTGCTGGCGCGAGGCGACCTGGGCCGTCTGGAGTGGCACCAGACGCTGGACCTGGGCGGCCAGCTCATGCCGATGGCACACAGCCCCTGTGGTCAGTATGTCTATGTGGCCCGGCGCAGCGACCCCCTGGCGGTCCTGACCTTGCAACTCGACCGGCGAGCCGGCCGGCTTGAGCTGACGGGCCAGGCCCCTTTGCCGGCCAGTATGGCGTACATCGGCCTGGATCAAAGTGGGCGCTTTCTCTTGGCCGCTTCGTACCACGGTCATCAGGTTTCGGTCAGTCCGATTGGCCAGCAGGGGCAGGTGGGCGCGCCTGAGCAGGTCTTGCCCACCGGTCTTCATGCGCATTGCATCGTGGCCGCGCCTTCCAATCGGCATGTGTTGGTTGCCTGTTTGGGGGCTGACCAGGTGCTGCGATTTGCCTTTGATGCGCAGACCGGCCGACTTACACCCGCCGACCAGCCCGCCTGGTCGAGCGCGCCGGGGGCCGGGCCGCGCCACCTGCGCTTCCACGGCGATCATGTTTATCTGCTCAATGAGCTCGATGCAACGGTCCAGGTGCTGGCCTTCGATCCCGGATCGGGGCAAATGCAGCTGCGGGACACCCACGGCCTGCTGCCGCCGGGCTTTGGCGGCAAGCCCTGGGCGGCCGACTTGCACCTGACGCCGGACGGTCGGTTTCTCTACGCCAGCGAGCGCACCAGCAGCACCCTGGCGATGTTCGAAGTGACGCATCAGGGGGGCCGTTTGCGCAAGCTGGGACACCTCGCGACCGAAGCGCAGCCGCGTGGCATGGCCGTGTGTGGCGGCGATCAGGTGCTTGTTGTCGGGCAACTCTCGCACCATGTGTCGGCCTATCGCATCGATGCGCAGACCGGTGTCCTTGAGCTGACGCAGCGTCTGTCCCTGGGCCGCAACCCCAGCTGGATCGAGGTGCTCCCACCATGACGGCGCCGCTCCTGTTGCGCATGCATCCTGAGGACAATGTGGCCATCGTCGCCAACGAGGGGGGATTGCCTGCTGGCACGGTGATCGAGGCGGGGTGCGTGGGGGCCGGACTGATCTTGCGCGAGAAGGTGCCGCAGGGGCATAAGGTATCTCTGCAGCCCATCGAGGCCGGGCAGGCGGTGCGGCGTTACCAGGTCCCCATCGCCTACGCCCTGCAGCAGATCGAGCCTGGCCGCTGGGTGCATGAATGCTTGCTGCGAATGCCAGCGGCGTGTTCGCTGGAGGGCCTGCCTTTGGCCAGCGCAATCCGACCGGCTTTGGAGCCTCTGCAGGGCCACACCTTCGAGGGCTATGTCAATGCCGATGGCTCAGTCGGTACTCGCAATCTGCTGGCCATCACCACCACCGTGCAATGCGTTGCCGGCGTGGTCGATATTGCCGCTGACCGCATCCGCCGAGAACTGCTGCCGCTGTATCCGCAGGTCGATGGGGTGGTGGCGCTGGAGCACAGCTACGGCTGCGGTGTCGCCATCGATGCGCCGGGCGCCGAAATTCCCATACGCACCTTGCGGCATATCTCGCTCAACCCGAATTTTGGTGGCGAGGTCATGGTGGTCAGCCTTGGGTGTGAAAAGCTCCAGCCTGAACGCCTGCTGCCGGCCGGCAGCATTCCAATGGTCGCCGCCGGGCAGACCACACTGCACGCGGTGTGTCTGCAGGATGCGCACCATATCGGCTTTGCGTCCATGATCGATGACATCGTGCTCAGCGCCCGGCCGCATCTGGAGCGTCTCAATGCGCGCCGGCGTCAGACCGTGCCGGCCAGCGCGCTGGTGGTGGGTGTGCAGTGCGGCGGCAGCGATGCGCTCTCGGGCGTGACGGCCAATCCTGCGGTCGGTGCCCTGGCCGATTTGCTGGTTCGCGCGGGTGCCACGGTGATGTTCTCTGAAAACACTGAAGTGCGCGATGCCGTCGATCAGCTGACTGCGCGGGCGGCATCGCCTGAGGTGGCTCAGGCCATCGTGCGTGAACTGGCCTGGTACGACCAGTACTTGCACCGAGGCCAGGTCGATCGCAGTGCCAACACCACGCCCGGTAACAAGGCCGGGGGCTTGTCCAACATCGTTGAGAAAGCCATGGGCTCCATTGTCAAGAGCGGCAGTGCCGCCATTTCGCATGTGCTACCCCCCGGGGAAAAGCTGCGCCCTGATCAGCGCGGTCTGGTTTTTGCGGCGACGCCGGCCAGCGACTTTATTTGCGGCACGCTGCAATTGGCTGCGGGCATGAATCTGCATGTCTTCACGACGGGCCGAGGCACGCCCTACGGCTTGCAGGCCTGTCCGGTGGTCAAGGTCGCCACCCGCACCGATCTGGCTCGGCGTTGGCACGATCTGATGGATGTCAATGCCGGGCGCATTGCGGACGGCCAAATCAGCGTGGAGCAGGCGGGCCGCGAGCTCTTCGATCTGCTGCTCGAGGTGGCCAGTGGCAAGCGCACCTGGGCCGAGCACTGGAAGCTGCACAACGCTTTGGTGCTCTTCAATCCGGCCCCCATCACCTGAGTGCGGTCCGTGGCGCTGCCTCTGCTCAGCCCCGATGCATTTGTTGGCCGGATCGAGGGTCAGGCGGTCGGTCTTTACCGCCTGCAGTCCACGCATTTGCAGGCGGCCTTTTGCAACCACGGCGCCCGCCTGCTCGAACTCATCGTGCCGGACCGACTCGGGCAGCCACGCGATGTGGTGCTCGGTCATGACAGTCTGCAGCAGCTGCTTCTGGGCATGCCGTCGATGGGGGCCTTCATCGGTCGCTATGCCAACCGCATTGCTAAAAGTCGTTTTGAGCTGGGCGGGCGCAAGTATCGCGTGCCCGCCAATGAGGGGCCGCACTGCCTGCATGGCGGACCGGCCGGCACGCGTCACCGGGTCTTTCAGGTCGGGATGCACGCGCAGGACCGGCTGCAGCTGCATGGGCGCTTGAGCAGCGCAGACGATGGTTTTCCTGGCGATGTCGATGTTGTGCTGGAGTACCGGCTCGAAGGGGCCCGGCTTATCCTGGGCTACGAGGCCACGGTGACCGGTGCCGCCACGCCGCTGAGTCTGACGGCCCATCCCTTCTTTAACCTGGAAGGCCACGATGCCGACAGCGCCTTGGATCACGAGTTGCAGATAGTGTCCGATGAGTTTGTGCCCGTCGATCCCGCGCGCATACCCCGCGGGTATTTCGCGTCGGTGCAGGACACGGCCTTTGATTTCCGGCGGCCGCGCTCGCTGCGCCAAGCGCTGGCCCAGGGGCATGTGCAGCTCGAGATCGGTTCGGTGCCCGGCTTCGATCATGCGTATCGCACGCGGGGACCCGCAGGTGCCCTGCATGTGCAGGCCCGTTTGCGCGCGCCCGGTAGCGGTATTGTTTTGGAGCTGTGGGCGGACACCCCGAGCTTGCAGTTCTACAGTGGTGCCGCCATGGACGGGCAACTGCCGCGCCACGCCGGCAAGCACGGCCGGGTTTACCGCAGCGGCGCTGCGCTGTGCCTGGAGCCTCAGCAGTTTCCTGATGCGCCCAACCAGCCACTGTTCCCGTCCTGCATCTGCCAGCCCGGTGATCGGGTGCGCGGACGGATTGAGTACCGTTTTTCGGTGTGAGCCCGGGCGCTCAAGCCGTCGCCGACTTGAGTCGCTGCGTCAGCCCCCGCAGCGCGTGCTCGACGGTGGCGCGTCGCACCTCGGCGCGATCGCCTGCGAACTGCTGGCGCTGACTCTCGAGGCGACCGGCCCAGGCCCAGGCAAACCAGACGGTGCCCACGGGTTTGTCAGCGTTGCCTCCCGCGGGGCCGGCCACGCCGGTCACCGCCAGGCTAACTTGCGCCTTCGCGTGACGCAGGGCGCCATCGGCCATGGCCCGCACCACCGCCTCGCTGACCGCGCCGTGCGCGGCGATCAATTCAGTCGGTACGCCCAACAACTCATTTTTAGCTGCGTTGGAATAGCTCACCAGGCCGCGCTCGAACCACTCGCTCGAGCCCGGCAGATCGGTACAGGCGGCTGCTATCAGGCCCCCTGTACAGCTTTCCGCAGTGACCAGCATCCAGCCGCGCTCTCGCAGCAGGCCGGCCAGCTCAAGAACCTGAGGATGTGTCATGGGCGCAAGAAAGTCCAGAAGGCCAGCACCACCAGGGTGCACAAGGCAGCCACCAAATCATCCAGCAGGATACCCAGTCCGCCTCGTGGGCCGAGTCCTTTGAAATGCCGGTCGGCCCAGGCCACAGGTCCGAACTTGACCGCGTCGAAGAAGCGAAACAGGGCAAAGGCCAAGGCCTGCATGGCCAGCCCGGCGGGCAAGACTAACCACAGCACGATCCAGAACGCGACGACCTCATCCCAGACGATATGGCTCGAATCGGCCAGACCCATATGCTGTGCGGTAACGGTACAAGCCCACCAGCCGACGGGCAGCGCGGCAGCAATGAGCAGACCCAGTTGTACTTCAGTCAGGTACAGGTCCAAGGCCAGAAAGGCCAGCCACGCCCAGAGCGTTCCGACGGTGCCGGGGGCGATCGTGGCCAGACCTGCACCGCCACCCAGGGCGATGAAGTGCGCTGGATGGGCCAGCAAAAACCTCACCCCCGGTCGAAGGAGGGGCGGTCGGTCGCTGACAAACTTTGTTTCCATTTGCATGATGTGTCAGCCCGCTTTGAAGTGGTCAAACGACAGCTGGGTCACCGGCTGAGTTCTGCCCTCGGCGTCGATCAGGCGCAGCCCGGTTTGTGTGTCGATACGGCCGATGCGGGTGACGGGTGTTTGGCTGCTTTTCGCGGCTTGATCAATCCGGTCGCGCAGGGCTGGGGGGGCGGTGAAGGCCAGCTCGTAGTCGTCACCGCCGGCGAGGACTTCGTCGAGCGCTTGCACCGGTGGGCTGATCTGCGACCACTGCGGATGGCTTTGGGCTTGCAGCAGCCCGGTCAGGGTCGGTCCCTCCAGGGTGGCGCCCACCCCTGAGGCCTTGAGCATATGGCCGAGATCGCCCGCCAAACCGTCGCTCAGGTCGATCGCCGCGCTGGCCCATCCGCGTAGCGCCAAGCCCAGCGCGATGCGGGGCTCGGGTTGCTCCAGCCGATCGCGCGTCTGGGTCAGCAGATCAGGGGGCAGGTGCAACCGTCCGGTCAAGGCGCGAAGCGCCAGCCGGGCATCGCCAAGGTGTCCGCTGACATACAGATCGTCGCCCGCGCGCGCGCCGCTGCGCAGCAGGGCCGAACCCTGCACCTCCCCGAAGACGGTGATGCACAGGTTCAGTGGTCCGGCGGTGGTGTCGCCGCCGATGAGCTCGCAGTCATGGGCATCGGCCAATCGCATCAGTCCGGTGGAAAACTCGGCCAGCCAGCCCTCGTCGAGGCTGGGCAGGGACAGGGCCAGGGTAAAGGCCAGAGGCTTGGCCCCGCAGGCGGCCAGATCGCTCAGATTGACCGCCAGCGCCTTGTGCCCGAGCTTGCGCGGCGCCACATTGTCCAAGAAGTGGCGTCCGGCCACCAGCATGTCGCAGGAAATGGCCATTTGCGTGCCGGGCTTGGGCTCGATCAAGGCGCAGTCGTCGCCCACACCCACCAAGGCCCTGCGGGGCGCCCGCGAAAAATAGCGTGCGATCAGGTCAAATTCGCCCATGGCCTCAAGCATAGGAGCGGCGGGCTCCGACGGTGTCAGTGAACCACCCGCGGACCGGTGGCGGGACCCGCCTCCAGCACGAACAAGGGTATCTCGGCCTCGAACTGAGTCGTGTCCTCAGCCACAAAAAAATAACGGCCATGCATGGTGCCGCTGCCAGTTCGCAAGCGGCAGCCGCTGGTGTATTGAAAGGATTCGCCCGGGCGCAGCAAGGGCTGCTGCCCCACCACCCCCAGTCCCTTGACCTCCTCGCGCAGGCCCTGGGCATCGCAGATGATCCAGTGGCGCGCGATAAGCTGGGCCGGGACCTCGCCGGTGTTGGTGATGGTCACGGTGTAGGCAAAGCCATAAAGCCCGGCCTGTGGGTCGGATTGATCGGGCAGGAAAAGGGGCAGGGCCTGACACGCGATTCGGTACTTGGACATGCCCGCATCTTATCGGCCCCGGTCCGGGCCGGGTTTTCGGCGTTCAGGCGCGCTGCTGCACAATCGAGCGTCGTTGTTTTGACACTGACCTGCCATGACCTACCGTATCGCCCCCTCCATTCTTTCGGCCGACTTTTCCTGTTTAGGCCAGGAGGTGCGAAAGGTCATCGAGGCCGGTGCCGACTGGATTCACTTTGATGTCATGGACAACCATTACGTTCCCAATTTAACGTTTGGTCCCATGGTCTGCAGCGCGCTGCGGCCCCATGCGCGTACCGCACAAGGCCAGGCAGTGCCTATCGATGTGCACCTGATGGTGCAACCGGTCGATGCCTTGGCCGGCGCTTTTGCGCAAGCCGGGGCCGACCTGATCAGCTTCCATCCCGATGCGTCAGCGCATGTGCATCGCAGCGTGCAGGCGATCAAGTCGGCCGGCTGTCGGGTAGGCCTGACCTTCAATCCGGCCGAGCCCCTGGATGTGCTCGATTGGCTGATCGACGACATCGATCTGATCCTCATCATGAGCGTCAACCCTGGCTTTGGGGGCCAGAGCTTCATCGACTCGGCGCTGCGCAAGATCGAGGCGGCGCGTCGGCGCATCACCGCCTGCGGCAAGGACATACGCCTGGAGGTCGATGGCGGAATCAAGCTGGACAACATTGCCCAGGTGGCCGCCGCCGGCGCCGACACCTTCGTGGCCGGCAGTGCCATCTTTGGCCAGCCTGATTACGGGGCGGTGATTGCCGGCATGCGTGCGCGTCTACGGACGGGCTAAGGTCATCCCGACGGTGTCGACCGCCGTCTGCGGACCGCCTTTATTTGTTAAATATAGAAAAAAATTGAGGTTTTTCGTCCTTCACCCGACTCCAAGGATCAACATTTCGATTAGGAAAAACTAACATCCCGGCTCATTGACAATTTTTTTTCACAACACGGAGCCCGGCCATGCGAATCGCTGTTCTTGAGGACGATGAAAGCCAGCGCGATTGGATGAATTCTTTCCTGATCGCATTGGGTCATGTTTGTCATTCCTTCTCGACCGCCGAAGCTCTCTTGCGCGAACTGCGTCGAGAGAACTTCGATTTGTTGATCCTCGACTGGAATCTGCCCGATATGTCGGGCCTGGAGGTCACGCGTTGGGCCCGCGCCAACATCAAGGCCCGGGTGCCGGTGCTGTTTGTCACCTGCCATGTCGATGAGGCTGACCTGGTCGAGGCGCTCAAGGCCGGTGCCGACGACTACATGTGCAAGCCGGTTCGGGTTCCCGAACTGCTGGCTCGACTGCACGCGCTGCTACGGCGCGCTTACCCGGACCAGACCGGTGAGGTGCTGGTCTCTGGCGACTATGTCTTTGATCAAAAGGCCAAAACCTTGACAATCAAAGGCGAGCTCATCGAGCTCAAGCATCGCGAGTACGAGCTCGCCTATCTTTTGTTTTCGCGACTGGGCGAACTGTTGTCGCGGAAATACCTGCAAGAAAGCGTTTGGGGCGGACAGGCCGATGCGGTTTCGCGCACGCTGGATACGCACATTTCGCGTCTGCGGGTCAAGCTCGATCTGCGTCCAGAAAATGGCTTCCGACTCAGCTCGGTTTACAGCCTCGGTTATCGACTGGAGTCGCTGCGCAACCGCGTGCCAACTGCACTGCCTGTGCCTGAGCTGGCGCTCAACAGCGAAGAGGGCGCGGTCGATGTGGCTTGAGCCTTTCTGGACCGCGCAGCGCGCGCGCCTTTGCTAAACTACCGAGATGTTCATTCACCGCATTGTTTCGACGGGGTCAGGCGACCGGGGAGCTTGGCCCTGGCGTCGCTGCCCGACTCGGCGCGGCTGAAGTCTCTGCGCATGCCCTCAAGCAGGGCTTGCGCCAAGCGGTTCCCTCCTTTCTTCTTTGGCCGGCGCCCCTCCTGGAGGGAGCTCGCCCGTGCGAGCCCCTTCGTCTGGCCCCTTTGTGTCGTCACGGCTGTCGAGCCGTCCGTCCTTGCGAAGAAAGTCCGCCTCATGTTGTCCGAACCGGAATTCAAAAGCCTTGCCCAGCAGGGTTACAACCGCATCCCGCTTCTGCTCGAAGCCTTTGCAGACCTGGAGACGCCGCTGTCTCTCTACCTCAAGCTGGCCCGCAGCCAGAATGAGGGCCGCCTCAGTTTCTTGCTTGAATCGGTGGTCGGTGGCGAGCGTTTTGGCCGCTACAGCTTCATTGGACTGCCCGCGCGTACCTTTGTGCGCTCCCGCGATTTCGGTGCGGCACAGATCACCGAGGTGGTCACCGATGGGCAAGTGGTGGAGTCTTCGCGAGACAACCCACTGGACTTCATCGCGGCCTACCAGCGCCGGTTCAAGGTGGCCTTGCGCGCGGGGTTGCCGCGTTTTTGCGGCGGACTGGCCGGTTATTTCGGCTATGACACGGTACGCTACATCGAGCCGCGCCTGGCCGCCAGCTGTCCGCCCGACACTCTCGGTTGCCCCGACATCATGCTCTTGCAGTGCGAGGAGCTGGCCGTCATCGATAACTTGTCGGGCAAGCTCTATCTCATCGTCTACGCTGACCCGGGTCAGCCCGAGGCTTACGCCCAGGCTGGGCGGCGCCTTGAGCAACTGGTCCAGCAGCTGCGGTATCCCGTCAGCGCGCCCCAGGTACGCCCTTGCGATGCCCATCCGGTCCAGCGTGAGTTTTCCAAAGACCGTTATTTGGCCGCGGTCGAGCGGGCCAAGACCCTGATTGCTGCTGGCGATTTCATGCAGGTTCAAGTGGCGCAACGCTTGAGCAAGCGCTATACCGCATCGCCGCTGTCACTGTACCGGGCATTGCGATCGCTCAATCCCAGCCCTTACATGTACTACTACCACTTTGGTGATTTTCAGGTGGTCGGTGCCAGCCCCGAGATTTTGGTGCGCCAGGAGACGCTGGCGCACGGTACCAAGCTCACCATACGGCCGCTGGCTGGTACCCGGCCGCGCGGGGCCACGCCCGAGCTCGACGAGGCCGCGCAGGTCGAGTTGTTGGCCGACCCTAAGGAGCGGGCCGAGCATGTGATGCTGATCGACCTGGCCCGCAATGACATCGGTCGCGTGGCCCAGGTTGGCACGGTCAAGGTGACCGAGGCCTTCGCGGTTGAACGCTACAGCCATGTGATGCATATCGTCAGCAATGTCGAGGGCCTGCTGAAGGAGGGCGTAAGTCCGATGGATGTACTCAAGGCCACTTTCCCGGCCGGCACTCTCACAGGGGCGCCCAAGGTGCATGCGATGGAATTGATCGATCAGCTCGAGCCGAGCAAACGCGGTCCCTATGGCGGGGCGTGTGGCTACATCAGCTACGCCGGCGATATGGATGTGGCCATTGCCATTCGCACCGGCATCATCAAGGATCAGGTCCTGTATGTGCAGGCGGCAGCAGGTATCGTGGCCGATTCGGTGCCCGAGCTTGAATGGCAGGAGACGGAGGCCAAAGCGCGCGCCCTTCTGCGGGCCAGCGAACGGGTCGAGGAGGGCTTACAGTGATCGCGCTGTCTTGTGCACCGCTGCCCGAGGCCATCGCTCAAAAGCCTGTTGCGGCCGGCTCCCGGGTGCTGGTGATCGACAACTACGACAGCTTTACCTGGAACCTGGTGCAGTACCTCGGAGAGCTCGGCGCCGAGGTCTGCGTGTTGCGCAACGACGAGGCAGATCTTGCGGAGCTTGATCGGCGTCAGCGCGCTGGGCTCTTCAACCGACTACTGATATCGCCCGGTCCCTGCTCGCCCACCGAGGCCGGGATTTCCGTGGCCGCCATCACGCATTTCGCTGGCCGGCTGCCCATCCTCGGCGTGTGCTTGGGTCACCAAAGCATAGGCGTCGCTTTTGGCGGACGCATCGTGCGCGCCAAAACCTTGATGCATGGCAAGACCAGCGTGATTGCGCACGCCGGGGTCGGGGTCTTCGCCGGCTTGCCTGAGCAGGTGGCGGTCAATCGCTACCACTCGCTGGCCATCGACCCCAACGGTTGCCCTGCGGTCTTGACGGTGACCGCTTGGACCGCTGACGGCGAGATCATGGGCGTACGCCACCGCAGCCTGGCCATCGAGGGCGTGCAGTTTCATCCGGAAAGCGTCTTGACCGAGCATGGATACGCGATGCTGCGCAATTTCCTGGAGCCCTCATGAGTCGGTCTGAGGCGTTTAGTGGAGACTCGTTGAAGCGGTGTGGCGCGATCTCCGATACTTCAGCCCGCCCGGTGTCCTTCGTGTCGTCGGGCCTGGTTGATTGAAAGGGTTCTCATGCTGGTTGATCTGCGAAGCGATACCGTCACCCGTCCCACGGCCGCCATGCGCGAGGCCATGATGTCGGCGAGTCTGGGTGATGATGTTTTTGGTGACGATCCCACGGTCAATGCGTTGCAGCAGCGCGTGGCGGCGCTCACCGGCAAGGAGGCGGCGCTTTTCATGCCCTCGGGCACGCAAAGTAATTTGTGTGGCATCTTGGCCCACTGCGGACGCGGCGATGAGTACATCGTCGGGCAGTTGGCCCACACCTATCGCTTTGAGGGCGGGGGGGCTGCAGTCTTTGGCAGCGTGCAGCCGCAGCCTCTGGCCCAGGACGCGCAGGGACAGATGCAGCTGTCGGACATTGCCGAGGCCATCAAGCCCGACGACCCACACTTTGCCCGCACGCGCTTGCTGTGCTTGGAAAACACCTGGAACGGCCATGTCATGAGCGATGCCTATCTCAGCGCGGCCACGCAGTTGGCCCGCGATCGTGGTCTGAGCACGCATCTTGATGGCGCCCGCGTCTTCAATGCGGCGGTTGCTTCGGCAGCGCCCGGGCAGGGCGCCTTGGATCGGCTGCGAGAAATGGCTGATTTTTTCGATAGCGTCTCGGTTTGCTTCAGCAAGGGACTTGGAGCCCCGATGGGCTCGGCACTGTGCGGCTCGGCCGAGTTGATCGCGCGTGCCCGGCGCATTCGCAAAATGGCCGGCGGCGGCTTGCGCCAAGCCGGCCTGATGGCCGCTTGTGCCTTGTACGCGCTGGAGCATCATGTGACGCGCTTGGCCGAGGACCACGCTTTGGCGCAACGGCTGGCCCAAGGCTTGCGGGGCTTGCCCGGACTGACCCTGCGCTCAGCGCAGACCAACATCGTATTCATCGATGTGGCTGAGGGCTGTGGGCCCGATTTAGTGGCTCACCTCAAGAAAGAAGGGGTCCTGGTCACTGGCATGGTCGGTTTGCGCTGGGTCACCCACCTCGATGTCGATGAGCAGGGTGTAGACCATGCCATCGCGGTCGTCCGACGCTTCTTTGGTGCGAGCCCTTGAGAAAATCGTCGTTGATGCGAACCTGACCGACAATCTATTTTCAAGCGAGAACATCCCATGCCCCAACGTCTGCAAATCACGCCGCAAGAGGCGCTTCAGCGCACCATCGAGCATCGCGAGATCTTTCATGATGAGATGCTGCACATCATGCGGCTGATCATGAGTGGCGAGATGTCGCCACTCATGACGGCCGCCTTTATCACCGGTCTGCGCGTCAAGAAGGAAACCATCGGTGAGATTACTGCGGCAGCGCAGGTGATGCGTGAATTTGCCACCCATGTTCAGGTCAACGATCGGGCGCACCTGGTTGATGTGGTGGGCACCGGGGGGGATGGCTCGCACAGCTTCAACATTTCCACCTGCTCCATGTTCGTCGTGGCGGCCGCCGGCGGCAAGGTCAGCAAGCACGGCGGCCGAAGTGTCAGTAGCAAGTCCGGCAGCGCCGATGTCCTGGAAGCGCTGGGGGCGAATATTCATTTGACTCCCCAGGCCATCGCGCAGTGCATCGATGAAGTCGGCGTAGGCTTCATGTTTGCGCCCAACCATCATCCGGCCATGAAGAATGTGGCGCCGGTGCGTAAGGAGCTGGGTGTGCGCACCCTGTTCAACATCCTCGGACCGTTGACCAACCCCGCTGGCGCCCCCAACATATTGATGGGAGTGTTTCACCCTGACTTGGTGGGCATTCAGGTGCGCGCGTTGCAGCGGCTCGGGGCTGAGCATGCGCTGGTGGTCTACGGCAAGGACGGGATGGACGAGATCAGTTTGGGGGCTGGTACTCTGGTCGGCGAGCTCAAAGACGGGCAGGTCAGCGAATACGAAATTCATCCTGAAGACTTCGGCCTGCCCATGGCCAGTGGCCGCGCCCTTCGCGTTGAGACCCCCGAGCAGTCACGCGATATGCTGCTATCTGTTCTCCAGGGACAAGCCGGGCCCGCTGCCGACATCGTGGCCCTTAACGCTGGGGCCGCTCTTTATGCGGCCAACAGGGCTGCTGACATTGGTGCGGGTTTGGCGATGGCGCGCCAGGCTCTTTCCAGCGGGGCGGCGCGTGGCAAGCTCGATGCACTGATTGCAGCCAGTCAGCGGTTGAAGTCAGCCTGACGCCCGAAGGAGCTTTTCATGAGCGACATTCTCGAGCGCATTGTGGCGGTCAAGCGAGAGGAAGTGGCCGATGCGATGCGGCGCAAGTCCCTGGCCGCGATGCGGGCCGATGCGCAGTCGCGGGTGTTGACACGCGACTTCGTTGGCGCCCTGCGCCAGCGCATCAGCGCCGGGCAGGCGGCGGTGATCGCCGAAATCAAGAAGGCCAGCCCGTCCAAGGGCGTGTTGCGCCCCGACTTCATGCCAGCCGATATCGCCCAAAGCTATGCCGAGCATGGCGCGGCCTGTCTGTCAATTCTCACGGATCGCCAGTTCTTTCAGGGCGAGCCGGATTACCTCAAGCAGGCCCGCGCTTCCTGCGATTTGCCGGTTCTGCGCAAGGATTTCATGGTCGACCCCTACCAGATCTACGAGTCACGGGCCATGGGGGCCGATTGCGTGCTGCTGATTGCGGCCTGTCTGGACGATGCGCAGATGCACGAGCTGGAAGCGCTGGCCCTGTCCTTGCACATGGCTGTGTTGGTCGAGGTGCACGACGGCGCAGAACTCGATCGGGCGCTGACCCTCAAGACGCCGCTGCTGGGCATCAACAACCGTAACCTCAAAACCTTTGAGGTCAGCCTGGAGACCACTCTGGGCTTGCGCGCGCGCGTGCCGGCCGATCGTTTGCTGGTTACCGAATCGGGTATCTCCAGCGCCGCCGAGGTGCGTCGGATGCGCGAGGCCGGCGTACAGGCTTTCCTCGTGGGCGAGGCCTTTATGCGGGCCGACGAGCCGGGGCAAGCGCTCCGCGGCCTGTTTGCCTGAACCATAGCCATGCCGCGAGCGGCCGTCCCCCCCGTCTCGCGAGATTTGTTCGACGCGGTCCAGCCGCCGGGGGCCGCCCGGTCCTTGCAGGCCTGGGATCCGGGGGGCTGGCCGGTGGACGAGGCCTGGCGGCCTGTGCTGGAGCGTTTTCTGTCCAGCCCTGAGGGTGAGCGACTGGCCCAGTTTGTTTCTGCGCGCCTGGCTGCGGGCGCGGTGGTCTTCCCGCCGCAGCCCTTGCGGGCCCTGCAACTGTGTGGTCCTGAGCAAGTGCGGGCAGTCATTTTGGGTCAGGACCCGTATCACGGGCCCGGCCAAGCGCAGGGCCTGGCCTTCTCGGTGCCTGAGGGCCTGCGTCTGCCGCCGAGTCTGCGCAATATTTTGCGTGAGTGCGACCGGGATCTGGGATCGGTATCCGTGCCCAGCGGCGATTTGCAGCGCTGGGCCCGTCAGGGCGTACTGCTGCTCAACACAGCCTTGACGGTCGAGCAAGGGCGACCGGGCAGCCATGCCGGAAAAGGATGGGAAGCGCTCACTCACATGCTTATTCGGACGCTCGCGGAAACCGGTCAGTCCAAGGTTTTTATGGCCTGGGGCGCTCATGCACAGGCTCTGCTGACGGGTCTGCCCGGCACCCATTTGGTGCTTTGCGCCCACCACCCTTCACCTTTGTCGGCCTCGCGCCCCCCCTCGCCTTTCATCGGCTGTGGGCACTTCAGTGCTGCCAATCGCTGGCTTGTTTCACAGGGGCGCGAGCCCATTACCTGGTAGCGTTCGGACCGTTTTCCATGGCATAATCTGTGGTTCGCTTGCCGGACGGGTGCCCGAGTGGCTAAAGGGGGCAGACTGTAAATCTGTTGGCTTACGCCTACGCTGGTTCGAATCCAGCCCCGTCCACCAGATGCGGTCGGCTTTCGTTGGGAGTTTGTGCCTCGTCGGGCGGCTTGAAGCCGGCTTCTTGAGCTGCGGGAGTAGTTCAATGGTAGAACCTTAGCCTTCCAAGCTAATGACGCGGGTTCGATTCCCGTCTCCCGCTCCAGGCTGAGTGTGCCGGCCAGCGACAGGTTTGTTTGCCCATGTGGCTCAGTGGTAGAGCACTCCCTTGGTAAGGGAGAGGTCGCGGGTCCGATTCCCGCCATGGGCACCAGTTTTGCAAAGGGTTGGTCCCGTCAACCCGCGCGTCGAGTTTGGATCGGGATGTTTTAACTTTTCGGAGTTGATTGGAAATGGCGAAAGAGAAATTCACGCGGACCAAACCGCATGTCAATGTGGGCACGATTGGCCATGTGGACCATGGCAAGACGACGCTGACGGCGGCGATCACGACGATTTTGGCCTCCAAGTTTGGCGGTGAGGCTAAGGCCTATGACCAGATTGATGCGGCTCCGGAGGAGAAGGCGCGCGGCATCACCATCAACACGGCGCATGTGGAGTACGAGACGGCCAACCGGCACTACGCGCATGTGGACTGCCCGGGCCACGCCGACTATGTGAAGAACATGATCACGGGTGCGGCGCAGATGGACGGGGCCATTTTGGTGGTCTCGGCCGCAGACGGTCCGATGCCGCAGACGCGCGAGCATATATTGCTGGCCCGTCAGGTGGGCGTGCCCTACATCATTGTGTTCATGAACAAGTGCGACATGGTTGACGATGCCGAGCTGCTCGAGTTGGTCGAGATGGAGGTGCGCGAGCTGCTGTCGAAGTACGACTTTCCGGGCGACGACACCCCGATCGTCAAGGGCTCGGCCAAGCTGGCGATGGAGGGCGACAAGGGCGATCTGGGCGAGCAGGCGATCATGCGTCTGGCCGATGCGCTGGACAGCTACATTCCCACGCCCGAGCGTGCGATAGACGGCACCTTTCTGATGCCTGTGGAAGATGTGTTCTCGATTTCTGGTCGTGGCACGGTGGTGACCGGTCGTATCGAGCGGGGCATCATCAAGGTGGGCGAGGAGATCGAGATTGTTGGCATAGCTGACACGCAGAAGACGACCTGCACGGGCGTGGAGATGTTTCGCAAGCTTCTGGACCAGGGTCAGGCGGGCGACAATGTGGGCATTTTGCTGCGCGGCACCAAGCGCGAGGAAGTGCAGCGCGGCCAGGTGCTGTGCAAGCCCGGCTCGATCAAGCCGCACACGCACTTTACCGGAGAGATCTATGTGCTGTCGAAGGAAGAGGGCGGCCGTCACACGCCGTTTTTCAACAACTACCGGCCGCAGTTTTACTTCCGTACGACCGATGTGACGGGTGCCATTGAGTTGCCCGAGGGCAAGGAGATGGTGATGCCTGGCGACAATGTGTCGATCACGGTCAAGCTGATCGCCCCGATCGCGATGGAAGAGGGTCTGCGCTTTGCCATCCGCGAGGGCGGCCGCACCGTCGGCGCCGGCGTCGTGGCCAAGATCCACGCTTGATT
>VGHR01000036.1 GCA_016868205.1 Betaproteobacteria bacterium
CACCGAAGACCAGATCCTGCCCGAGGTGCTGGCTTTCACCAGCCTGCTGCGAAAGGTCTACGCCGATTTTGGTTTCACCGACATCATCTACAAGGTGGCGACCCGGCCGGCCCAGCGCATCGGCTCCGATGAGAGCTGGGACAAGGCCGAGCAGGCGCTGATGCATAGCCTCAAAGCCTCTGGATGCGAGTTTCAAATCGCCCCGGGCGATGGCGCTTTTTATGGCCCCAAGGTCGAGTACACCCTCAAGGATGCTTTGGGCCGGCAGTGGCAGTGCGGCACGATACAGGTCGACTTTTCCATGCCCGAGCGCCTGGACGCCGAATATGTGGGTGAGGATGGCCACCGCCACCGCCCGGTCATGCTGCACCGGGCTATCGTCGGCAGCCTCGAGCGATTTATCGGGATCTTGATCGAGCAGCACGCCGGTGCCTTGCCAGTCTGGCTGGCGCCGGTACAGGTTTCAGTGCTCAACATTACCGATGCCCAAGCCGATTACTGTCGGGAAATTGCCAAAACACTGATAAATCAAGGGCTTAGGGTGGATCTGGATCTGAGGAACGAAAAAATAACGTATAAAATACGCGAGCACTCGCTCCAGAAGGTGCCTTACATCCTTGTCGTTGGTGACAAGGAAAAAGCGGCCGGATCGGTGGCAGTGCGTGCCCGAGGCAACAAGGACCTGGGTGTCATGTCCGTTCAAGCGTTTTCCCAGCGGATCGCTTCGGACATCGCCGACAAATCCTGATCCCACAATCACCGCCCTCCCGGGTGGGCGAGGGGTTGTTTTCTGCGGGTACAAGCGGCCACGGCTGTCGTGGCATTGTTTGAAGGATGGCAACCATCGCTACTGAATTTCGTGACCGTCGCCAACGCGAGGAGCGCAAGCACCGCTTGAACCGTGAAATCATGGCCCCCGAGGTGCGCTTGGTGGGCCCTGACAATGAGCCGATAGGCATCGTGCCTCTGATGGAGGCCCTGCGCATGGCAGGTGATGCCGATGTCGATCTGGTGGAGATCTCGCCCACGGCGGTTCCCCCGGTATGCAGGCTCATCGATTACGGCAAGTTCAAGTATGCCGAGCAGAAGCGCGCAGCCGAGGCCAAGGCCAAGCAAAAGGTTATCGAGGTCAAGGAAATCAAATTCCGGCCCGGTACGGACGACGGTGACTACAACATCAAGCTGCGCAACATCCGGCGCTTTCTTGATGACGGAGACAAATGCAAGATCACGCTGCGCTTTCGTGGCCGCGAGATCACGCACCAGGAATTGGGTTTGGCCCTGCTGGCGCGCATTCGGGATGAACTGTCTGACGGCATCATCGTCGAGCAGTTTCCCAAGCTCGAGGGTCGGCAGATGATCATGATGATCGCTCCGGGCAAGAAAAAGGCCGGGGGCGGTAAGACGGCAGCGCCGGCCGAGCCGGTCGCAGCGGTCAAGGCCTGACCTGCGGGTCAGGGATTCGAATCAGCCCGGCGGGTCGGTCGCCCGTGGGGTCGATAGGATGGCGCTGAAAAGCGGTCATCCGGGTAGCGGGAGGGCCCGCGCCCAGCAGGGGTTGCCTTCGGGCGTACCACCTGAAAACAAGTGGCTCGGGGCCGACAAGTCTGCGAAAGGTTTCGCAGCGCCTCGCGAGCACAAACAAGAAGGAGCATGCAATGCCCAAAATGAAGACCAAGAGCAGCGCGAAAAAGCGTTTTCGCGTTCGTCCAGGTGGCAGCGTCAAGCGCGGCCAGGCTTTCAAGCGTCACATCCTGACGAAGAAGTCCACCAAGAACAAGCGCCAATTGCGCGGCGCTGTCGGCGTGCATGAGACCAATATGGGTCACATGGCGCAGATGTTGCCCGGCATGGGCATCTGATTAAAGACGAACAAGGAGTACCTCTATGCCTCGCGTCAAACGTGGTGTCACCGCCCGCGCTCGTCACAAGAAAGTTCTCGCCCTGGCCAAGGGCTTCCGCGGTCGTCGCGGCAATGTCTTCCGCGTCGCCAAGCAGGCGGTGATGAAGGCCGGCCAGTATGCTTATCGGGATCGTCGCAACAAGAAGCGTGTCTTCCGCCAGCTCTGGATTGCCCGCATCAACGCGGCCAGTCGTTCTTTCGGCTTGACCTACAGCCAGTTCGCCAACGGCCTGAAGAAAGCCGGAATCGAGATCGACCGCAAGGTGCTCAGCGATCTGGCCATCCATGACAGCGCTGCGTTCGGCGCCATCGTGGCTCAAGTCAAATCGCGCCTGGCAGCCTGATCGAACCGCCGCGGCGTCCGTTCCTGTAGGACGACGTCGTTTTAAATCGGGCTGGGGCTTTGTAAGCTCTGGCCCTTTTTCATGTCAGCCAGCGATTTGTCGATGCGCCTGCACTTTGCTCCTACATCATGACTTCTGCGACTCTCGATGATCTGGTTCGCCAGGCCCACAGCAGCTTTCAGGCCGCTGCCAGTCCAGCCGAGCTGGAGAACGCCAAGGCTGTATTTCTGGGCAAGTCCGGCCGGCTGACCGAGCTGATGAAGGGCTTGGCCGCCTTGAATGCCGACGAGAAAAAGGCGCGCGGTGCGGTCATCAACCGAGCCAAGCAAGCTATCGAACAAGCGCTCGCGGACCGGCGTCAGGCTCTGGCACAGGCTGAACTCGATGCGCAGCTGACTGCCGAGGCCCTTGATGTCACCCTGCCAGGTCGCCAGCGTACTGGGGGTGGTTTGCATCCGGTATCGCTCACCTTGGAACGCATTGAGGCCATCTTTGGTTCCATGGGTTTTGATGTGGCCCAGGGCCCGGAGATCGAGACCGACTGGTTTAACTTCTCGGCCCTGAACACCCCCGAAGACCATCCGGCGCGCTCGATGCACGATACCTTTTATGTCGAGGGCGGTACGCCGCAAGCGCCCTTGCTTTTGCGAACCCACACCAGCCCCATGCAGATCCGCTATGCGGTCCAGCATGTCAAAGCCCACCGTGCTCTGATCGATGCGGGGCAGCCCATGCCGGAGATCCGCGTCATCGCCCCTGGCCGCACCTACCGGGTGGATAGCGATGCCACCCACTCACCGATGTTTCACCAGTGCGAGGGTCTGTGGATCGGGCAGAGCGTGAGCTTTAAGGACCTCAAGTTTGTTTTTTCCGATTTCTGCCGGACCTTTTTTGAAATGGACGATCTGGTGCTGCGTTTTCGACCCAGCTTCTTCCCTTTCACCGAACCTAGCGCCGAGATCGACATTCAATTTCAGTCCGGCCCCCTGGCCGGTCGTTGGCTGGAGGTGGCCGGCTCAGGGCAGGTCCACCCGAATGTGGTGCGCAATATGGGGCTGGACCCGGAGCGGTACATGGGCTTTGCCTTCGGCATGGGTCCGGACCGACTGACCATGCTGCGCTACGGGATCAACGATTTGCGCCTGTTCTTCGACGGCGATATTCGTTTTTTGTCGCAGTTCCAATGAGCCGCCCGACAGCTCATCCGATTGCCCTAAGCCGAACCGAGATCCAAAGTCATGCAGTTCCCTGAGTCCTGGTTGCGTGAGTTCTGCAACCCAGCGCTGAGCTCCCAGCAACTGGCCGATACGCTCACCATGGGCGGCTTGGAAGTCGAGCAGATGTCGCCGGTGGCGCCACCTTTTTCCAAGGTGGTCGTGGCCCATATCCGCGAGGTCAGTGCGCATCCCAATGCAGACAAGTTGCGCATCTGTCAGGTCGATGCGGGGCAAGCGCAGCTCTTGTCGATTGTCTGTGGCGCGCCTAACGCCCGGGCGGGAATCAAGGTGGCCTGTGCATTGGTGGGAGCCGAACTGCCCCCGGGTGAGGACGGTCGGCCTTTCGTGATCAAGGTAGGCAAGCTGCGGGGCATTGAGAGTCAGGGCATGCTGTGCTCGGCTCGAGAGCTCAAGCTCTCGGACGATCATGCCGGTCTGCTCGAGCTGGCGGCCGATGCGCCAGTGGGGCAGGACTTGCGTGATGCGCTGCAACTCGATGACACCTTGCTCACGCTCAAGCTGACACCGAATTTGGCCCATTGCCTGAGCGTCTACGGTGTGGCGCGCGAGCTGTCGGCACTGACGGGCGCACCCTTGCAGGCGCCGTCTTTCAAGCCGGCCCCAATCAATGACACGACCCGGTTGCCAGTGAAGGTCAGTGCCCTTGACTTGTGTGGACGGTTCTCGGGGCGGGTCATCCGTGATCTCAATCCGCGTGCAGTCACCCCGGGGTGGATGGTCGACAGGCTGGCCCGCTGCGGGCAGCGCTCGGTCAACGCTTTGGTGGATATTTCCAACTATGTCATGTTTGAGCTGGGCCGGCCTTCCCACATCTTCGACCTCGAGAAGGTTCACGGCGGCCTGGATGTCCGTTGGGGCAAACCGGGCGAGTCGCTCAAACTGCTCAACGGCCAGACGGTCACTCTGGATGCATCTGTGGGTGTGATCGCTGATGAACAGCAGGTTGAGTCCCTGGCCGGCATCATGGGCGGCGATGCCACTGCGGTCTCCGATGACACCCGCCATATTTATATCGAGGCGGCTTTTTGGTGGCCGCGGGCCATCGCCGGCCGTTCGCGACGGTTCAACTTTTCTACCGATGCCGGTCATCGTTTCGAGCGCGGCGTTGACCCAGCCACCACCGTTGAGCATATCGAGCGCATTACCGAGCTGATATTGCAGATCTGCGGGACCGGGCAAACCCGTTGCGGCCCGATCGACGATCACCCTGTGCATCTGCCGGTCGGCGCGCCGGTCACGCTGCGCGTAGAGCGGGCCTGCAAGGTCATCGGCATGACCCTCACACAGGCACAGTGTGTACAGGCTCTGGAGCGTCTGGGCCTGCCCCTTGAGCAGGGTGACGGTACGGTGACCGTGCGTCCCCCGAGCTATCGCTTCGATCTGCAAATTGAGGAAGACCTCATTGAGGAGGTGGCGCGCCTGGTCGGTTTCGATGCGCTTCCGCACACGCCACCGCAGGCCCCCATCACCGCGCGAGTGCGGCCGGAGTCGCAGCGCAGCGCGCATGCGCTGCGACGCAGCCTGGCCGCTTTGGGATACCAGGAAACCATCAACTTCAGCTTTGTGCAGGAGCGCTGGGAGCACGAGCTGGCCGGCAATGCCTCGCCCATACGACTGCTCAATCCGATCGCCAGCCCGATGAGTGTGATGCGATCGAGTCTGCTCGGCTCCTTGTTGCAGGTACTCAAATTCAATCAGGATCGCAGGGCCGAGCGTCTGCGAGTGTTCGAGGTGGGCCGTGTCTTCCTGCGCGACGAGAGCGTGCTCGATAGCGACACCACGGTGGCCGGGGTTCACCAGCCTTTGCGCGTTGCCGGTCTGGCCAGCGGACTCCTGGAGGCGGCCACTTGGTCGCAGGAAGCGCGTGCAGTGGATTTTTTTGATGTCAAGGGTGATATCGAAGCCCTGCTCGCGCCAGCCCGAGCGGTCTTTGAGCCCTGTACGCACCCGGCCTTGCACCCTGGGCGCGGCGCGCGTATTCTTGTCGACGGGCGTTTCGTTGGCGTGCTGGGGCAGCTTCATCCCCGTTGGCGTCAAAGTTATGAGCTGACGACCGTGCCGGTCTTGTTCGAGCTCGACCTCGATGCGGTTTTGCAGCGTCGGGTCCCTTCTTTTGCGCCCGTGACCCGTTTCCAACCGGTCGAGCGTGATGTCGCGGTGATCGTCCCCGAAGCGGTGACTCACGATCAATTGATGCAGCACATCCATGCGACCTCGACCCTGGGTTTGCTGCGGTCGGCCACGCTGTTTGATGTTTACCGGCCCAAGCAGTCAGGCGGTAGCGTCGCGATCGGCGAGAAGAGCCTAGCCGTGCGCTTGGTGCTCAGCGATGAGCACGCTTCACTGAACGAAGAGCAGATTGAGCAGACGGTACGCGCCGTGATTGACCAACTGCATCGTGCCCTTGGGGCCAGGCTGCGGGCCTGAGCCCGCTTCGATTTCAGTATTCATCACCCAATTTTGTCTGTCACGCTTATGGAGTTGTCTGTCCAAACACTGGAGACCCCGGCCCTGACTAAAGCGCATCTGGCCGACATCTTGTTTGATCAGATCGGCCTGAACAAGCGCGAGTCCAAGGATATGGTCGATGCCTTCTTTGACCTGGTTTCGGACAGTCTGGTTGAAGGCAATGATGTCAAGATTTCCAGCTTCGGCAATTTCCAGATCCGTACCAAGGCGCAGCGGCCTGGGCGCAATCCGCGCACCGGCGAGGAAGTGCCGATCAAGGCCAGGCGGGTGGTGACTTTCCACGCCAGCCTCAAGCTCAAAGAACAGATACAGCGTTCCTGAGCCGCGCCGTTTGATTTTTTATCAGGGAAATTTTTTCGCGCGGTCATTGCGCCGGTGAGGAACTTCAAGTAGATTTCATCTCCCGCTCTCACTGCCATGCACACAGACGCTGTCTTGCCCCCCATCCCGGCCAAACGCTACTTCACCATCGGTGAGGTAGGCGAGTTGTGCGGCGTTAAGCCGCATGTGTTGCGCTACTGGGAGCAGGAGTTCGTGCAGCTCAAGCCGGTCAAGCGGCGCGGTAATCGCCGGTACTACCAGCACCATGAGGTATTGATGATCCGGCGTATTCGCGATCTGCTCTACGAGCAGGGTTTTACCATCAGCGGCGCGCGAAACAAGTTGACTGAATTTGTTCAGTCCGAGCGCGAGCGCCGTCGCGGGCCGCAAGGGGTTTTTCATGACCTGGAGGTGGGTCGCGACCTATCAGGTACCGACCCGATACGAGACGATGGTTTTCAGGCCGTGGCCGACAGTTTGTCGGCCATGTCCTCCGAGGGTATTGAGTGGATGCGACATGAGCTCTCGGAAATCCGCACACTACTGTCCTCAGAAGGCCAGCTCACCCACGAGCTGGCGCACTAAGGCGCTTCACGGGCCTCTATAATCACGGTCTTCGGTGTGTGGCGCAGCCTGGTAGCGCACTTGCATGGGGTGCAAGGGGTCGAAGGTTCGAATCCTTTCACACCGACCAATGTTAAAAAGCCCGGAGCGTGTCTCCGGGCTTTTTTTCGCGAGGACCTGGCTTTCCCCTTGTATCTGCACCGGCAATCTGCGTCATACTTTGCTTGGACAGGTCAGGTTTAAGTCGTTCGCTGCCTGCCTTCCAGGCCCCCTCCTTTTTGTGGTTTGCAGCAACCCCGAGGTCGGATCTTCCCTCGGTTTGATTTCTGGCTCTCCCCGAGCATGTTCGCTCGCTTTCTTTCAAAGTCTCCCTGGCTTGGGTGCGCGCTGGCTTTGATGCTTCCATCGGCGCAGGCTTCGGGCATGCTGGGTTTGCTGAACATGGCTTTTGAGGGCAATCCGCTGCTGCAAAGCCAGACCCGCCTCATTGCAGCCGCCCAGGCTGATGTCAAGGGCGCGCAGTGGCAGTTCTAACCCACTCCCTCGGTTTCGGTCGAACAGGTCGATGCCGGTAGCGGCGATCCCAATTACAGCAAGCGTGAGGGGCGGGTGCTGACCTTGCGCCTGCAGCAGCCTCTTTGGACTGCGGGGCGTTTGACCGCTGGCGTCAGTCGGGCCGAGGCCTCGGTGGCAGTCGCGCAGGCGCAGTGGGAAGAAAGCCGTCAGCAATTGGCCCTGCGCACGATCGGCGCCTGGGGGGAGTGGAAGGCCGGTGAACAAAGGTTGCTGGCCTTACAGGAAAGCGTGCGGACTCACCAGCGTCTTGCAGACCTGATACGGCGCCGCGTGGAGGCTTGCCTGTCCGCCGAGGCCGATGCCGTGTTGGCTCAGGGCCGCTTGGAGCAGGTGCAATCAGAGACCGCCTTGGCCCGGGCCCAGCAGGTCAGTGCCCTGGCCCGATTAGAGCAGCTGACGGGTCGTCGTATGGGCGAGCCCGAGCTTGGCAACTTATCCATCGTCCCGGTTGAGCCCGTCGTCGAGCTTTCACGCTCTCTGGAGCGGGCTTGGGAAAACAGTCCCTTGTCACACAAGCTGCGGGCCCAGATTCGGCAGCAGGAGATGGAGGTCGATATTCGCAAGGCCCAACTCATGCCCGAGCTGTATGCCCGGGCCGAGCACCAGCAAGGTAGTTTCAGTGCCACAGGACCGAGCTCATCCAATCGCTTCTTTATCGGCTTGTCGGCCACGCCCGGAGCTGGCTTGTCGGCCCAGTCGGGGATTGAGGGGGCGATTTCGAAGGTCGAGGCCTTGCGGTCTGAATTTGATTTGGGTCGGCGCAATCTGATTGAGCAAGTCACCCTTGAGCATGTGTCGGCGATGACACAGGCGCAGCGGCGTTCAGGTCTGGAGAACAGCTTGAGTCTGACCCGTGACATGGTGGCTTCTTGGGATCGTCAGTTTCTGGCGGGCCGCAAGACCTGGGTCGAGGTGATGAATGCGGCCCGCGAGCTGTCTCAGGCACAGACGGCTCTGGCCGAAGTCACCGTGGCCTATGTGGTCGCCACTTGGCGCCTGGTGGTGTTGGTCGAAGGCGTGCCAGCCGTCATGTCTGGCCTGGGGCCCCCAGCCCTTGTCAACCCGCGTTGAAGGGCTTCAAGTAGTGAATCCTTTGTTTCCTTTGTTGATGCGGCTGGCCCAGATCCAGTCGGAGCCAGTTGATCGCTTGGCCCTGCAGGCCAGCCTGGAAAAGCCAGACGAGGCGTACCTGGATGGGGCAGAGGTTTCGCCCCGGCAGGTGATTGCCGGTTTGGTGGAAACCTTGCAGTTGCCCAAGCCGCGGTGGATCAGGGGGGGCTCGGTTGATCCCTCCGACTGCCCCTGCCTGATTCACAAGCCCGATCGTGGATGGGCTTTGCTGCGGGGTCGAACGGCCCAGAACGAATGGCTGACCGACACCTACGATGTCAAGGCCAACCGTTGGGTCGAGGCGCCGCTGCATGCACTGGTGGACCGGCAGGCCGTCAAGCTCAAGATGGCGCGACCCTTTGATCCGTCGAGTAGCGAAATCTACCGCCTGATCCGTCGCGAGATTTTTTCCCATAAGCGGATCTGGTTTGAAGGCGTGCTGGGGGGCTTGCTGATTAACTCGATCGCCTTGGCCACCTCTTTCTACAGCATGCAGGTTTACGACCGAGTGGTTCCCACCGGGGCCAGTCAGACCTTGTGGGTGTTAACGCTGGGCGTGATGCTCGCCATCTTTTTTGAAACCCTGGCCAAGTTGGCCCGGTCTCGGGTGTTTGAGCAATTGGTTGATCATGTCGACCAAAAGCTGGCCCGCGAGGTCTATACCCGTTTCCTGGCGATACGCATGGACCAGCTACCGAGAAGCGTGGGCTCGCTCGCAGCCCAGCTCAAGGGCTACGAAAATGTGCGTGGGTTTCTTACTTCGCTGACATCGCACCTCTTGATTGATGTACCTTTCGCGCTTTTGTTCTTGTTGGTCATTGTCTGGATCGGCGGATGGCTAGGGCTTATTCCCCTGGCCTTTTTTGTCCTTTCGCTGTGTATCGGTCTATTTTTCAGGCGCCGGGTTGATGGTTTGAGTAAGAAAGCCTTTGCTGCCAGTAACTTCAAGACGGGCCTGCTGGTTGAGACGGTGGAGGGAGCCGAAACCATCAAATCAGGCCAGAGTGGCTGGCGCATGCTCTCGCGCTGGATTTCGACCACCGATGAGGCGCGGGATGTGGAGCAGCAGACGCGCCGTCTGAGTGAGTATTCGCAGTTTCTGGCGGGGGCCTTGCAGCAGGTCTCCTATGTTCTGCTGGTGGCCGCAGGCTCGCTCATGATCTCCCGCGGTGAGATCACCATGGGCGCGCTGATTGCCTGCTCTATTTTGTCCGGGCGCGTCCTCGGACCGGTGGCGGCCTTGCCCGATCGCCTCATTCAGTGGGCGCACACCCGTACCGCTCTGCAAGGCCTCGATCGCCTGTGGTCCTTGCAGGACGACCATCACGGCCAGGAGCAGGCGATCGCGCCCCAGACTTTGCGTGGCCACTACGCTCTGGAAAAAGTGGTGGCCTCCTACGGTCAAGGGCAGGCCCTCGCAGTTGCCGAACTGCAGATCCGGCCTGGAGAGCGGGTTGGTGTTCTCGGTCCGATCGGCTCGGGCAAGACCACTTTGCTGCGCCTGCTCAGCGGCATGTACAAGCCCCAGGCAGGCGTGGTCAAGATCGACGGGCTGGACATGGCCCATGTCTCCAAGCCGGCGCTGGCCGAGCGGGTGGGTTATTTGCAGCAGGAGGGACGCTTGTTTGCCGGTACCCTGCGCGAGAACCTTATTCTCGGCTTGATTGATCCCGGTGATGATGTCATCCTCGAGGCTGCCCGTACCACCGGCCTGATTCAGTCAGTGATCGGCACACATCCGCAGGGTCTGCAGCAGATGATTCATGAAGGCGGGACGGGCCTGTCGTCGGGTCAAAGGCAACTGGTCAATCTGACCCGGGTCTTCTTGCGCAGGCCGCGTATCTGGCTGCTCGATGAGCCCACAGCCTCGATGGACAGTGCGCTGGAGCAAAATCTCATTGGGGCGCTATCCCGTACCCTGCTGCCCGACGATGTCATGGTGGTGGTGACGCATAAACCCGAACTGCTGCGTCTGGTCAGTCGTATCGTGGTCATAGCCAATCACCAGATCGTGTTGGACGGGCCGCGCGATGCGGTGTTGCAAAAGCTCAGCGCCCCGCGTCAGACAACGACTGGACCGGCGTCACCGCCCTCGACCCAAGGAGCAGGCGCATGAGCGATCGCAAATCCCGATTCCGTTTGTCCATCATTGGGGTCATGGCCCTGATGTTTTTGAGCTTTCTTGCCTGGGCGGCATGGTTCCAGATCGATCAGACAGTCCGGGCCCAGGGCACCGTCATCGCCAGTGCGCGCACCCAGATCATCCAGGCGGCCGATGGTGGCGTGCTTGCACAGATCCTGGTGCAAGAGGGGCAGGAAGTTAAGCCTGGGCAGCGTCTGGCCTTGCTTGAGAAGGACCGCAGCAGTGCTGCCTTTCAGGAGAGCCGGTCCAAGGCAGCAGCCTTGCAGGCCGCACTCATACGCGCCCGCGCCGAGTCGATGGGGACCAAGCCAGCCTATCCGCCGTCGTTGCGAGCTTTCCCTGATTTCGTCATCGCTCAGGAGCGTTTGTACGCCCAGAAGCGTGCCAGCCTTGAGGATATCACTTCAGCCTTGGAAGATTCGCTCAAGTTGGCGCAGGAAGAACTGCAAATGACCCGCTCTCTGCTGACCGCTGGGGATGTCAGCCGCATTGAGGTCATGCGTGCCCTGCGGCAGGTCAGCGAAATCGAGGCACGGCTGAGCGAGGCCAAGAATAAATACATCCAAGAGGCCCGCCTTGAAGTCACCCGACTGGAAGATGAGCTGAGCTCGCAGCTGCACAAGCTCGAGGAGCGGCGCAGCGTCTTGGAGCACACCGAGATGGTGGCGCCTGTAGCGGGTATCGTCAAGTTCCTGCGCGTCAATACGGTCGGCGGCGTGCTGCGCGCTGGCGACGAGTTGATGCAGCTCTCGCCGACCGACGGGGACATGGTGATTGAGGCAAAGATCAATCCCGTCGATATCGGCCAACTCGAACTCGGCTTACCGGTGCAAGTCAAGCTTGACGCCTTTGATTTTTCGGTCTACGGCATGCTGCTGGGTAAACTGACTTACATCAGCTCAGACACCTTGGTTGAGCAGGGCCCCAACGGGCAGTCGCTGAGCTCCTACCGCGCGCATATTCGCATCGATCCGCAGCAAAGTAATCCGATGCTGGCGCGTGTGGCGCTCAAGCCGGGTATGACCACCACCATCGATATCAAGACGCGGACGCGCAGCGTTCTGCAGTATTTGCTCAAGCCGGTTATCAAGTCTTTCTCCGGGGCGCTCAACGAGCGATGAAGACCAGTTTCCAAGAGGTTGCACTATGCACATAGGTATTCTGGAAGACGATGAGCTTTTGGCCAATCATCTGGCCAGCGTTTTGCATTCGGCCGGGCATACCAGCGCCATTTTCAACAGTGCTCGCACTTTTCTCCCGGCGCTGAACCGCAATACCTTTGACTTGCTGGTTTTCGATTGGCGTTTGCCCGATCAAGACGGCATCAAGGTGCTCAAGCATTTGCGAGCCTCATTTCAGGGCGAAACACCGGTTATTTTCCTGACGGCCGTGCATGATGAGCAGGCTATCGTTACCGCGCTGGAAGCCGGTGCTGACGATTATTGCGTCAAGCCCCTGCGCCCAGCGGAATTCCTGGCCCGTGTGGCTGCCTTGCAAAGACGCATCTATCCGACCAAGCAATCGGTGGGCCCGCAGACTTTTAATGGCTACACCTTCGACCCGATGACCCGCGTCATCAGCTGGGAGGGTGGTCAGGCGCAGTTTTCAGGCAAGGAATTTGAGCTGGCCCGTTTTCTTTTTGAAAATTCGGACCGCTCAATTTCCCGCGAGCGTCTGATGCAAGAGGTCTGGGGGCGCGAAGACGATCCCTTCTCGCGCACGCTTGATGTGCACATTTCCCGCGTCAGATCACGCTTGGGCCTGGGCTCGTTGTCGCCCATTCGCTTGCGATCGGTGCACGGCTTTGGCTATCAGCTCATCACCTACGCTGCGCCGGGACAGGAGGAGTAGGCGTTTTTCGCCTTCGCCCTGGGTCACAATGTTGACATGCAGATACAGGACCTCTTGTTTTCCCAGGGGTTTGGCACCCGCCGTGTATGCGCGGGATTGGTGCAGCAAGGACTGGTCGCTGTGGATGGACGCCGTCTGACCGCAGCTGAAGAAGACTTTGACCCAGTCGGTTTGCGCTTTGTGGTGCAGGGCGTGGAATGGATGTACCGCGAGCGTGCTTACCTGATGCTGCACAAGCCCGCCGGCTATGAGTGTTCTCAGCGGCCGGGCGCCTGGCCCTCTGTCTACACCCTGTTGCCCGGGCCCTTGCGGCAACGCGCTGGCACTGCGGCGGCTGGCGTGCAGGCCATTGGACGCCTCGATCAGGACACCACGGGGCTGCTATTGCTCTCCGATGATGGGCTGTTTATTCACCGCATGAGTTCGCCCCGTCACCATGTGCCCAAGGTCTACCACATTGAAACCAGCCATCGGCTGGATCAGAGCCAGCTTGAGGCCTTGCTTTCCGGGGTGCGGCTTGAGCGCGAACCCAAGCCTGTTCGTGCTGCCGCCTGCAGCCAGTTGGGCGAGCGGGCCATGAGCTTGACCTTGACCGAGGGCAAATACCATCAGGTCAAACGCATGTTGGCCGCCGTGGGTAACCGGGTTGAGCGTCTGCATCGGTCTCGCATCGGGGCGCTGGAGCTCCCCCCTGATCTGCCGCCGGGTCAGTGGCGTTGGCTGGAGCCGTCCGACCTGTTGGCCCTGCGGGGGGTGTGACCGCGGCACCGCCTGTGCCAGGCTCGGTCCCGCTACACTTTGAGGCCCCTTGCACAAGAGCGCCGCCCGGACGGGCCCGGGCTTTGTTTCATAGAGATTTTTAGCGATGGATATTGATCGCCGCGCCGTTCTCGCTTTGTTTGGACTTGCGCCCGCGTGGGGACAGGCGCAGTCCCCCGCGCCGATCTTCGTGCTCAATTCGGCCGAGAGCAGTGTTAGCGTCGTCGACCCGGTGACCTGGACCGAGACGCGTCGTATCGTCACTGGCAAAGAGCCGCATCATCTGTACCTGACGCCCGATGAGAAGTCGCTCATTGTGGGCAATGCCGCCGCGGATTCCCTGACCTTCATCGATCCGCGCACTGGCGTGGTTCAGCGCACGCTGCGCGACATACTCGATCCCTATCACTTGCGTTTTTCCCTTGATATGAAATGGTTGGTGACGGCCGCCAACCGCCTTGATCATGTTGATGTGTATCGCTGGGACGGCAGCAACCCGACCCTGGCGCGGCGAATCGTCTCTCGCAAAACCCCCAGTCACTTGTGGATAGATTCGGCCAGCACCACGGTGTATGTCACCATGCAGGACAGCAATGAATTGGTGGCCATCGATTTAGCCTCACAGGTCGTCAAGTGGCGTACCCCCACGGGTCCCATGCCGGCCGATGTGTACGGCCTGCCCGATGACAAGCGGCTCCTGGTGGCCCTGACCGGTAGCAACGCGGTCGAGGTCTTTGATGTTTCGGGCTCCGCCCCAGTGCAGTCGGGCCGCATCATTACGGCGGCAGGTGCGCACGCTTTCCGGGCCCAAGGTGATGGACGCCATGTCTGGGTCAGTAACCGGGTCCACAACAGCGTCAGTAAGATCGATTTACAGTCCCCCGCCGTGGTGCAGCAGATTGCTGTACCTGCGGGCCCAGACTGCATGGATCTCTCGCGCGATGGCAAGACCCTGTATGTCACCTCGCGCTGGGCCGCTCGTCTTTCGGTGGTCGATTTGCTGCAGGGCCGTTTGGTGCGACAGGTCAAGGTGGGGCGCAGCCCCCATGGTGTCTGGACGCTCGATCATGCCCCGCGCTGAGACCGCCCGCCCGCGCTTGACAAAGGTTGGCTTGGCCCTCTTGGGCGGTCTGATGTTCATGGCCAGCTCGATGGGAGCGGCCTCCTGCCCCGACCCCCGCCGCGCGGTTTACCTCACCTTTGATACCGGCCATATGGGCGTTGCGCCGCTGATTGCCGAGATCCTCTCCAAGCACGATGTGCGAGTCACTTTTTTTGCGGCCCATGAGCGTACCCAGACCGGCGATGGCAGCCTGGGTTCCGCGTGGGCCGATTGGTGGAAGGCGCGCGCTGCGGAGGGACATGCCTTTGGGACCCATACGCATGATCATGCTTACTGGGTGGCTGATCTGCCTCAATCGCAGGCGCCGCAGCGATTCCGAATACGCCCCTCGGCCGGCCCGCAGCAGGGCCAGTTCCTGCAGTGGACCGCTGCGCAGTACTGTGAGGAACTGCACAGGGCCAGCCGGCGACTGCAACAGCTGACCGGGCAGACGCCGCTGCCCCTGTTTCGTGCGCCCGGGGGAAAAACCTCCGCAAGCTTGATCCAAGTGGCCCAGTCGTGTGGTTATCAGCATGTGGGCTGGTCCGCGGCGGGTTTTTTAGGCGACGAACTACCCAGTGAGTCCTATCCGAATTCGCGTTTGCTCGAGCAGGCCCTTCGTCAAATAGGTGCCGGCGATGTATTGGTGGCGCATTTGGGCATCTGGTCGCGCAAGGACCCCTGGGCACCCGCGGTGCTGGAGCCGCTTATTGTCGGACTCAAGCGGCGCGGACTGTGTTTCGCAACGCTACGCGATCATCCACAATACAGATCATGGCTGGACACGCACGGTGGAATCGTGCTGTCCCAGCGCCTACAAGGGGGCTCATGATCGACCAGACCGTGTTCAGCGAGATTTTTACCAACGCTCAACGCGCTCTTTTTGAGCCGTTGGTGCCCTGGCTTTACGCCATGGGTCAAGGTCATCTGCTCGAAGATGCTTTCGCTGCCTGCGGCTGGTTTCTCATAGGGCTGATGCAAATGGCCATCTTGCTGCTGGTGCTGGTGCCACTGCAGCGCTGGCGCCCGCTGGAGATCTTGTCCGATCGGGCCGCGATTCGCACGGATGTGGTCTATACGCTGATCCACCGACTCGGCCTGTTCAGGCTGATTCTCTTTTTTACGCTTGATCCTGTGTTCAAGGCCCTCTTTGGCGCCCTGCGGGCCCAGGGCATGCCCACCTGGCACCTCGATCAGCTCTGGCCCGGAATCACCGACCTGCCTTGGGTGAGCTTTCTGATCTACCTTGTCGCCTTCGATTTTTTGGCCTACTGGATACACCGTGGCCAGCATCGCATCGGCCTGTGGTGGCAGCTGCATGCTTTGCACCACTCGCAGCGGCAACTGACGGTCTGGAGCGATAACCGCAACCATTTTCTTGATGACTTGATGGTCGATGCGCTTATCGTGGCCGCGGCCCTTGTCATTGGCGTGGGGCCCGAGCAGTTCATGCTCCTGATTGCGCTGACCCAGCTCAGCGAGAGTCTGCAGCATGCCAATGTGCGGCTGCACGCGGGCCCGGTGCTCGAGCGCTTGTGGGTCACCCCGCGCTTTCATCGCGCCCACCATGGTCTGGAATCGGGCGAGCACAATTACGGCGTGCTGCTGCCCTGGTGGGACATGCTCTTTGGAACTGCGCGCTTCGATTTGGGATACGGCCCCACCGGCTTGATGGATCAGGTCACCCACGGGCGCGACTATGGTCGCGGCCTGTTGGCCCAGCAGTTCCTGGGGCTCAAGCGCTTGGTGGGGAAGGCCTGAGGTCGTGCAGGCGCTGGTCGATGCTTTCTGGCGAGCTGTCGTGTATTGCCTGCACCCGCGGGTGATTGCGCTGAGTTTTTTGCCGCTGTTGGTGACCATCCTGGCGGCTGTGGGGCTGGGCTATTTTTTCTGGAACGACGCCGTCGAAGCCTTGCGTCTGCATCTGCAATCCTGGGGCTGGGTGCAATTGTTCATAGGGGCCCTCGACTCCCTGGGTCTTTCAGGCTTGCGATCGGTACTTGCGCCGGCGCTGCTTCTTTTTGCCCTCATCCCCTTTATTGTCGTGGCCTGTCTGCTCATGGTTGGCCTTTTCATGACACCGGCCATGGCCTCGCTGGTCGGCGAGCGTCGTTTCCCGGCGCTGCTGCGAAAGAAGGGGGCTTCCTTTTTGCACAGTTTGGCGTGGTCGCTGGGCTCCACCCTGGCCGCCTGTGCGGCCTTGGTCGTTTCGGTGCCTCTCTGGCTGATACCCCCTCTGGTCTTGATCGTGCCGCCGCTTATCTGGGGCTGGCTCAGTTACCGGGTCATTAGCTTCGACTGTTTAGCCGATTACGCCAGCGCGCAAGAGCGCCGCTTCATCATGCGCAAGCACCGCTTGCACCTGCTGCTCATGGGTCTGTTGACGGGCTATCTCAGTGCCTTACCCAGTGTGCTGTGGGCCTCTGGCGCGATGTTCATTGCAATGGCCCCGCTGCTGGTGCCTTTAGCCATTTGGGCCTACACCCTGATCTTCGCGTTTTCGTCCCTCTGGTGCGCACATTACTGCCTGGCGCAGTTGGATAGGCTGCGCAGTGCCCCCGTGGAGGCTGACGCATTTGTGGTGACCGATCCTGCCCTCGAAGCCGCGCAGGTTTCTGGTTCTGCGCGGACGCACAATGACCCGGTTTGAGAGTCCACTGCCGCCAAGCGCAGTATTTCATTGAGTCGTCCCCATGCCTCCTACCTTCAGCCTCCTCATCCTCGGCGACGAAATCCTCTCGGGCAAGCGGGCCGACAAGCACTTGGCCAAGACCATCGAATTGCTCTCGGCGCGCGGCTTGATGCTGTCGCAGGCGCACTATGCGGGCGACGATCCGGAGCGCATCACGGCGCTATTGAGGCAGGCTTTTGCGGCAGCGCGAGAGCGCGGTGAGGTGATGTTTTCCTGTGGCGGCATTGGCGCCACGCCCGATGACCATACGCGGCAATGTGCGGCCCGGGCACTGGGGGTGGACCTGGTGTTGCACCCGCAGGCCAAGGCCCTGATCATCGAGCGCATGCACGATGTCGCGCGCGAGCAGGGCATCGAGGCCGATGTCAATCGCCCGGAAAACCAGCACCGCCTCAATATGGGGGTGTTCCCGGCTGGGGCCAGCATCATCCCCAACCCCTACAACAAGATCCCGGGCTTTACCTGTGAGGCGGGCACCGGTGCGGTGCACTTCCTGCCAGGCTTTCCGGTCATGGCCTGGCCGATGATGGAAGGCTTGCTCGATACGCGCTACAAGCCCTACCACGGCCAGGGTGCGGTGCTGGAAAAGTCGGTGATCGTCATCGGCGGCATTGAGGCAACGCTTACGCCCCTCATGCAGGCCATCGAGGCCGCCCACCCAGGCGTGAAGGTGTTCAGCCTGCCCAGCGTGGATCATGCCGAATACGGACGCCATATTGAGCTGGGCGTCAAGGGGGCGCAAGCCGCCGTTGACTGCGCTTACCCCGAGCTTTTGGCCGGCTTGCTGCCCTTTGGCTTGCAGCTCGGCCCCGAGTTGGTGCGATAGACGCACCAATTTTGCGCGCGTCCAGAGCTATATGTGCACTATACTGGTGCAAATTCGGGTGGTGTATTTTTATTGTTTGTAATTACACACTTCTTTTCAGTTTGATGGCGTGCCAAGCTCGATTTTGAGGCGTTTAGGCACGGTTTCCGCTGGCTTGGAGGCGATGAGGGCGATGAGTGCAGCGTGGCACAAAAACTGCAAAGTTTCGCCATCCTATTTTTTTCAACCCCTATCCAGGACAGGAGAATTTGATGGCCAAGACCGTCGCAGATGTGATGAAGATGGTGAAAGAAAACGAAGTCAAGTTCGTCGATTTCCGTTTCACCGATACCCGGGGCAAGGAGCAGCATGTGACCGTGCCCGTCTCGGCCTTCAGCGAAGACAAGTTTTCCTCGGGCCACGCTTTCGATGGCTCCTCGATCGCTGGCTGGAAGGGTATCGAGGCGTCGGACATGCAACTCATGCCCGACCCCAACACCGCCAACATTGATCCCTTCTTCGAAGAGACGACCCTCTTCCTACAGTGCGATGTGGTTGAACCTAGCGACGGCAAGGCCTACGACCGCGATCCGCGCTCGATCGCCAAACGCGCCGAAGCCTACCTCAAGGCCTCGGGCATTGGCGATACCGCCTACTTTGGCCCCGAGCCCGAGTTCTTTATTTTCGACGGCGTGCGCTGGAGCAATGAGCCGGGTCGCGTGTTCTTCGAGATTGAAGAGTATGAGGCGCCCTGGAACAGTGGCGCCAAGCTCGATGGCGGTAACCGCGGTCACCGTCCCACGGTCAAGGGCGGCTATTTCCCGGTGCCTCCGGTCGACAGCACCCAGGACATGCGCGCCGAGATGTCGCTCATCCTTGAGTCGCTGGGCATCCCGGTCGAGGTGTTTCACCATGAGGTGGCGGGCGCCGGCCAGAACGAGATCGGCACCAAATTCAGCACCCTGGTCGAGCGCGCCGACTGGACGCAAGTGCTCAAGTATGTGGTGCAAAACGTTGCCAACTCTTATGGCAAGACGGCCACCTTCATGCCCAAGCCCTATGCCGGCGACAACGGCTCGGGCATGCATGTGCACCAGTCGATCTGGAAAGACGGCAAGAACCTGTTCGCCGGCGACGGCTACGCTGGCCTGAGCGACTTTGCCCTCTACTACATCGGCGGCATCATCAAGCACGCGCGTGCGCTCAACGCCATTACCAATCCGGGCACCAACAGCTACAAGCGCCTGGTGCCCGGCTTCGAGGCGCCAGTCAAGCTGGCCTACAGCTCGCGTAATCGCTCGGCCTCCATTCGTATCCCCTTCGTGGCCAACCCCAAGGGCCGTCGCATCGAGGCGCGCTTCCCCGATCCGTCAGCCAACCCCTATTTGGCCTTCTCGGCGCTGATGATGGCCGGGCTGGACGGTGTGGAGAACAAGATCCACCCGGGCGAGGCGGCCACCAAAGATCTCTACCATCTGCCGCCCGAGGAGGATGCAAAGATCCCAACCGTCTGCCACAGCCTGGATCAGGCGCTGGACTATCTCGACAAGGATCGTTCGTTCCTTACCAAAGGGGGCGTATTTACCGACTCGATGCTCGATGCCTATATCGAGCTCAAGATGGGCGAGGTCACGCGTTTTCGCATGGCGCCTCATCCGGTCGAGTACGACATGTACTACTCGCTCTGATCGCATGGCCGCACTGCCCCTTTGCGGCCTGCACGAAAGAGACGGCCTCGGCCGTCTTTTTCTTTGGAATCCCCAATCGCCGCGAGGGCGCGGCTCCCACAGGCCCGCATTCCTGTCGCCGCGAGGGCGCGGCTCCTACAAGGCGGTCGCTAGGATGGTGTTTTGTAGGAGCGCCGCCCTCGGCGCGATGGCGCGTTTTTTGAAATGACTGCCGCCCCCCACACCCACCCGCAGGCTCAACGCTTTGCGGCCTTTGACCTGCTGGCCACGCTGGTTGCGGTGGTGCGCACCGACGGTGTGGTTTTGTTTGCCAACGCGGCGCTGGAGGATGCCTTAGGCACCTCGCGTCGCATGATCGAGGGCGCGCCGCTTTCCGACTGTTTCACCGAGCCGCTCATCATGCAGGGCGCGCTCGAAGGGGCGGGCAGTAATGAGTTTGCAGCGCTGCGTTATGACGCCTGGCTCAAGCGGCCGGGGGAGCCCCTGCCAGTGCATGTGGTGGTGGCGCAGTCCGATCAGCCCGGTCAGGCGATTGTGGAACTTCTGCCCTTGGAGCAGCAGGCCAAGCAGGATCGGGAGGAGCGCCTGATGGAGCGGGCGCAGGCCAACAAGGAATTGATCCGTAACCTGGCGCATGAAATCAAGAACCCGCTCGGCGGTATTCGCGGAGCGGCACAGCTTTTGCAGATGGAGATCGAGTCGCGTGAATTGACCGAGTACACCCAGGTCATCATTCGGGAGGCAGACCGACTCCAGTCCTTGGTGGACCGGCTGTTGGCGCCGCACCGCCGTCCGCACCAGGTTGGGGATGTGAATATCCATGAGGTATGTGAAAGGGTGCGCTCGCTGATCTTGGCTGAGTTCCCTAAAGGCTTGAAGCTTTCTCGCGATTACGACACTTCGATTCCCGAGTTCCGGGGTGACTCCGAGCAACTCATTCAGGCGGTCCTCAATATCGCGCACAACGCGGCGCAGGCGCTGGTCGATCGCATGGCTGCCGGTGATGCCCAGATTACTCTGCGCACTCGGATCGCTCGGCAGGTTACCTTTGGCAAACAGCGCTATCGCTTGGCACTGGAATTGCATGTCATCGATAACGGGCCAGGGGTGCCCGAGCCGATCAAAGACCGTATCTTCTACCCGCTGGTTTCGGGGCGAGATGGTGGCTCTGGACTTGGGTTGACGCTGGCGCAGAACTTCGTGCAGCAACACCATGGTCTGATCGAATGCGACAGCGCCCCAGGCCGCACGGACTTCAAGATCCTCATTCCTTTGCCGTGACCGTTTTTCATTGACTGTCGGATCTATACCAATCAAAGGGGCAGATACCTATGAAACCGATTTGGATCGTGGACGATGACCAGTCGATCCGCTTTGTGCTGGAGAAGGCGTTGCTGCGTGAGGGCTTGCCCACGCGCAGCTTTGTCAGTCCGCGCGAACTTCTGGCTGCGCTCGAGGCCGACGGTCGTACCGGTGGGCCGCAGGTACTGGTCAGCGATATCCGTATGCCCGGCGGCTCGGGCCTGGATTTGCTGGAGAAAGTCAGAGCCATGATGCCCGGTCTTCCGGTCATCATCATGACGGCCTACTCCGACCTCGACAGCGCGGTATCGGCCTTTCAGGGCGGTGCTTTTGAATATTTGCCCAAGCCCTTTGACTTGCCTAAGGCGGTTGAGTTGATTCGCCGCGCCGTGGAGGAAAGTCGGCGCGAGCAGGTGGCGGCCGACCCCATGAGTCAGACCCCTGAAATGCTCGGTCAGGCGCCGGCGATGCAGGATGTTTTTCGAGCGATCGGCCGGCTGTCTCAAAGCCATGTCACAGTGATGATCACCGGTGAGTCCGGCTCGGGCAAGGAATTGGTAGCCCGTGCGCTGCATAAACATTCGACGCGTGCCGCGGGCCCATTCATTGCCATCAACACCGCCGCCATCCCGAAGGAGTTGCTGGAGTCGGAGCTCTTCGGTCACGAGCGCGGCGCCTTCACCGGCGCGCAAACCATGCGGCGCGGCCGTTTCGAGCAGGCCGACGGCGGCACCTTGTTTCTCGATGAGATCGGTGACATGCCCCTGGACTTGCAGACGCGTTTGCTGCGAGTGCTCTCCGATGGACATTTCTACCGCGTGGGCGGTCATAGCGCCATCAAGGCCAATGTGCGTGTGATTGCGGCCACCCACCAAGATCTGGAGCAGCGCGTCAAGGATGGCGTCTTCCGTGAAGATCTTTTTCACCGACTCAATGTAATCCGCTTGCGGCTGCCAGCGCTGCGCGAGCGACGCGAAGATGTGCCCGCGCTCACCCGACATTTTCTGCAGCAAAGCGCCCAGCAGCTCGGTGTGGAGCCCAAGCGAATTGCCGAGGCGGCCATGGCCCGACTGGCCCAGTTTGATTTCCCCGGCAATGTGCGCCAGCTCGAAAACATCTGCCACTGGCTTACTGTGATGGCGCCGGCGCAGTTGATCGAGGACAAAGACCTGCCGCCGGAGGTGCTTGCCCCGGCGCATGCGCCGACAGTGGCCACCGTTTCCTCGGCTGCGCCGAGTGATCCCATCATGGTGCCGCCCCCAGCTGGGCTGGCGCCGGTCTTGTCGGTGGAGACCTGGCCGATCCCGGCGGCGTGGGAGACGGGCTTGGAGGCCGAGGCCTTGTCCCTGTTAGCCGCGGGTAACACCGATGTCTGGGATGTCTTGACCCGCCGCTTTGAATCGCGCCTGATTCAAACTGCGCTGGCGAACACCCGCGGCCGACGCATCGAGGCGGCCATGAAGTTGGGCATAGGCCGAAATACGATCACCCGAAAAATCCAGGAATTGGGCTTGGAGTAAGCGGTTTTGGGTTGGGGTCGATGCGCTTCGCGGGGCTGATCTCCACCACTACCGGGGCGTGATCGCTGGGACGCTCATTTCTCCGCGGCTGTTTGTCGATGACGCACGAGCGAACCTGCGCCTGCAGGCTCTGGCTGACCAAGACATGATCGATGCGCAGCCCCCGGTTGCGCCGAAAAGCCAGGTCACGGTAGTCCCACCAGGAGTAACTCTTCGGCGGTTGCTCGAAAAGCCGAAAGGCATCGAGCAGGCCCAGCGCCAGCAAGTCCCTGAAAGCTTCACGCTCTTCGGTGGTGTGATGGATGGTCTCACGCAGGCCCTCGGGGTCGTAGGAGTCCCGGTCGTCTGCGGTGATGTTGAAGTCGCCGAGCAAGATGAGTGGCTGGGGGTTCTTCATCTCCTCAGCCAGCCACAGACGCAGTGCTTCAAGCCAGCGCAATTTGTAGCTGAATTTCTCGCTGCCCGGCTCCTGGCCGTTGACAAAATAGGCATTAACCACGCGCAGGTCGCCGTCGGGTGTCGACAGGGTGGCAGAAACGACTCGAGCTTGTTCGTCCTCAAAGCCTGCGATGTTGCGCTGAACATCCTCAAGCCGATGACGACTGCAGATGGCTACGCCGTTGTAGGTCTTCTGACCGAAGACTGCGCAGTGGGGATAGCCAGCGTCTTGCAAGGCTTGCAGCGGAAACTTGTCTTCAGTGAGTTTGAGCTCCTGCAGGCACAGCACATCGACCGGCTGAGCGGCCAGCCATTCGATCACCTGAGGCAGTCGCACGCTCAGGGAGTTGATGTTCCAGGTGGCGATCTTCAAAGGGGTGTCTTTCAGTCAGGCCCCAGCCCAATGGGCATCCAGGGCGGCCAACACATCAGCAGGCCTTTCAAAATGCGGCAGGGCGCCGGTGGGGAAGACGCGCACCGTCCAATTGCTGCGGCTTTCCAAAAGCGCTTTCTGACGGTAATCGGTGAAGTCGCCTCGCACGCCGTGGCACATCCACACCGGCAGTTGCAGGCTTTCGTAGACATTGAGAATGTCGCGGCTGAACAGGGCGCCGCACAAAAAACTCAAGGGGGCATGCTCAGCCCCGCTGGCATGCGCCGTACGGACGGCCTCTTCAAACATCAACGCATCAATTTGCGGCCCGCCCCAGGTTTTCTGCAGGAAAAATCGTATGACCGAGGGTCGCGTCAGCCCTTTGAAAAGGCCGGGTCCGATCCATTGCAGCACCCGGTGCAGACGCGGCATGGTTGCAGTGCTGCCCTCGGGAGCGCGGCGCTGCAGTCGTCCGCTCAGGCCGGTCGGACTGATCAGGGCAAGCGTTTTGAAGGGAGTCGGTCTTTCGCTGGCCGCGCGGGCCAGGAATTCGCAGGACAGGGACAGGGCCAGCGCATCGATGGGCGCCGGGCCCATCTGCCTGCCGATATGCTCGACCACGCCATGCAGGGCATCGGTCATCAGGCGAGGCGTGTAGAGCCGGCGGATTCTGGGGCTTGCCCCAAAGCCGGGCAGATCGGGGGAGAACACCGTGTGACTGGCGGCGTAGTGTTCATGCAGCGGCCGCAACTCGGCTGCAGAGGCCGCCGCATTTACGCTGTGTATAAGCAGCAGCGGGGGGCCGTGGCCGGCCACATGCACAGCCAGCGGCCCAGCGATGGTGTCGCACATCACCGTGCTGCCGCTCAGGCGGGGTCGAAAGGTATCTTCAGGCAAGGGCTGCATGCCGGGGATGATAGCTGCGCCCCCGGTTCTGGCCCTTGCAACAACGATCACGGCGCCTATCCATGACTAATGCGGTCGGGTAATTGGGCGGTGATAGGATTTAGTCCGTTCTTAACTACCCTGACAGGATTTCCATGAAATCGACGAATCGCCGTGTCTTCATGATGCAAGCCGCCTTGGGCGGAGCCGCTCTGACGGCCGCCGGTGCAGCTTCGGCCCAGGCCATGGTCAACGAGAAAGACCCGCAGGCGGCCTCGCTCGGTTATGTGGCCGACACCACCAAAGCCGATGCGAAGAAATTCCCCAAGCACGCGGCTGCCCAGAAATGCAGCAACTGCCAACTCTACACCGGTGCCGCGGGTGCCAAGTCTGGCCCTTGCTCGATCTTTCCGGGCAAGCAGGTGGCCGCCAATGGTTGGTGCTCGGCTTATGTCAAGAAGGCTTGACCCAGTCCGCCAGACCCTTGTGTCTTTCAGAGCCCGCACAGTGCGGGCTTTTTTGTCCCTGCAGTGCGCAAGCCTGATCCACCCGCCTTGGGTTTGTGAGTCTTTCCGACCTCGTACACAATGGCCTGATGTCCTCACCCGCTTTCCCTGATATCGATGCGCTCAGCCGGGCCTTGCAGGGGGTCGACTACTTTTCCGACCGCCGCCTGGCCATGGCCGTTTTTCTTGCCCTGCGCCTGGGCAGGCCTTTGCTGCTCGAGGGCGAGCCAGGCGTGGGCAAGACCGAGTTGGCCAAGGCGCTGGCGGGCGCGCTCGGCCGTGAGCTGATCCGTCTGCAGTGTTATGACGGGCTGGAGCAGCGCGAGGCGCTCTATGAGTGGAATTACGCCGCACAGCTTTTGCATATGCGCGCGGCGCAGGCCCGGGCTCAGGCCGACGATCTCGAGCGCGAGGTCTATGCCGGGCGTTACCTGATCAAGCGGCCCCTGCTACAGGCCCTGCAAGCGCCCGAGCCGGGCGCCGTTTTGCTGATTGACGAGGTGGACCGAGCCGATGAGCCCTTCGAGGCCTTTTTGCTGGAGTATCTGGGCGAGTACCAAGTCACCATCCCGGAGCTGGGCACCATCCGGGCGGCCGCCTCGCCGGTCACCATTTTGACCAGCAACCGAACCCGCGAACTCAACGACGCCATCAAGCGGCGCTGCCTGTACCACTGGCTGGACTATCCGGACCGCGAGCGTGAGCTGGCGATTCTGCGGGCCCAGGTGCCTCAGGCCAGTGAGCACTTGACGGCCCAGGTGGCCGCATTCGTGAGCCGGCTCAGGCAGGCCCCGTTCAAGGATGCATTTGAGCGTGCCCCGGGGATTGCCGAGAGCGTCGAGTGGGCCAAGGCGCTGGTTGCACTCGATACCCTGTCGATCGACCCAGAGGTGGCAGCCGATACTGCTGGGATTCTCTTCAAGCAGCGCGAGGATGTAGCGGCCCTGACCGCCGATCTGGCTGGAGAAGTCCTGCTCGCCGATGCAGCTCGGTGACGCGCGTTCGGGCCGTTTGGCCGGCAACCTGGCTGCTTTCGGTCGGACTTTGCGACGCGCCGGTATTCCGGTTGACGCCAGTCGGATAGCGCTGGCGCAGCAAGCGGCGCTGATGATCGATATCGGCCGGCGCGATGATGTGTCGGCTGCGCTGGAGACCGTGCTGGTCGCGCGCGAGCAGGACCGCGCGGTGTTCCGCGAACTGTTCGAGGCCTTCTTTCGCGATCCCAAGCTCGCCCACAAGCTGCTCGCCCAGTTGCTGCCCTCGGCCGAGGGCAAGGCCGAAGTCAGCCGGCAGCGTGCGCGGGTGCGCGATGCCTTGCAGCCGCAACGCCTCCCGCGGCCTTTGGCGCAGCCGGCAGCGGCTGACCGGGAGTTTGAGTTCGATGCCACCATGACGGCCAGCGACCTGCAGCGCCTGCAGCACGCCGACTTCAACAGTCTCTCCGCCGATGAATACGCCTTGGTCGAGCGACTCGTGCGCGATATTCCCTTGAGGCTGCCAACCCTGCCATCGCGCCGGTTGCGGGCGGGCTGGCGCGGCGTGCGGCCGCATTGGCCCGGTGTGATGCAGCGTGCTGCCCGGACCGGCGGCGAAGCGCTGGACCTGCCCCGGCTGTACCGCAGGCCCCAACCCCTGCCTCTTTTGGTGCTGGTTGATGTGTCCGGCTCCATGGAGCGCTATGCCCGGCTCCTTCTGGCTTTTTTGCATGCGGCCACGCGGGGTCACCGTCATCGAGATGTGATGGCTGTGGGCATGAACCTGACCGATCTGGCGCCCGCTTTTGCCCAGGCCGATACCGACGCTATGCTGCTCCAAGCCAACAAATTGATCGCCGATTTTGCGGGCGGAACGCGCTTGGGTCAAAGCTTGTTGCAGCTGCGCCAGCGGCACGCCCGCCGCTTGATCGGCCGTCGCACTGTGGTGCTGTTGATCACCGACGGTCTGGATACGGGTGAGCCTGAGGAGTTGCACTCCTGCCTTCAATGGTTGCGCCTGCACAGCCGGCGCTTGCTCTGGCTCAATCCCCTGATGCGGTACGAAGCCTATGCGCCTTTGGCCCGGGGCGCTGCCGTTCTGCACGGGCAAGCGCATGCAATGCTGGCGGTGCACAATCTGAGCCGCTTGCGCGATCTGGCGGGCAGCTTGGCCCGGCTCTTGTCGAGTTAGCGCTGCCGCGGACTTGGCGGGCCTGTAGCAAAATCGGGCCTGAGGCCCTTTCGTCGCAATTACTCAAGGATATTCATCATGGAGATGCAAGCCACCCGTCTTCTTGGGGTGACCCAGCAGCAAGCCTGGCTCGCCCTGAACGATCCGCAAGTGCTCAAGCTGTGCATACCGGGTTGC
>VGHR01000037.1 GCA_016868205.1 Betaproteobacteria bacterium
GCGTCTTCTTCGGCGCTGGAAGTGCCCGCGCCGCTGACCCCTTCCACCCAGGAGTCGGAAACCCCGGTGGATCAGTTTTTGCGCGAGAGGCGACTGGCCGCCCCCAGCGACGAGGCCGGCGCAGACGCTGCGGCCGGCCCGGTGTTTGAGCGCTCGTCCCAGGACCATTTCGAGACGATTGCGCCTCTGGCGCCCAGGGAGGGCGGCGATCTGCAGGCCCCGGTGTTTGAGCGATCTTCTCAGGATCGCTTCGAGGCTGTGCCTCAGGCGTCTGGTCGCCCCGGCGAGGGCGTCGAGGGGCCAGCCCTTGGGCAGGCTTACAACGACCGACGACTGCCTATTGCCCCGGCCGATGCGCGGCCCCGAGGTCCGGTGCAGGTGGCCCCGCGCGAAGGCAGCCCAAGGCCGGTTGCGGCCCCCATAGCCGCCCCGGTGCCAGCCGAACAGGCCCGCCAGGAAATTGCCCAGGCAGCCCAGGGTGTCCAGCAGCGCATTGAAGAAACCATCGGTGCTGCCGATCAGGAGTGGGTCGAGATGGATTTCCCGGCTCGCGTGGTCAAGCTCAAGATCGAGAACGACAAGGTGCGCGTGCGCCTTGATCAGCTCGAGGAAATGGGCCAAGCGCGTCGCCGCAGCGACCTATCGGCATAAATACACAGGAGCCTTCCATGGACAGCACTACCAACGGGCCCCAGGCGGTCGCCGACGCGGCGGCTGAGGCCAAGGCAACGATGAGCGACGGCCAGTCCGTCGCTGACATGAAAGACATGAAGCTGGTCGTGATGGATTCGGCCGAGCTGGCCACCCGGGCCGCCGGCCTGGCAGCCCAGGCCGGCCTGGACCTGCGTACTGCCACCAAGGATCTGACGCAGGGCAATCAGGCCATGATGTCGGGCTACCAGAAGCAGGGCAAGTTCTCCATGATCCTGGTTGGCGTGGCCGGCAGCATCATGCTGATCACTGCAGCCCTGTTCGTTTTTATGAGCTTGCGCCTGCAAGGGCGCGTCGCCCAACTCGATGAAATGGTCCTGGCGGTGGGCAAGCGGGTGGTCGAGATGGATGCCTCGCTCGAACTGGTGGGCGGTGCGCAGGAAATGCTCAAGTCGGTGGCCACCAAACAGGGGGAGCTACTGGCTGCCCACACCCGGCTTGATGCGCGTATGGAAGAGGTGGTCAAGACGACGGCCGGTCTGCCGGAGCAGACCGGCAAACAGGTCGAGGCTCGCATGCAGGCCCTGAGCAAGCAGGTGGCAGCCCTCGAGGGCCGCTTGCAGGCCCAGTCGGCCGCCTCCAGCAGGATGGCCGGTCAGATCCAGTCCATGCAAGGTGCTATCGGCGATGCCAGTGCGGCCAAGCGAGAGCTCGAAGCCCTGGCCCGTCAGCAGCGCGAGCGGCAATCGAGTGATGCTGGCCGCGCAGCGCAAGAGGCCGCGGCCGCACGCGCCCGTGACAGCATGGTCCAGTACCCGCGCCGACAGCCAGACAAACCCTGATTCCATCGCGCCGGGGGCGGCGCTCCTACAGGCCGGTTGATGGCCTTGATGAATGGGTAGGAGCCGCGCCCTCGCGGCGATTTGCGGCGCTTGGCCTCAATGGGCGCTCATCAGCTGCTCGGTCGCAGCGCGTATTTTTGAATCTTCTCGATCAGGGTGGTGCGCTGCAGATTGAGCAGCCTGGCCGTCTGGGACACATTGCCGTCGGATCGCTGCAGGGCTTGTTGGATCAGCTCTCGCTCAATATCGGCCAGTCGTTCCTTCAAGCTCAGCCCCTCCGGCGGTAGCACGGGCGCGCCCTGGGCCATCAGGATGATGCTCTCCACATCGCTGACTTCAGCGGCCTCTTCAGCCGCGGCCGGTTCGGGCGATGTAATGACGGCTGTGGGCAGTAGGCTGGTGCTCGGATTGGCGCAGCGCTCGGCCTGGAGCAGTGCCAGGCCTTTGGGCAGCAGCGTGGCCGGGATCGAGCCCAATGCCAGATGCTCGCCGGTGAACAGGGTGCTGAATCGATCCACCAGATTGGACAGTTCGCGCACATTGCCCGGCCAGGGGTAGTCCTGCAGCGCTTGCATGAAGTCTTCGGTAAAGCTGATACTCGCCTGGCCCTTGGGCGCAAAACGCGTGGCAAAAAAGCCCAGCAGTTCCGGCAGATCCTGCGGTCGCTCGCGTAGCGGGCAGGTGTGCAGCGGCAGCACATTGAGCCGGTAGTAAAGATCCTCGCGAAACCGGCCCTCGCTGATTTCCTTTTCCAGATCGCGGTGCGTGGCCGCAACCACCCGGACATCGATCGGCACCGGCTTGGCACTACCGACCGGATCCACCTGACGCTCCTGCAGCACCCGCAATAGCTTGACCTGCATGTCCAGGGGCAAGTCGCCGATCTCATCGAGGAAGAGGGTGCCGCCGTGAGCCAGTTCAAAGCGTCCGATACGGTCGCTCATGGCGCCCGTGAAAGAACCCTTGCGGTGACCGAACAGCTCGCTTTCGATCAGGTCCTTGGGAATGGCGCCGCAATTGATTGGGACAAAGTTCCCGCCGCGTCGGTCCGATTGCTCGTGCAGCGCACGGGCCACCAGCTCCTTGCCGGTCCCGCTCTCGCCGGTGATCAGCACCGTCGCCTGCGAAGTGGCCACCCGCGCGATCATCGCTCGCACGGCCTGGGCGGCCGGGCTGTTTCCGATGAACGAATGGGCTAAGGACATTTTGTTAACTTTTTGGACAGAATGTAGCTAAGTGTGACACAAAATCTGAAAAATTCAATAATTTGTTTCACCAAATGAATAGGTTCGGTGTAACGGTCCCGTTTTTTACGACGCGCAACGCTCGCTCAAGCTTCCCAGCCTTCTGCCGATAAACGGGGCGTCCAAGCTTAATGCGTCCAGACGCCCAGGAACCAGCATGAAACTCTCTACTTTCTTCTCCCGCAGCCTGCTTTGGGGCGGCGGTGCTCTGCTCCTGGCTGGCCTTGCGGGCTGCCAATCGCTCCTGCCGCTGCTCTCGCCGGAGTCGGCTGCGGGCAGCGAGCCTGCGCAAAGCGCCGCCAAGCCGCCGGCATCGCTGCAGCCAGCCGGCCTGCTCGCCCCCCTGGTGGAGAAGCGCGAGACCTTGACGGCCACTGGCTACGCCGTGATCAGCGTGCAGAATCATCGCAATCCGGCGCAGCAGAGACTGATGGCCATACGGGCCGCCAAGCTCGAGGCCTATCGCGCCCTGGCCGAGCAGGTCTACGGTCAACAACTCGACGCCAGCACCACGGTGGCCGACATGGTGGTGCAGAGCGATTCCTTCCGCTCGCGGGTCGAAGGCGTGATCTACGGTGCGGTGCTGGTGAGCATCACACCGACCGGCGATGACACCTACGAGACCACTCTGACGCTCGACAAGGCGGTCGTGCAGGACTTGCGCGCCCTGTACCTGGGTCACCTGCAAGTCAGAAGGCGCTGAGCCATGAGCCTGCAGATGCACGGGACCTCACCCGCAGCGATCGATCGCCGTCGCCCGGTGGTGGCTGCGCTGCTGGCCTGCGCTTTAGGCTCGGCCACAGCCTCGGGCTTGAGTCCGGAGGAGCGTTTGGAAGCCCTGCGGCACGGCTTGGTGCAGCAGGCCGTTCAGGGGGCCACCCAGGTTCAAAGCACCGCCTGGATCGACACGCAAGGGGTGTTGCGCGAGTCGAGCAGTTTTCGCACCGGCATGCAGGTGCGCGGGGTGCGGGTGATCGCCTACGCGCGTGACGAACAGGGCCATCCCCAGGCCAGCGTGCAAGTCGATTCGGCGCAGGATCTGGTCAAGACCTCGACCGCCCCGCAAGCCTGTCCGGTCAAGGACAAGCTCAGGCATGTGCTCGGCCTCCAAGTGGAGGTGCTCGGGCGTTCCACCCTCGAGGAGGCCCACTTGCTGCGCGATGCGCGCGCGGTGCTGGGCCAGGCTTGGCAGGATGCGGCGCTGGCTGCCGTCCGCTGGCAAACCGCGGAGCTTGCGTCCCCGGGGGCTCAGTCAGGGCGAGGCAGTGCCGAGCTCTATGAGCGCTTGCTCACCGGCGGCAGCGCCACTTCACCGGCCCTGTCCTGGCAGTTGATGGTGTCTTTGGAGCCCATCGCCGCAGCGCCCATGAGCCGATGGATGCCGTGGGCGCAGACCCGCCCGGTGCGCGCGCGACTGCAGCTGGCCTTGCAGGGGCCTGGCGAGAAAACCCCCGCCTTGCAGCGCAGCACCGAACTGTCTTTCGAGGCCCGGCCCGATCAGTGGTCGGCACCCCGCTTGAATGCGGCCAGCCGCACCGCGCTGCGCGATCTGGTGCAGGGCTGGGCGCAGGCGGTGACCGAGCGTCTGGCCTGTGAGTCGGTGCAGGCCCAGGTGCTGCAAGCCGGCTCCGACCGCTTGCACATCGACCAGGGTGCCCTGGCCGGGGTGCAGGCTGGCGACGAGTGGCTGGTGTCTGACCGCCGTCGCTGGCCCGCGCGTATGCTCGAGAAGGAGGCGGCCGCCTCGCTGGTGCTTGCGCGCGTCGAGCGTGTGTCGGATCATCAGGCGCAGCTGCGGGTGTTAGCGGGTTCGGCTGGCTCGATTCGGCCGCAGTGGCAGGCCTGGCCTGTCCAGGCCCCCTGAAAGCCCCGGCCTGCTTGGATTCAAGAGCCTGGTTGTATTGTTCAAATGAGCCGCGAGGAAACCCCATGATGGATCTGCTTGATCGCTTCAAAAATCCCCTGCCGGGTCTGCTGGCCTGTGTGTTGTTGGCCGGTACCTCGTTGGTGCAGGGTGCGGGGCCTGGCGCCAAGCCCGCGCCCGCCGATCCGAGCGCGGGTCGTGTCTATGTCACCGTTGCCGGAGACAACGCAGACCGCATCGTCAAGAAGGCTCTGGCTGAGAGCCCGCTCAAGGACGACTTGCTGCGGGAGGCCTTGATTCAAGCCAACCCCAAGGTGTTTACCGCGGGCCGCAACACCCGGCTCAAGCCGGGTACCTCGGTGACTTTGCCGGATACGAACGCGATGCTGCGGCAAATCCTGCTGCCGGTGCTCGAGCCGCGCGAGGTGGGGGCTTATTTTCCGCCGCCCCCCTCCTCGCAGGAGGAGCGCCGGCGCTGGGTGCGCTACCCTTGATCCCGCCGGCCGACCTCGCGCAACTGCCCGGTCGGTCCAATCCGATCTATCTCGAGGGCAGGATCCTGCCCCTGACGGTGGCGCAGGCGCGCGAGCTCGACCTGCGCAATGGGCAAATCGTTCAAGCGCTGGTGCAATCGCGTGGGGGTGACGACCTCGCGCTGTTGCTGCGTGGCAAGTCCTTGCTTTTGCCTTCCACCGCGCAGACTGCACAACTTCAGGCCGGCCAGTCGGTGGTTCTGCAAGTGGTGCAAACCGGCCCCAATGCCCTGGGTTTGCAAGCCATGCAGACCCAGCAGGCCGCCAGCGCAGCGGCGCCCTTTTTTTCGCGTTTGGGCAGCCTTTTGTTTCGTCCCCCGGGGCAGGACCAGTTGGCCAATTGGATGAAGCCAGGGGTCATGGAGGCGCTCTTGAAGGGCCGTCCCGATCTGTCGGCTCAGTGGCGCGGGATGCAGTTGTCCCTGGGTCAACTCGATACGCAGTCGCTGGCCCAGGCCATCAGCCGCGCCGTGCTCAGCGCCCTGGGGCCGGAGTCGCGCCTCTTGCGCGGGCTGCCCGCGCTGGCCGAAGACCCCAAGCAATTGCTGCGTCGTTTGATTCAGGCGCTCGCGCGCGAAGACAAGGGCCAGGAGGGCGCGGCGGCCGATTCGGTTCAGTCCCTGACGCAGGCGCTCGATGAAATTGAGGCCGCCCAGGTGCAGACTGCGCAGGCCCAGGCCCAAAAAGAGCTCATGATCAACCTGATGCTGCCTTTTGTGGACGCCGATCCGATCGAACTGCAGTTTCGCCGCGCGCCGCGCAAGGAGGGGGAAGATCCACCGCCCTTGATTGTCAATGTGCATTCGCGCAGCCAGGACCTGGGCGAAGTCTGGCTCAAGACTCAGCTGCCCGGCCTGGATCGGGTCGAGCTGACCATGTGGGCCCTGCGCGAGGGCGTGGTCCATCAGGCGCGGGCCCGTTCGGGTGAGTTGGCGGCCCAACTGTCAGAGGCGGGGCTTGCCCTGAAGTCGTTTCAGGTTATCCACGGTCCGCGGCCCCAGGCCGGCGCCGACTGGGTGCCCTCGGGCCGCGGCCTGGTTATTGATGTACGGGCCTGAGGGAGAGCCGCCGTGATGCATCGCAAACGGGCTGTGGCCTTGGAGTATGGGCTCAATGCAGTACCGGTTGTCACCGCCAAAGCCGATGCGCAACTGGCCGAGCGTCTGATTGAAGAGGCGCGCCGGCAGGGCGTTTATGTCACCGAAGACCCTCAGCTTTTGGCTTTGCTCAGCCGCCTCAATGTGGATGACGAAATCCCGCCCGAGCTCTACACCGCAGTGGCGGTGATCCTGTCCTGGGTCTACTGGCTCAAGGGCATGCGCCCCGGCGATGAAAAGCGAGGACGCGATGGACCGCAGTCCCGCACTCAGGCGTCCTGATACCCGCGTCCCTTGTTAAACCGCGAGACCTTGCCCAGGCGGTCGTAGACTTCCACCGAAGCAGTAGGGTTTTCGATTTGCAGGCTGCTCAGCGTGCCGCGAATGGCCTCAAGTTTGCGCTCGATCAAAATCGCGTTGCGCCGATGCGCATCGCGGCCTCGAATCAGGCTTTCGCGCAAATCGGTCCACTCCGGCCGGCTTTGCAGCTCCTGGCTTGGCGGGCACAAACGCGAAAGCTCGGCGAGCAACTCGGCCTTGGCCGGTTGCAAGCGATCGAAGGATTCAAGGTGTTGATGGCTCAGGGACTGGAACTCCTGTTCCAGCACCTGCTCGAGTTCGCGAGCCAGGGTCAGGAGGCGATCGGATTGATCCCGCTCACTCACGGATCATGCGCTCGAGAGCCACAAAGCTCTCGGCAATGCGTTTGGGATTGAGCGGGTACTGGCCCTCTGCAATCGCCTGCTTGATCGCCTCGACCTTGGCACGGTCAAAGTCCGGTTCGGCTTTGACCTTCTGGTCGATCTGGCTCAGCGAAATCGTGTCTTCCTGGCGCGCCGGGGCTATTCGCTCGCTGTTTTCGGCCGGGCCGCTCGTGCTACCTGCCGTCGTGCTGGACTTCTTGGCCACCTTTTCCGCGTTGCCGCGCACAGCGTTGTCCGACTGGCTCAGTCTTCCATACTGTGAAATTGGATCGGTCATGGCAGGCTCTCTTTCTTTTGCAGGACCGACTTCGGCCCTTTGACGTCCTAGGTATCGACTTTGGGGTGGCTAACTTGAGGGATTCTCTCAAAAAAAGCGTCAAAGCCCCCGGACTGCATTCGGTCCGGTCACCACGCCCGAAACAAGTCGACCCGACTCGGTATTTTTCAAGCGAATTTGCTCGCCCAGATGGCCGTCTTGCTGAGCCTCAACCCGCACCGAGATCTCAAAGCCTTTGCCCTGGCCCACGGTGAGCATGGCCAACTGGCCTTTTCGGACCAGGAGCGTTCGCTTTATGTCGTAGCTGCGCAACACCGACCCCGCTGGAATGTCGCGCACCGCCTCGGCGAGGTCCACATCTTTGAGCGAGCCGATGACGAGGGGATCGAGTCCGAGTGCGGGCCGCTGAACCTCCTCGAGCATCCCCGGACCGATCTCCGTTCCCCGCTTGATCAACTGCCGGGCCACCAGCACGGTTCTTTGCGCGATGGGGGCCGTGGCCGGCGCAGGGGCATTCGAGGCCGGCGCGGGTGTCACGGGCGCGGGCGCCCTTGTCGGCGCTTGGGTTGTCACGGTTGGCGGTTTGCTGGCCAGCCGGATGAACATCTGCCAAGGCGTGCCCTGAGCGCATCGGACCCGGAGAGTCTCGCGCGAGCCGGCGAATGGATAGTCAAACTGCAGGGCCTGATTGCACTCGCCGATGCGAACGCGGCTGTCCAGCGCCGCAAATTGCACCGGCTCGCTCGGGGCGGGTTGCTGCCTCATGACCCACGCCCTGGCCTGCAGGAACAGCTGTTCGTGCGAAGGGGGCAGGGCGTCCGTGCTGCCGGCCACGAGGGGCGCAGGCGTTGAGGGCTGGGCAGCCGGCGGCGTGCTCGCCGCTGGCCGAGACACTGCCACCGGCGTCAGCGACTGCGCATGCGCCTGTGGCGAAAGGCAGATGGCCACTGCCGCGGCCAGCGCAGACAAAGCCGCCAGTCCGTGCATTAAAACGGCGTCAATCAGTTGGGATGGGGTCAGTCGCATGGTGGGTTCGCCTTGGTAGATCGGTTCAGGGTGTTGGTAAGCCGACACCCTGACAGAGACAGGCGTGTTGTGCAAAAAGGGGGCCAGCATAAAAAGCGCTCAAGCAACCCCCCATCGCCGCGAGGGCGCGGCTCCTACACCCGCACCCCATCGCCGCAAGGGCGCCGCTCCTACACCGCGCCCCTGCTTGGCGGCAAGTCCTTGCCGTCTTTTGCCGCCGGCAAGTCTTAGCCTTGCCGCTTTTGCCTCGAAGTGACTGCTTTGTCCCCAAAAAGGCGGTGGCACGGACTTTGCGGTCAAGCGCCTGAAGCCGGAATGCGTCTGGCCCTTTTGTCGGGAAGCCGGCAAGTCTTCTGGATTGATCGCAGGACCAACACCACCATGAATTTCATCGATAAAGCCCTGGATGTGCATGCACGGGCGCTCGATGTCCGCAGCCGGCGGGTGGAAGTGCTCGCCCGCAACATCGCCAATGCCGATACGCCGCACTACAAGGCGCAGGACATCGATTTTCGTGCGGTACTTAACAACGCCCGCCGGGATCCCCTGGCGGCCACACAAAAAGCTCACTTCAACCAAGCCGACCCGGAATCGCCCGATCGGCTGATGTATCGCGTGCCTTTCAATGTGTCGTTTGACGGCAATACCGTCGAACTCAACATCGAGCAGGCCCAGTACGGTAAGGCTGCGGCTGACTATCAGGCCACGCTTCAGTTTTTAGAGCAGCGGGTCAGTTCTATCCGCAAAGCCCTCAAGGGAGAGTGATCACCATGCCGATTGACAACATCTTTGGAATAGCGGGCTCGGCCTTGAATGCTCAGATGGCTCGTATGAACGCCGTGGCCTCCAATCTGGCCAACTCGAGCACCGTGGCTGGCACCGAAGGCGAGGCCTTCCGCGCCAAGCGCACGATATTCAAGGCCGTCATGGCAGAACAAACGCAGGCTCCGCGCGACCAGACTTACCAGGGCGGGGTCAAGGTTGATGCCCTGATCGACGACCCCTCGCCGATTCGTCGCGTTTCCGATCCGGGCAACCCGCTTGCTGATAAAGAAGGGTTTGTGTATCTGTCCAATGTCAACGAGATGACCGAGATGGTTGAGATGATGGCTGCCTCGCGGTCTTACCAAAACAATGTCGAAGTGATCAACACCACGCGCCAGTTGATGCTGCGCACGCTGGACATCACCCGAAGCTAAGCGATTGACCGCCCATGGCCACTACCGCGCTTTACACCAACGCAGCCACTGTCAATCAGGGCTCGGCGGCCGCATCGGCCAACACCCGAAAGCTCCCCTCGGGTATCAAGAGCTACGAGGAAGAGGTGGCCAAGCCCAAGCCTTCGAGCATGACAGCCAACCAACAGGACTTTCTGAAGCTCTTTACCACCCAGTTGCAAAATCAAAATCCATTGGACCCGACCAAGAACGAAGCTTTTGTGGCGCAACTGGCGCAGTTCTCGCAGCTCGAGGCCACCACCAACATGGCCACGCAGCTGGCCGCGCTGGCTCAATCGCTTCAGGGCGATCGCATGATGTCGGGAGCCGCGCTCATTGGCAAGAATGTGGTTGTACCCGGCGCCACCTTCCAGCTGGTCAAGGATCAACCAGTGACGGCGACCATCGATCTGCCCACCGGTGCCGAAGGCATGCAGCTGGACATTCTCAATGCCGCCGGTCAGGTGGTGCACCAGCAGATCCTCGGGCCGCAGCCGGCCGGAAGTCTGGCCGTCAATTGGGATGGCAAAGCCGCCCAGGGCCAGGCGCTGCCGGAGGGCAGCTATCGCTTGCGCGTCAACGCGGTGTCCCAGGGCAAGAACATCACCCCCAGCGTCAGCACCGTCTCGACCATCCGCAGTATCAGTCAGGAGCCCAACGGCGACTTGACGGTGCAGGTCAGAGGCGGTCAATCCATTCGACTGGCCGATGTCAAACGCATTGGCGGCTAACTCTCTCAAACAAGAACCACCCCCGGATACCAGGAGTAAGACATGTCCTTCTATACATCACTCACGGGTTTGAACTCGGCCTCCGCCCAGCTCGGCGTGACTAGCAATAACATCGCCAACGTGGGCACCACGGGTTTCAAGCGCTCACGCGCAGACTTCGGCGATATTTTCGCCACCTCGCCGCTACAAAAAGCATCGTCCACCGTCGGTCAGGGTGCTTCGCTCAAGCAGGTAAGCCAGGAGTTCAGCCAGGGCAATGTGTCCTTCTCCTCCAACGCCCTGGACCTCGCCGTCACCGGCGATGGCTTTTTCCCGCTCAAGTCGGCTGACGGCTTGCAAGACATCTACACCCGCAACGGCGCCTTTATGCTCAACGAGCAGTTCAATGTGGTGAACTCAGCGGGGCAGCGATTGATGGCAGCTACGGTGGACTCAACAGGCAGCGCCAATGTTAATGAGCGAGTGGTTTTAACCATCCCCCAAAAAACCAAGGGCGAAGCGCAGGAGACCTCACTGATTCAGCTGGGCGTGAACTTCCCGGCCGATGCGCAAGTGATCAGCGAAAAATTCAACCGGGCCAACCCGGCTACCTACAACAAAAGTACCGCACTGACAGTCTACGACCGCGGCGGCAACGGCTATTTGGCCACCATCTATTACATCAAAACGCAAAACGCCAGCCAGGCTAGCCCCTTCAACAAGTGGCAAACTTATGTGTTCGTGGGCGATGACGAGGTCGAGGCGTCCTTGCTGCAAGCCACCGATGTTAATAAGGAAGATCTGTACGTCAATAAGTACGGCCAGATCAAGCCTCACAGCGCTGTTAAAGATTTCCTGGTTAATGCAAAAACGCTTAAGTTCTCAATAGACGAGCTTACCGATAAGCGCACATCGGTACCCGCTCAGCTGAGCGGTGAAAAGGCTGCAGGGGCTAGCCTGGGCGACTTGAACAACGGTATCAACATATCGTCGCTGACCGCTGCTCAAAAATCCGAGTTGAGTAACCTATTTAGTGTTGACGTTGATGGCTCTAACGTCCCTGCCAGTGTTGACTTAAGTCACTTGGCCACACGAACCAGCGTTACTGGCACGGAGCTGGCTGCTGAGATAAGCAATACTCTGAATCGTAAGTTTGGAGGCGAGCGTTATTTCGATTTGTCTGGATCAGCCGGAGATCGCAAGTTCACCATAAAAGTCGGATCTAACGACCCTGAGGATTTCACCCTGGCCGCAGCTGACCTTCCGACCGACCAATCGAAAGTCACTACCGCCGAATTGGTAGACGCGCTACAAGCCAAACTTGACGGTGGAACGAACACCACGGACGTGACAGTCAGCTACGATCGTGCGCTCCAAAGCTTCGTTTTTAAAGACTCAAGCAATACTACGGTATCTTTGTCTGGAAGCCCCGTCCTGGGAATGACCTCGGCACTGCGAGCCACACTGGAAGACGGCCGTGTTTCAGACACCATGGTGTACCCCAACAGCTCGTCGTCTCTGCGCGCCACAGCCGCCCAGCGCTTCGGCCTTCAAGTAACTTATGACGCGGTCAACAAGGCTTTTACTATTGCCTCAGGTACCACTGGAGACAATTCCAGGCTCGCAATTACTGGGATTTCCGATAATAGCAAGCTGGGCTACCTTCTTCTGGGCCTGAGCAATGCGTCTGCTGCCATATCAAGCGAGGCCACCCGGGGTATTGCGTCTTTGCCAGCCATAGCTTTGGGAACTGCTGTATCTGTCAATATGAACAGCAGCTTCGCGGTGGATACAACGAACAATCGGTTTAAGGTCACCGTCAATGATGTGTCGGGCGAGGTTGTCTTGCCCACAGGCACTGACTACTCGCTCGCCACCTTTCAACAGCGTCTGCAGGATGGCATCAACCGCATGACCGACAGCTCGGGGCGCACTGTCAACGGGGTAGCGGTGAGCTTCAACAAGGACCTTCAGCGATTCGAATTTACCACGGGAACCACCGGCGGCGCCAGCTTCATCAAGGTATCTGGACAAGCCGTCTGGGGTCTAAGCCAAGCCGAGTCGGGCCGAGGTACGACGAGCTCTTGGATCAAGCCAAAGCAGTTTGTAGAAGTGTCGGATGGGGTAGCCAAGCCGATGTATATCGACGAATTTGGTAAAGAAACTACGAACGGTGAGGGCTTCAAGTCCCTGCCGGACTGGTCGCCCATCTTCCTTGACAAGGGCGAGCTGACCTTCGACACCGGCGGCAATATTGTTTCTCCGCTGGCAGGCACGCAGTTGGAAACTGTGTTCTTAGCAGGCGGTAAGGGGGCGCTGACCATCAATATCGACTACTCTAAGTCAACTCAGTTCTCTTCCCCCTTTGCGGTGCTGTCTCAGTCCCAGGACGGCGCTCCTGAAGGCGATCTAGTGGGCGTAGAAATTGCCGTGGATGGCCTAGTTAGCGCCTCGTATTCAAACGGCGCGCAAAAGTCTTTGGCCAAGATTCTTCTGGTCAATTTCTCTAGCCCGAAAGGTTTGCGCCAGATGGGTGATTCGAGCTTTTTGCCTTCAGCCGCCTCAGGCAACCCGATTCTTGGTACAGCCGGAGGCGCCGGTTTCGGAACCATCCGTGCCGGTGCGACGGAGCGGTCGAATGTGGACCTGACGCAGGAGCTGGTGGATCTTATTACCGCTCAGCGTAACTTCCAGGCCAATGCGAAGGCGATCGAGACATCGACCACGATGACTCAGGCCATTATCAATATTCGCGGTTGACCTTAACTTGATCGTCTAATCGGACGCGCACAAGGAAACTTGAGACATGGATCGCTTGGCATTCAACGCAGTGGCCGCCATCAACGAGCAGCGCGTCTCACGGCAGGTCACGGCCAACGAGATGGCTAATGTGTCCACGCCGGGCTTCAAGCGCAGCTACGAGGTGGCCATGCGGGCTATCAAGGCCGAAGGCGCCGGCCTTGCAACCCGGATGCAGCCGGAGTCGGTATCCAAAGACATCATATCGCTCAAGCCCGGTCCGGTGATTGCAACGGGTCGTGAGCTTGATGTAGCGATGAATCAGCAAGCCGTGTTGGGTGTGAGTACCCGCGACGGCAAGCTCGCATTCACTCGCCGCGGCGATTTGCAGGTCACGGCCACCGGGGTTTTGCAAACCGGTGCGGGATTTGCCGTCCGCGGTGAAGGTGGTCAGCCCATTACCGTCCCGGCCACCGGCAAGATCACGATCAATCCGGACGGCAGCATCTACGCGGGTAATCCGGCCGTTCCCAATGAAGCCGGCGTATTGGTGGGTCGACTTCTTTTGCGCGATGCCAGTCAAGCTCAGCTGGAGCGGCGCGAAGACGGCCTGTTTAAGGTGTCGGGCCAGGCCGACGGCAGTGACATCACCAACGGCTCGGTACCGGGGCGGGTCACTCCCAAGGCGATTGAGGGTAGCAATGTAAACGCCATGGAAATCATGATCAAGCTCATGGACCAGGCCCGAAATTTTGAGCAGCAGGTCCGCATCATCAAAGAGAGCAAAACCAACGATGAAGGCGCTACCTCGATGCTCAAACTCGGTGGCTGAGTGCGGCGGTAAAAACTTTTTAAGGAGCTGACTATGGATGCGTCAATGTGGGTGGCCAAGACGGGCCTGGATGCCCAGCAGACCCGAATGAATGTGATTTCGAACAACCTGGCCAATGTGAACACCACAGGCTATAAGCGCGACCGCGCGGTGTTCGAGGACATGCTCTATCAGAATATCAAGCAGGCGGGCAGTCAGACGGATGCCAACTCCCAGGCGCCGACCGGCCTGATGCTCGGTACCGGCGTGCGTGTGGTGGCCACCGAGAAAATTCATGCCCAGGGCAACATGATGACCACCCAGAACCCGCTGGACCTGGCCATTGCCGGAGGGGGATTTTTTCAGATTGCCCAAGCCGACGGCACGCTGGCGTACACCCGCGATGGTGGATTCAAGCTGTCCAATACCGGGCAGTTGGTCACCTCCAGTGGCGCGGTCTTGCAGCCGGCCATCACTGTGCCGCAAAACGCATCGGCCTTGTCAGTCGGTCGTGATGGCACCGTCTCGGTCGAGCTGACGGGGGGCGGCAACCAAGTGATCGGGCAGCTACAGGTGGCCCGCTTTATCAACCCCAGCGGCTTGCAGTCTCTGGGGCAAAACCTGATGAAAGAAACCCCGGCCTCCGGGGCGCCGCAGGTTTTGGCGCCGGGCCAGGGCGGTGCGGGCGCCATCATCCAGGGGTCGCTCGAGGCCTCCAATGTGAATGTGGTCGAGGAGATGGTCAACATGATCGAGACCCAGCGCGCCTATGAGATCAACTCCAAGGCGATCTCGGCCGTCGACGGCATGCTGCGCTTCGTCAACGAGCGTATGTGATCGGGGGCCGTTTGATGAAAACCCTCTGCATCGGCCTGTTTGCCGTGATCCTGGCCGGCTGCAACGCCATGCCGCCACAGCCCATGTCCCACAGCCCTGGTTTTACCCCTGTGGTGCCCCCTTCGCGCGATGCGCTGGCTGCACCCACTGGTGCCATTTACAACAGCAGACTCGGCGACAACCTGTTCGGCCGCGGCCGCAACTATCAGGTCGGCGATGTCATCACCGTGATCCTGGACGAAGAGTCGTCGGGCAGCCGCAATTCGGAAATGGAGGCCAGCCGCAAGTCCTCCAACAATATGGTCCCCAATGCACTCAACAGCCGGGTCAACCGGCTACTGGGCCAGGGTCTCAACTTGCGCAATACCGAGCTGTCCACCAGCGGCGGCGGAGAGGTTACCCAGGGCGCCAAGTTGACGGGCGCCGTCGGCGTCACCGTGGTTGAGGTTCAGAGCAATGGTAATTTGGTGGTTCGCGGGGAGAAGCAGCTGGCCCTGAACGAGGGCACTGAGGTCATCCAGGTGGCGGGCATCATTCGCCCCGACGACATCACCTCCAACAATGTCGTGCATTCGCGCCGCCTGGCCAATGCGCAGATTGCTTACCGGGGTACGGGCGATCTGGCCACCACCTCCAAGCCGGGCTGGGGCATGAGCCTGCTGCTCAAGCTGTTGCCCTTCTAGGGAGATGAGACCATGAAATCCATATGCGTTCCTTGGATGGCCGCAGCCGCTCTGGCTGCGGCTTTGCTGCCCTCTGCAGCCTACGCCGACCGTATCAAGGACTTGGCCAGTGTTGCCGTCAAGCGCTCCAATCAGCTGATCGGCTATGGTCTGGTGGTGGGTCTGCAGGGCACGGGCGATGGTGCCGATGTCTCCTTCACCGTGCAGAGCATGAAAGCGCTGTTGGCGCGGATGGGCGTCAAGCCCGAGGAGACCGTCGCCGAATTTGAGAAGGCGGTACAAAAGACCGGTGAAGGCAAGATGGAAATTAAAAACGCAGCGGCTGTCATGGTGACCGCTGAGCTGCCTGGCTTTGCCAAGCCCGGCCAGAAGATCGACATCAATGTCTCGGCCATCGGCAAGGCCACAAATTTGCGCGGCGGCTCTCTCCTGCTGACCAGCCTGCGTGGCATCAACGGAGAGGTCTATGCGCTGGCCCAGGGCGCGCTGACCGCCACCGGCATCGACGCCGCGGCAGCCGGCGCCAAAGTGGCGATCGGTGTACCCACATCGGCCCGCATTCCAGGGGGGGCGACGGTTGAGCGCATTGTGGACACGCCCTTTGCGACAGCCGAGCACCTGGTGCTCAACATCCGCGAGGGCGATTTCACCACCATGTCGGCCATCGTGGGAGCCATCAACGGTCGCTTTGGCGACGGTGTGGCTCAGGCGATTGACAGCGTGTCGGTGGCCGTCCGCGCGCCGCAAGATTTAACCCAGCGCGTCGCGTTTTTGAGCATGGTTGAAAACCTCGATGTGCAGCCGGGTGAACCACCGGCGCGGGTGGTGGTCAACTCGCGTACCGGTACCGTGGTCATCAGTCGCAATGTACGGGTCAGCGCCGCTGCGGTCTCGCACGGCACGATCTCGGTGGCGATATCGGCCACCAACGAGGTGTCGCAACCCAATGCGCTGGGCGCCGGTCAGACGGTGGGGGTACAGAACGCCGAAGTGGCGGTCAATGAGCCCAACAAGCCGATGTTTCTGTTCCAGCCGGGCGTAGACCTGCGGCAAATTGTCGATGCGGTCAACCAGGTGGGGGCATCCCCGTCGTCGCTGATCGCCATTCTTGAAGCCCTCAAGAGCTCGGGCAGCTTGCGCGCCGAGCTGGTCGTGATCTGATTTCAATCGATGCCAAAGCGCCATGGACAGCCTCAACGACGCCACCGCCAAGTCCTATCTGGACTTTCAGGGCCTGGGTCAGCTCAGGGGTAAGGCCGCGCGTGATGGCAAGGCCGCCCTGCGCGAGACTGCGCAGCAGTTTGAGGCCTTGTTCTTGCAAATGATGATGAAGTCCATGCGCGAGTCCATCGACAAAAGCGATCTTCTTAACTCGACGCACACCAGCACCTACGAGGCGCTGTTTGACCGCGAGGTCTCCATTGCCTTGGCCCGGCGCAATGCCCTGGGGCTGGCCGATATGCTGGTGCAGGCCCAGGAGCGCCAGATGAGCGCCATGAGCACCGAGCAGGCCCTGCAAGCCCGCGAGGCGGGTACGGCGCCAGCGGTTCGCAGCCTGGATGCCCCAGCGCAGGTTGTGCCCCTCAGGGATGCGGCGGTCCAGCCCGCGCCCAAGCTCGTGCGTCAACCGGGCCCTCTGTTTCCTCTGGCTCCCAAACAACTGGGCGGGGGTGAGCGGTGAGCGATCTGCTTGGCATTGGGGGCAACGCGGTCACCGCCTACCAGCTGGCGCTGGGGACGGTCAGTAACAACATTGCCAATGTCTCGACCGAGGGCTTCACCCGGCAGTCGGTGGAGCTCAATTCGGGCACGCCCCGTCAGGTGGGCTCGGCTTTCATCGGCACGGGTGTGGTCTTCGACCGTGTCAAGCGCCAGTACGATGCCTTTGCCGATGCCAATTTACGCGCCAGCTCCAGTGAGGTCGCCAGCCAGGAGCCCATGGTGCTCTATGGCAACCGAATCATCGACCTGATGGGCAGCGAGGAGGCCGGCCTGGTCAGTGCGCTGGACCAGTTTTTTTCGTCGGCTCGCGCGCTGACCACCGATCCGGCTTCGACCGTCTTGCGCGGCGAGTTTTACCGCGATGCGCAGGGCTTGACCTCCCGTTTCGGCCAGATTTCCAGCCAGCTTGACCTGATGGATACCGAGACCAAGGAGGCTGTGGAGGCCAGCTTGGGGGAGGTCAACAGCCTGTCGGCGCAACTGGCTGCCGTCAACGAGCAGCTGGCCAAGATCAGCATGGCCTCCCGTCAGCCGTCGGAGTTGCTCGATCAGCGAGATCGCCTTTTGTCTCAGCTGTCCGAGTTTGCGCGTATACGCACCTCGTTTGCCGTCAATGGCTCGGTGACCGTGAGTCTGGGCGGCTCCATCGAAAAGGATGTGATTGTTCAGAACACCCGGTTTTTCCGGGTGGGGTACACCTTTGACACCGCCGCGCCGGAGCGCATTGGTCTGGTCTACGACCCGTATGGCCCCAAGCCCTCGCCCCTGGGCGGAGTGACCAGCGGCAAGCTGGCGGGTCTGCTGGCCTTTCGCGAACAAGTGCTCGACAGCACCCGCGATGCGATGGATTTTCTGGCCGGCAAGTTGGTGGGTGAAATCAATCAGCTGCATCGCTCTGGCGTCGATGGCTACGGCATGGTGGGCGGAGATCTCTTCAAGGTCAATCCCCAGGCGCGGTTTGTCGCGGCGGGTTTGCAATTGGCCCTGGACGACCCGATGCGCATTGCCGCAGCGGCACAGTTTCGGGTGATCGAAAACGCCAAAAACACCGGCCTGGCTGATGCAACTGTGGCGTTCAAAGCCCCGGCCGAGGTTCAACCCACCCCCATCGATAAGGTGCTGGTCAACAACCCGCATCCGTCGGCTGGTAAAGAGATGCGTCTTTCGAACTCACCCTCCATGGCCAGCGTGGGCACGATCAGTGCGGGGCTTAAGGGTGTCACCCTGTACCTCAATGCGGCCAGCGGTGATCAGCAATTGCAGTTAATCACACGCGACAGCCGACACCTGCTCGGTCGTGAACTCGATGGCCTGGAGCAACTGGCGATATTGCAGCAGCCAGGCATGACCCCCGGGGCCACTTACAGCACGCAGTACCTGGGCTTTTCCGGGGCGTCGGCTTACAAGGATATGGACATTTTCTATGGTGTCCGGGCCGAGGAGCGGGTGTTGCAACGCTTTGACGGCCTGGGCAATGCCATCACCGGTGAGCGGGCACCGGCGCTGCTCACCAGTGGCCGTGTTAGCGGCAGCTTTGCCGGACTCGCCGCTGGTGCCCTCAAAATCAATGGCATTGAGTTGCCGGCCACAGGCTCTGGGCCTATGGATGCCAAAGGGATAAGTGAATGGATCAATGCCTGGGCCAGCCCTCCTGGGACTGGCCATGATCTGGGTATCTCAGCTCGGGCTTTCAATGAAGTCAGGGTTGCAGGCTCATCCTTGAAGAATGAATATCCCCTCACGGTGGGCGTGCCGGGCCAAGTGGAGACCATTGTGCCCCCGGCGGGACTCAACCCGACGGCCGAGGACTGGATGAACGCGATCAACAGCCGGTCTGGTGATACCGGTGTCCAGGCTTATGTGTCTATTCATGGAGAGCTGGTTCTGACCAATGTCGACGGGGAAGGGGGCCGATCCATCGAGATCGGGCCCGCCTCACCTGGAAACGCCTTGGGCCTCGAGGCCAAGGTGTATGGCGGGCAGTTTGAGATGACCCGCAGTATCCCCAACCCGCTTGCTTCCACCCATATCGATCTGGGTTTTGGAGACCCCTCGAAATCGGCGAAACCTGCGGACCTGGCTGCCATGGGACTGCGTGCCGCTGCACACATTCGAGGCACACTGCCCGAGGATGTGCTTGTCTTTGTCAACGACGGCACCGGAAGTCTGGCCTCGGTCTCTGCCAGCTACAGCGGTCAGGCCAAGCCACTGGATCTGCAGTTGCGCGAGCAGCCCATGGAAATCGAAATCACCGAGCTGAGCGGCGGCCAGCTGAAATACACAATCACCGATATCAACACAGCCACTGTGATGGCCGAGCGGGTTCTTGATCCTGAGCGGCTCGATGCCAGTCTGCCCGGGGGCGGCATTTACTTCCAGGGTCTGTCCATCAGCTTTAGCAATCTGCCCAAGGTGGGCGATCGGTTTGTGCTTGATGGCAATAAAGACGGCTTTGGCAACAACGACAACATCAAAGCCATTGCGGCCCTGGAGAGCGTCAAGCTGGTGGCCGGCACCAAGACCATCAGCTCGGGCTACATCGATCATGTCAACGAGATGGGCAATATCGCCCGTCAAGCCGCGATTGCGAAAGAGGCGCTGACGGTGGTTCGGGATCAGGCCGCTGAAACCCGGGATAAGGTCTCCGGGGTCAATCTCGACGAAGAAGCGGCCAATCTGATCCGCTTTCAGCAGGCCTATCAGGCGTCTGCCAAGGTGATGCAGATGGCGCAGCAGTTGTTTGACACCGTTGTCCGTATTCAGTAAGCCTTTGGGTTGTCACAATGAAAATATCCAACAGCTTTCTCTTTGATCGGGCCGCCGAGCAGATGAGCGACCTCCAGGGCAGGCTGGTCAAGTCACAGTCGCAGGTGGCCAGCGGCAAGCAGGTGGTGCGCCCCAGCGACGAGCCCAATCAGGTGGCCACCATCCAGCGCTTTAAGTCACTGCAGGCCCGGCAGGAGAACTACCTGACCAACATCGGTTTGGTTCAAGGCCGTCTCGACGGCGAGGTGGGCGCGCTCACCAGCGTGATCGACCTGATGTTCCGCGTCAAGGAGCTCACCGTCCAGGGCAGCAACGACACCGTTTCTCCTGGCGACAGGCGCGCAATCGCGGCCGAGCTCTCCGGGCTGCGTGAGCAGATTCTCAGCCTGGCCAATACGCAGGATATCAATGGCAATTTTCTCTTTGCCGGCAGCCGGGTTCACCTCAAGCCTTTCGCCCCAGCCTCTGACGATCCCCTGGGTCCACCGGTGTATCACGGCGACCAGACCCGGATGGAGGTGATGATTGGCGATCAGCGCGCGTTGCCCATCAACCGGGCGGGTTCGGAGGTTTTTGTGCGAGTGGTCCGCACCGAGGGTCTCGGCAGCCCGAAGGGAGTGGGATTTTTCGAGGCCTTCGACGACCTGATCACGGCAATGGACACTTCGGTTCAGAAAGACATTCAGCGGGGCCATGGTGAGCTTGACAGCATGCTCGAGGGGCTGCTGTTGGCTCAGGCCGATATTGGTACCGACCAAGCCATCCTGGAGCATCAAGGCCTGATGATTCAGGACACGCTGACGACCGTCAAATCCAGTCTGTCGAAGGTGGAAGACCTGGACTATGCCAAGGCCATCACCGAGATGAACAAGCAGGTCTTGTCTCTGGAGGCGGCGCAAAGCAGTTTTGCCAAGATATCGCAGCTGACCTTGTTCGATTACCTGCGATGAGCACCGATTGCACCTTAGCCCTTGAAGAGACTCAAGTTTTGCTCGCCTGAGCCGATTCCCACCCGGATCAACTGCCCAAAAGAAGCGCCATGGCCACCAACACCATTGTCAGCACCCTCGGCGCGGGTTCGGGCATTGACATCAAGAGCCTGGCAGAGAATCTGGTCGAGGCGGAAAAAAAGCCCTTTAAGGAGCGGATTGATGCCCGTATCAGCAAGACCGAGGCTCGCATCTCGGGCTACGCTGGCCTGAAGTATTCGGTCGGGCAGCTCAAGAGCGCGTTCGAAAAGCTCAACGATGCCAGCGAGTTTGGCGGACTTAAGGTCAGCAACAACCAGGCAACGGCACTCAATGTCACCGCCGCCAGCGGTGCGGCCAGTGCGTCACACGACATAGCGGTGCTGCAACTGGCCTCGGGACAGCGCAGCCGCAGTCAAGGCTTTGTCTCTGCCAGTGCCTCGCTCAACACAGGGAGCCCGATTGATTTGACACTGACGGTGGGCGGGAGCGTACACACCCTGGCGGGCGTGACCGACACGCCCCAGGCCGTGGCAGCCGCGATCAATGCGTATAGCAGCAGCAACAGCCTCGGTGTGACAGCCCAATTGGTGCGACGAAGTGAGAATGGCAACACGGTTTATGCCTTGGAAATTCAGGGGGGCACGGGTGCGGACAAGGGCTTTGCTTTGTCTGTGGACCCGGGCTCCTTGCAAGCAGGCGTGACAGCGCCGCAACTCGTGCAGACGACGCTTGAGGAGGCCAGCGACGCGCGGGTGCGTGTTAACGGCCAACTCCACTCCGGCACCAGTAACACCCTCACCGGGGTCATCTCTGGCGTCACCCTGGATCTGGTGGCCACCACGACCGGGACCGCACGGGTTGCGATCAGCCGCGATACGCAGACGACCAAGGACAACATCAAGGCGCTGGTCTCGGCCTACAACGATTTTGAGGAGGCGCTCAAGATTTTGGGCGACAGCAAAAGCGATGTGGAGGGTGTGGGTGGAACTCTTGCGGGCGATCGGCTGCTCAGGACCATACGGACAGAGATACGCAATCTCCTCGTGGAGAACTCCAGCACCGTCAGCGGGACCGTCAAGGCCGCGCGTGATGTCGGGCTCTCGCTGGACAGGACGGGCCGGATGGTTCTGAGCGAAACCACCCTAGACCAGTCCTTGGCCAGCAAGTATTCGGATGTCGTACACATGTTTACCGCGGGCACGAGCAACAAGAGCCTATTCAGCCCGGCCGCTGCCGGCCTGGCCGGCGATGCGGTGGTGACCCTGGACAAAATGCTCCGATCCACCGGTGTCATTGCCAAGCAGACCGACAGCGCCACCAAGGACCTGAGCAAATACAAGGACGACCTCAAAAAACTGGAGGAGCGCATGAGCAAGGCCTTTGACCGCTACATCGAACAGTTCAGCGTCATGGAGTCCATGGTCGGCAGCGCCAACAGCTTGCGCGAGAACATGAAAAGCAGCTTTGAGGGCATGATGGCCGCCTACACCAATAAGTAAAAAGTCATTCATTTCGTCCAGACGGTCACATTAAGCAGGCACGCCAGCGTGGGGATCGGTTTTTGCGTCGTGGCGTTTTTTCCCTCATTCCCTAAAGTTCCCCCAGCTCGCTCCGATTCCCCACTCGACAACCCCCGAGGGCGGCCCCATGGCCGCCCACTGCCCATTTCGGGCGGGGGCTAAATGTCGAGGACTCGACCATGAGCGAAGCTATTCAACCAACGACCCCGGGTCTGCCCGATGCAGTGGCCCGCGCCGAGGCTGCCAAGGCAGTTAGGGCCGGTATGCCGGTGCAAAAGAAAGAGGCGCCTGCAAAGACGCCTGAAGAGGCCGACAAACCCACCGGCCGCCCGCCCTTTGATGCAGCCCGGCTGCGCAAAGAAATTGAGGAGGCGGTCGAGCGGCTGAATGAACAAATGCGCCAGGAAGGCCGGGCCTTGGCCTTCAGCGTCGACCAAAAGTCGAGCCAGACCGTGATCACGGTGAAGAACTCGCAAACCGGGGAGGTGGTTCGCCAGATCCCTGACGAGACCCTGCTCAAGGTAGCGCATTCCTTGGAAGACATGAAAGGTCTTCTCTACGACGCCGTGAGCTGATTGAAGGCGCGGCCTCAAGTTTTTGAAGCCTGAGCCGATTCATCGACTATAAGGCCCGCAGTCAACGCTACGGGAATCCGAACAGAAGTTTTCAACCCGCCCAGTGGCCCCCTGTTTTTTAGGAGCTGATCCATGACTGTCATCAACACCAACATCAAGTCCCTGGTTGCCCGGCAGGCCCTGACCGTCAACAACCGCGCCATGTCCAAAGCCATGGAGCAACTGTCAACCGGCAAGCGCATCAACTCGGCTGCAGATGATGCTGCCGGCTTGGCGATCGCCAACAAAATGACCGCCCAGGTCCGTGGTCTGAATCAGGCGGTGCGCAATGCCAACGACGCCATTTCCATGATTCAGACGGCCGAGGGCGCGACCAGCGAAGTCACCAACATGTTGCAGCGTATGCGGGAACTCGCGATCCAGTCTATCAACGGTACCAACACAGTTGCCGACCGCGCTTCGCTCGATGATGAGTATCAAGAGTTGGGGGCCGAGATCGCTCGGATTGCCAGTAATACGGAATGGAACAGCACCGCTATTACTGCTACCGCTCTCAACGTGGCTTTTCAAGTGGGGGCTAATGCTTCGCAAATCATCACGGTTACTTTTGAGGGCATTACTGGCCTGTCGGGAGTAGGTTCCGCCATTGGCGAGGATGTATTGTCCGCTGCTGCAGCTGGAGACGCTTTGGCTGCTCTGGAAATCGCACTAGACGCAATTGATGCGTACCGCGGAACGCTGGGTGCCAAGATCAACCGCTTGACCTACGCGGCTGACAACCTGACGAATGTATCCACCAATACAGCCGCCTCGCGCAGCCGTATCCAGGACGCTGACTACGCTACCGCAACTACCGAGCTGGCTCGATCGCAAATCATTCAGCAGGCCGCTACCGCCATGTTGGCCCAGGCTAATCAGCAACCGGCCAACGTCTTGAGTTTGTTGCAGTAATTCGGTGAGCTATTGCAAAAGCCCGGCCCTGAAAGCCGGGCTTTTTTTCCTCAAGTTTTCCTGGCTGCTGCCGATACGGGGGAAGGCGGGGCGGTTTGACCTTGACGGCCATCGCGCCAGCCGGCGGCAGCTCAAGAGGATTGGTCTGCCTGGAGATCTCGGATCGAGAGCCTCGTTTCGTCGATTCGCTGGATTGAGGTTATCGCAAGTCTTTGCCTGGGAGTTCATATGACGGTCATCAACACCAACCTCAAGGCACTAGTGGCTCAGCAATCTCTCGTGAAAAACGAGAGGGCGCTGCACGACGCCATGGCGCAACTGTCCACGGGCAAGCGCATCAATTCAGCCAAAGACGATGCGGCGGGCTTGGCTATCGCCAACCGATTGAACACCCAGGTGCGGGGTTTGAGCCAAGCCATGCGCAACGCAGGTGACGGCATTTCAATGTTGCAAACTGCCGACGGCGCCGCCGAAGAAATTACCAATATGCTGATTCGTATGCGCGAATTGGCAGTTCAGTCTGTCAATGGCACGAATGCTGGCCAAAGAACCGCATTAGACGACGAATTTGGTGAACTTCGCGCGCAGATTACGCGTATCGCTGAAACAACGCAATGGAATGGACAAAACATTCTCAATGGTGATGTTGCCACAGTTGATTTTCAAGTGGGCGCAGGCTCAGGTCAGACCATAGACTTTGTGTTTAAAGACCTTGAGACTTCAGCCGTCGCATCTTCTTTAAGCGCCGGTGCGGAAATTCTCAGCGCCGGATCCGCTTCGAGCGCGATATCTGCCATCGATGAGGCCATTGCCGCGGTGGACGACTTTCGTAGCAGCACCGGCGCCAAAATCAACCGGCTCGTGCACGCGGCGGACAACGCCGCGAATGTTATGACCAACTCGGCCGCCTCCCGCAGCCGAATTCTGGATGCCGACTATGCCAAGGCCACCAGCGAGCTGGCGCGCACGCAGATCATTCAGCAAGCCGGCACCGCCATGCTGTCTCAGGCCAACCAGTTGCCTCGCTATGTCATGGCCCTTTTGGGCTAAGACAGGTTCAGTGAGTTCTCAAGTTTTCCTGGCAGCTGTCGAATCATTTTTCAGGAAGCATTGACACCTTCAATGCCAAAAGGGCTGACTCAGCGAAGGGCTGGGCCTAGTCTGGAGTAGATCCAAAAGGAGTAGACCATGACTGTGATCAACACCAATGTTAAATCGCTGATCGCCCAGCAAGCGATGACGGTGAACAACCGCTCCATGTCCAAGGCCATGGAGCAACTGTCAACCGGCAAGCGCATCAATACCGCTGCGGATGATGCGGCGGGCCTGGCCATCAGCAACCGGATGACAGCTCAGATTCGTGGTTTAAACCAGGCGATTCGCAATGCAAACGACGGCATTTCGATGATTCAGACTGCTGAGGGCGCCACCAACGAGGTGACGAATATGCTTCAGCGCATGCGTGAGCTGGCTATCCAGGCTATCAACGGCACCAATACGGATGCAGATCGCGCTTCGCTCGATGATGAGTATCAAGAGTTGGGGGCTGAGATCGCTCGGATTGCCAGTAACACGGAATGGAACGGCAACGCTGTTACTGCTTCTGCTCTCAGCGTGGTTTTTCAAGTGGGGGCTAATGCTTCGCAAACCATCACGGTTACTTTCGAGGGCATTACTGGCCTGTCGGGAGTAGGTTCCGCCATTGGCGAGGATGTATTGTCCGCTGCTGCAGCTGGAGACGCTTTGGCTGCTCTGGAGGTCGCACTAAACGCAATTGATGCGTATCGCGGAACGCTGGGCGCCAAGATCAACCGCTTGACCTACGCGGCTGACAACCTGACAAATGTATCCACCAATACAGCCGCCTCGCGCAGCCGTATCCTGGATACAGACTACGCCAAGGCCACCACGGATCTGGCCCGCACACAGATCATCCAGCAGGCAGCGACTGCGATGCTGGCCCAGGCGAATCAGCAGCCACAGTCAGTGCTTGCGCTGCTGCAGCAGTAAAGCCCAGCGATTAAAAAAAGCCGCTGTTCTTCAGCGGCCTTTTTATTTGTGCTGGAACTGCTGACGAAGTTTTGACTGACTGGCAGGGTGCTAGGCTCGCTCCAGGGTTTCTTCCAGGTATTTCGGATCGTAATGCCCGGAGGCGTGAATCTTCTCGTAGAGTACAGAGATACTGGTGAGCATCGCTAATGCTTTATCGGTTGCTGTCAATAAACTTTCATAGGTTTCTTTGTATTTGCTCAACACATCGCCCTTCGTTCTTAAATTCTGCCGTATGTGAGTGGTGTAGCGCACTTTTTCAAGCGCTAACGCACCATGGGCATCAACAAGTAGCTTGACAGTCGGGTCGTAGCTTTTAAGCTCCTCGTTGATGCTATCGATATCTGTGAATAATTTGTTCGATGGTTTGACCCCCGCCTTGGCGAGGGCAGCACCCCTTGAAGCCACATCCCTGAAATTGGCCGTCTTATCCTGAAGTTCCTCTATGCCTCGTTGTAGTGTCTCAAGATGATCTATCCGGATGGCTGTCGTGCCGCTGGTCGGTAAGCTTTGCTTGCGTAGAGAAGTCAGTCTAATTTGAGCGCAGACATCGGAGAAGCCGATCTGAAGCGCTCCCTTGATTCTTGCGCCGCCTTCGGTTGCGTTAATAACCATCGTAGATTCATCCATCGTTGCAAGCTGGTGCTCGTACCATGTTTTGTAAAACAAGAACTGCTTTGTTGTTTTTACAGTTCCGCCGTGGTAGGCTTCTACATCAAATCCGGACTCCAAAGATTTGTTTAGTGAGTCT